>JAIBBF010000001.1 GCA_019694795.1 Flavobacteriales bacterium | reverse complement strand
TTTTAGGTCAGAATTTTGCAAAAGCATTTGATGTGAAGTTTGCAAACAAAGAAGGAAAACTGGATTATGTTTGGGCTACCTCCTGGGGTGTATCTACCCGTTTAATGGGTGCTTTAATCATGACCCATTCCGATGATCAGGGATTAATTTTGCCTCCCAAATTAGCACCGATACAGGTTGTCATTGTTCCGATTTACAAAGGTGACGATGAACTCGCAAAAATTTCCGAGCGTGCTAAAGGTTATATGGCCGAAATGAAAAAAAGAGGAATTAGCGTTAAGCTGGATGATTCTGATAAACAAAAGCCGGGATGGAAATTTGCGGAATACGAATTGAAAGGAGTGCCTGTTCGAATTGCTATTGGTCCACGCGATTTTGAAAACGGAACAGTAGAGCTGGCCCGCAGAGATACACGTGAAAAAACAGTGGTTTCGCAGGATGGACTTGCAGAGAGAGTGGAAGCTTTATTAGAAGAAATTCAGAATAATTTATTTCAAAAAGCATTAGCTCATCGCGAGGCTAATACATTTACTGTTAACAGCTACGATGAGTTTAAATCAGTACTGGAAGAAAAGGGTGGATTTATTCTTGCTCATTGGGATGGCACTGCAGAAACGGAAGAGCGTATTAAAGAAGAAACCAAAGCCACCATTCGTTGTATTCCATTCGGAATGGATGAAACACCGGGGGCCTGTATGGTAACCGGAAAACCATCTGCTCGTCGAGTATTATTTGCACGCGCTTATTAATCGCCTATGAACGAAGACCTGAAACATGCGAATGATTTAATCCTTTCTTCACTCAAAGAAAAATCTTCAGTGAAGCAAGATGTTTATGCATTAACCAAACAACGCTTTGCCGATTTAAAACGTGTTTTACAAGAGTTTTCGGATGCCATTGGTAAAGAAGCCCACCGGATAGATGAACGACTCAAGGTGAATTTTATTGATAAAGGCGAATTTGAATGTCAACTTCAGGTTGCTGGTGATGTATTGGTATTTCACATGCATACCAATGTGTTTATGTTCGATTCCGAAAGTAATCTTTGGAAAACTTCTTATCTCAAGGACGATTCATCAAGAGCCTACTGCGGAATTATCAACGTGTTTAATTTCCTGGCAGATTCTTTCCGTTATAACCGTATGAATGACCTGGGATATCTGGTTGCCCGGATTTTTGTGAATCGCGAAAATCATTTTTTGGTTCAGGGAAAACGTCAACTCGGATTTTTGTACAACGATTTTATATCCTCCGACCTCACCTACGAAAAACTGATGGCCGTGGTTCAGTCCATTGTGTTGTATGCTATTGATTTCGATCTGTTTACACCACCTTACGACCTGGTTAAAGAGGTTAGTGTTATGGAGATCAGGGAAATGAGTGATATGATGCAGATTAAAACAGGAAAGAGACTTGGGTTTAAATTTCAGGCCGACAGCGATGATTTCTGATTTTCCACAAATTTTTCCACAATTTTTTTAGAGTAATTAAATTCTTTGTTTACATTTGCACTCCCAAATTGAAGGGATGGCCCGTTCGTCTAGGGGTTAGGACACAAGATTTTCATTCTTGGAACAGGGGTTCGATTCCCCTACGGGCTACTAAAATTTTACCGGGAAACCGGATTGATTAAAAATAGAAAAGATGGCAAACCACAAATCGGCTATTAAGCGTATTCGCTCTAACGACGCAAAGCGTGTTCGCAACCGTTATTTTCATAAGACTACCCGTAACGCGGTAAAAGCAATCAGAACTTCTCATAACAAGAAGGAAGCTCAGTCTCTGCTTACAAAAGTGTTTGGGATGCTCGATAAACTGGCTAAGAAAAACATTATCCATAAAAACAAAGCTGCAAACGTTAAGTCAAGCCTTCACAAGCATGTGAACACAATGGCTTAATTGTTACATTGTTTGAAATTAAAGCTTCGGTATTCGCCGAAGCTTTTTTTTTGCCTTGATTTTTCAAGCATTGCCGAAGCGTAAACTTGTCCAAAATTTGACGTCGGCTATAGTATTGATTTACATATTATTGGGGTATGGAAAATTCGTTTACTCCAATTAAGGCATGGGCAGAAAATGACAGGCCAAGGGAAAAGTTGAAAAACCTGGGTCGCAAATCCTTGAGTGATGCGGAATTGATGGCCATCTTGATTGCCACAGGTTCAGGTAAGGAGAGTGCGTTGGACCTTTCCCGGAAATTGTTAAGGTCGGTAGACAATGACCTGGGGAAATTGGGAAGAATGACCATCGGGGAATTACAAAAGACAAAAGGGATTGGTCAGGTAAAAGCCATCACCATTATTGCAGCACTGGAACTAGGCCAGCGCAGAAAAGAGCTTCCCAAAGAACAGCGAAAACCGGTAACCAATTCTGCCGATGCGTATGAATTGATCCGACACCATTTGGCAGATTTACCGCATGAAGAATTTCATGTATTGCATTTTAACCGGGCAAACATTTGTATTGCACAAACAAAAATCAGCTCCGGAGGAATCACAGGGACTGTGGTGGATTCCCGTCTTATTTTTAAATCGGCTATTGATCATCATTCCACCTCAATCATACTCTGCCATAATCACCCCTCGGGGAATTTAAAACCAAGTAATGAGGACATTCATCTTACACGCAAAATTGTGGAGGGCGGTAAAATCATGGATATTCCGGTAATGGATCATTTGATTGTTACGGAGAGGGGTTATTACAGCTTTTCAGATGAAGGAATGATGCCCTGATAATTTTCGGTTGAATCCGTTAACTTCGTAGTATGAAAAAGATTATTACGGTTATCGGTGCCCGTCCGCAAATTATTAAAGCAGCAGCTTTAAGCAGAGCGGTAAAAAACAAATTCCCGCATCAACTTCAGGAAATCATTGTACATACGGGTCAGCATTACGACGATAATATGTCGGCCGTATTTTTCCGGGAATTGGGAATTCCCGAACCGGATTATAATCTCAATGCAGGATCCGGATCACACGGTGTGCAAACAGCAAAAATGATGGTGGGGCTGGAAGAAGTTTTGGTGAAAGAAAAACCAAATGCTTTAGTGTTGTATGGCGATACCAATTCTACACTTGCAGGTGCAATTGTCGCTTCGAAAATGGGAATTCCAGTGGTACATATTGAAGCCGGTTTGCGATCCTTCAATAAATCGATGCCCGAAGAGATAAACAGAATCGTTTGCGATCATGTTTCAACCTTGCTTTTTTCTCCAACAAAAACCGGCATTGATAATTTGGTTCGCGAGGGATTTAAAAATGGAAATAAGGGGCCTTTTACCAATGATAATCCCCATATTTACCACTGTGGTGATGTGATGTACGACAATAGTATTTTCTTTTCTGAACTGGCAGAAAATAAAAAAGATGTATTCCATCGATTAGGTTGTACCGGAAACGATTTTGTTTTGGTTACCATTCACCGCAATCAAAATACGGATCAGCCTGAAAAGTTGAATTCCATTTTTGAAGCATTGATCCGGATTTGTGAAAGTGAATCCACCACGATGATTCTCCCGCTACACCCACGGACCAAAAAATGCATGAATCAGTTTTTAAGTGAGCAGTTAAAATCAAAAATCGAAAACAATCCCAATTTTCATATTATAGAGCCGGCTTCATTTTTAGAAATGATTGCATTGGAAAAAAATGCAGTTTTAGTGATGACCGATTCTGGTGGAGTACAAAAAGAAGCGTTCTATTTTGGAAAACCGTGTGTAATTCTTCGTCCGGAAACGGAATGGGTTGAACTCGTTGAACTCGGTGCCGCAATTTTAGCAGATGCCGATACCAAACGGATCATGGATGCGTTTTCTTTATTGATGAATAGAGATTTGAGCAATATGCCTTCCATTTATGGCGACGGAAAAGCAGCTGAATTTATCGCGAATGAAATTGTGCAACAGATCCCTTGATTGTTTTTTCTAAACATATAGGCCCCCGCTTGTCGTTTGTCTGTACCGAATTGGTAAGGCGAATGAATGTTAATGATTTTAGAATTACAGATAATAAAAATGAATTTGTTTCTTACTCCGGAGTGAGAATAAATTATTCGACGGAAGAAATCTCAGGAAGTGTGCAGATCATTCCTTGTGGTTTACTCGAAGAGAACAATATCAGACCTGTAAAACCTGATTTAGTAAAACGGCAAGATGTAACCGGTTTTTTCCCAGTGGAAAATTCAATTATTCCTTTCGATCTTTTTTCTTCCATTTTTTGGTTGTTAAGTCGGCATGAAGAATATACCTGTACCACCAGAGATTTGCATGATCGTTTTCCTGTAGCGGAATCTGTTTTATTTAAAGAAAATTTACTTCAGCGACCAATCGTTGAAGAACAAATCCGGTGGTTTGAAAAGGTGTTGTCGAATCATTTTTCTCATTATACCATTGCCGAAAAAAAGCCGGTTTTACTTTTAACAGTAGATATCGATCATGCCTGGGCTTTTAAGAATAAATCACCATGGGTGAAAACCGCTTCCTGGTTAAAAACCTTGGTTTCGTTCAATCTTACTGACTTAAAAAATAAAATCCGTGTGGCCAGAGGAAAAGAAAAAGATCCTTATGATACCTACGACGATTTAATGTTTTTGCTCAATGGGAAAACGGTCAGTAAAATGATGTTTTTTTTATTGGCCAACAGAAGTAAGTTCGACAGGAATATAAGTTATAATCATCCGGAAATGGTTCGACTGATTCAGCGGATGTCGGAAAATTTTTCAATTGGAATTCATCCGGGATATGCCTCTCATTTGAATCAGGAGGCTTTCAATACCGAGAGCCAACGATTAAGTCTGATTAGCGGAGAAAAAAATACCAGAAGCAGATTTCATTATTTAAGATTTAAATTACCCCAATCGTATCGCATTGCTCAAAATGCAGGAATCCGGGAAGAGCATTCGATGGGACACGCAGCTGATACCGGGTTTAGAGCAGGCACCTGTTTTCCCTTTTATTTTTATGATTTAGAGGAAGAGAAACAAGGTGAATTATTGGTGTATCCCATGCATATTATGGATGGCACTCTCAATGAATATTTAAGATTGACTCCCGAACAAGCTAAATTGCGGAGCCGGCAATTGTGGGATGAAGTAGTTAAATACGGCGGTTTTTTATCGGTGTTATGGCACAATGAAACCATAAATGATTCCAGCAAATGGAAAGGGTGGAAGGATGTTCTCGAATTTCAGTTAAATCTTCCTTCGAATTCGGCTTGTAAAAAATAATTTTCCCGCTTCTCTTTTTTGATCGTAGTGCTGGGACCGTGCCCGCTATAAACGGTAAAATCATCACCCAGTGGCAATAGTTTGTTTTTTATGCTGGCTAATAATACAGGTAATGAGCCTCCCGGGAGATCGGTTCTGCCTATGCTGCCTGCAAAGAGAACATCTCCACTGATAACAGTTTTATCCGGATGATTTACGAAAGCAATATGGCCGGGGGCGTGACCTGGAACAAAAATCACATCGAGCGTGGTGTTTCCGAACTGTACTTTGTCGCCCTCCTCTAAAAACGAACCGGGTTCAGGCGATTCTTCCAGATTTCCAACGCCAAAAATATGTGCGTAATTGGGCAGCGCATGTAAGGTAGGCAGGTCCTCCCTGTGAATTTCCAGATTAAGTTTCCAGGTATCTGCCACGAATTTATTTCCCAAAACATGATCAATATGGCAATGGGTATTGAGTAATCGTACCGGGTTTAAATTCCTTTTTTCGATTTCGTCGCGAAGGGCCTTTTTCTCAAAGTTTTCGAAGCAACCGGGATCAATGATGACGCATTCACGGGTTTCGTCGAAAACGATATAGGTGTTTTCCTGAAAAGGATTAAAAGAAAAGCAGATTATTTCGGCCATTGCTACACTTTAGGAGTGTAAAAATACTAGAATTGTTCCGTATTAGTTATATTTACAAGTCTCAATTTATTCATGTCCCGAGCCATTACCTATATTCAGCGAATCCTGGCAATTTTCATTCTGTTATTCAGTCAGAATGCTTCTGCCCAGTTTTACAATGGTTCGCAAATGACCTTTGGTAAAAATCGAGTTCAGTACAATGGTTTTACCTGGATGTCGCAAAACTATGAGCGCTTTAAAATTTATTATGCCATTGGCGGGAAAACGCATGCGGCTTATATAGCTCAATCGGCGCACCGCCAACTTATGGAAGTGGAGAAGATGTTTGATTTTTATCTGGACGATAAAATTGAATTTATTATTTACAATTCTCAATCCCAATTTCGTCAAAGCAACATTGGTGTCACAGGTGATGAAATGTATAACATCGGTGGTGTATCACGTATAGTGGGCACAAAGGTTTTTCTTTATTACGAAGGAGACCATAAAAAGCTGGACCGCCAGATTCGCGCAGGTATTGCATCGGTTTTATGTAATCAGATGATGTATGGCGGCGATTGGAAGGATGTATTGAAGAATTCTACATTAATGACATTGCCGGAATGGTATTTACAAGGATTTGTTTCTTACGTGTCGCAACCCTGGGACACGGAAACGGAGGGTTATGTAAAGGACGGTGTACTATCCGGTAAATTCGATCGCTTTTATCGCCTCGAAGGAATTGATGCCCAATTTGCGGGTCACGCTATGTGGAATTATATCGCTGAGGTTTACGGTCCATCCGTTATCCCGAATATTTTATACATGACGCGTATCTCCCGTAATGTTGAAAGTGGATTTTTGTTTGTGTTGGGTGTTGGTTTGAAAAAATTATCGAGCGATTACGTAAATTATTACAAGCGGAAATTTAATGAGGACAACAAAATTCTTGTTGAACCACAATTGGAAAAACTGGAGATTAGAAAAAAACAAAAACCCAATACCGTTTTTCAGCAGTTTAAAATGAGTCCGAACGGACAATATGCTTCTTTTGTCACCAACCAGATGGGGCAATACAAATTATGGATTTATGATATTTCCAAAAAGGAATTAAAACGCGTAGTAAAAGGCGAGCATAAATTAAACCGCATCAACGATTTTTCATTTCCGGTTACAGCATGGCACCCGGGTAGTCAGGGGATCGCTTATGTGGTAGAAAAAAAGGGTGAAACATGGTTCTGTATTTATTCCATCGAAGACGGCAGCACCAATAAAAAACCCATTGGAAAATTGGATAAAGTTTTGAGCATGGATTATTCCGACGACGGAAAAATGCTGGTGATGTCGGGAGTAGCCGGTGGTCAGACCGATTTATATATTTATCGCATTGCGGGTAATGCATTGGATCAGGTGACCAATGATATTTACGATGATTTGTATCCGAAATTTGTAGACAAAAGCACGGCAGTGATATTCGCCTCCAACCGGAGTTCTGATACACTTCATAAGGATGTAAAGGTGAAGCCTTATGATAATACCAAAGATATTTTCGTGATCGACATCAAAGATAAATCCAGGTATTTAAAACGAATTACCAATACGCCTTTGGCTGATGAAAGCTGGCCTTCTCAAATGGATACGCTCAATTATACCTATTTGAGTGATGAGAACGGAATAATCAATCGTTACGCAGCTATTTACGACAGTGCAATTGCCTATGTGGATACAACGGTGCATTACAGGTATTTTACAACTGTTACGGCATTGACCAACTTTAACAATAACATTCTCGAATATGATGTAAACGAGAAAAAAGGAAAGTATGCGCTGTTGATGAAAACCGGTGGTCAGTACCAATTTCTTACAGGTAAATTTTCTGAAGATGTTCGTTTTGCAGGATCGCTTCCTAAAACCAGGTATCGCGTTCAGCAAAACATGGCCTTGCTTAAAGCCAACAATTCGGTAAAGAAGGATTCGGTAAAATCGAATACGGTTATTGTAAATACTAGTTCTACACCAAAACTGGATAGTGGATTAATTGACATCAACAATTATGTATTCAGCGACGAAAATCCACAATATGAAAAGGAGACCATCCGGATTGTAGAAGAGCCTAAAAAATCGGAGAAAAAGGATAGTACAAAGGTTAAGAAAAAACCGGAAGAAGAATTCAAGCCTGCTCCTTATGCTCAATACAGAAGAAATTTTGCAACGGATTATATTGTTTCGCAATTTGACAATAATTACCTCAATCAAACTTATCAACGTTATACTCCCGGACAAGGCTATTTTAATCCCGGTTTAAATGCACTGATTAAAATCGGCATAACGGATGTATTCGAAGATCACCGGATTATTGGAGGTTATCGTCTCGCAGGGAACTTTGGCAGCAATGAAATGTTGTTGACCTACATGGATAATTCAAAACGATTAGATAAGCAATACGTAGCCTATCGTCAGGCATTTAACGATTATAATCGCGACCGCGGTGTTACCAAAACGAATATTTACGACATGCGGTATTTATTAAAATATCCGTTCAATGAAGTTTTGAGTTTGAGAGGGACAGCGAATTATCGTTTCGACCGGGTTGTAACACTTGCTACGGATTATAATAATTTACAACGCAAAAATGATTACTACCATATGTTGGGAAGTAAACTTGAATTGGTTTTTGATAATACCATACCACGCGGACTGAATTTATATTACGGAATGAGGTTTAAAATTTGGGGTGAATATTACAGAGAGATCATTACCAATCAATCCAATTTTATTGTCGCCGGATTCGATTATCGTTTTTATCAAAAAATCCACCGCGATTTTATTTTTGCAGCACGTGTTGCAGGTAGCGCATCACTCGGTGATAAACGATTGGTTTATTATTTAGGAGGAGTGGATAACTGGATTGCGCCAAAGTATGATAATACCATTCAGGTTTCACAAAGTCAGAATTACGCCTATCAAACCATTGCCACACCGGTGCGCGGATTTTATCAGAATGCACGAAACGGATCTAATTTTGGAGTGGTGAATGCTGAATTAAGAATGCCATTGGTAAAATATTTTGCAGAGAAACCGCTAAAATCTGACTTTCTCGAAAATTTCCAGGTGGTAAGTTTCTTTGATGTAGGCGCAGCATGGACAGGTCCGAATCCGTATTCAGATGAAAATTCATTCAATACCATTCAATATTCCAGTTCAGGAAATCCGATTATCATAACGTTGAAGAACCAACGCGAACCTATTATTTACGGATATGGTTGGGGATTAAGAAGTCGTTTGTTCGGATATTTTATTCGGTTTGACTGGGCATGGGGTGTGGATGACGGCGTGCGTTATAAGGCCATCCGTTATTTTTCGCTCTCACTCGATTTTTAAAACATGGAAAGTTCTACCATTATCATTCTCGCACTCATTGGATTTTTTGCCGGATTACTTGGCGGGTTTGTTGGTGTAGGTGGAGGAATTATTATCGTGCCTGCCCTTGTATATTTTTTAGGTCTTACCCAACATCAGGCTATCGGTACCTCAGTGGCCGTCATGTTACCACCCATTGGAATTGGGGCAGCAATGGTGTATTATCAGCAAGGCGATATTAATATTCCTTACGCGCTAGTTATCGCGCTTACATTTATTCTTGGCGGATGGCTTGGCGGATTGGCTTCACAATCGCTAAAAGAGTCCGTACACGTCATAAAACTAGTTTTTGGCAGTGTGATGCTTTATGCTGCCGTAAAAATGATTTTAAGTGCTTTAAAAACCTTCTGGGCAAAATGATTGATCTTTCCTTTTTGCAAACTGAGGCACAAGCATTGCTTCCGGAAATCATTCAAATCAGAAGGCATATCCATGCGCATCCTGAGTTATCTTTTCAGGAGACAGAAACCATGCGCTTTATTGCATCTGTTTTAGAGAAAGAAGGTATCAGTTTTAAAAGTGGAGTAGGAAATACCGGTATTGTGGCCGAAATATGCGGTACCAATCCGGAATCACGTTTAATTGCATTACGATCCGATCACGATGCTTTACCGATTCTGGAAAAAAACGAAATTGAATTTGCATCTAAAAACAAAGGCGTGATGCATGCTTGCGGACATGATGTACACACTGCATGTTTGTTGGGAGCGGCAAAAATTCTGAACAACCACAAGGATAAATTTCAAGGTAAAGTCCGATTGATTTTTCAACCCGGAGAAGAGAAATTACCCGGAGGTGCTACATTGATGATTGCCGAAGGAGTATTGAAAAATCCTGTTCCCGATTTCATTGTTGGTCTGCATGTTTTTCCTGAACTGGAAGTTGGGAAAGTTGGATTCAAAAGTGGAATGTATATGGCCTCTACCGACGAATTATATTTGAAAGTTATAGGTAAAGGTGGACATGCTGCTCTCCCGGAACAATACAATAATCCGCTATTGATCGCAGCTGCCATAATTCAGGAACTGAACAACAAATTTATGGTTGCGAATTCTGAATTAAATCCGGAAAAAATTCCTACCGTTCTTGCATTCGGAAAAATTACCGGAGCAGGTGCCACCAATGTGATACCTGATTTTGTCAACCTCGAAGGAACATTCAGAACCATGAATGAAGAGTGGCGAAAAAAGGCGCATGAGGTTTTGATTCAAACTGCAAATTCGATCGCAAAATCAATGGGAGGGTCTGTTGAATTCACCATTGAAAAAGGGTATCCCTTTTTGGTGAACGACCCAACCACCACTGAAAAAATCAGGAGTGTTGCCACTGATCTTTTGGGTAAAGAAAATGTAACAGAATTAAAACTTCGCATGACTGCAGAAGATTTTGCCTGGTATTCTCAGGAGATCCCTTCCTGCTTTTTCCGTCTCGGTACCCGCAATGAAAGCAAAGGAATTGTTTCTCCTGTACACACGGCTACCTTCGATGTGGATGAGGATGCACTTCGTATTGGAATGATGCTAATGGCAGGTGCAGTATTTGCCTGATTATTTCTGGCGGAAAAATATACGCACCGGTACACCTTCGAAATCAAAAATCTTTCTCAACTGATTTTCAAGATAACGTTTGTAAGGATCCTTTATATACTGCGGTAAATTGCAGAAAAAGGCAAAACTTGGCACCTCGGTTGGTAATTGAGTAATGTATTTAATCTTAATGTATTTTCCTTTATAGGAAGGCGGCGGATTTTGCTCTACGATGGGTAATAACGCTTCATTGAGTTTCGACGTTGGAATTTTTCTTGCACGGTTATTATATACGCGCATGGCCTCTTCCAGTGCTTTATGAATTCGTTGTTTGGTTAACGCAGAAATAAAAATAATCGGAACATCATTAAACGGTGCAAGTCCGCTTCTTAAATTTTCTTCGAATTGTTTTAGCGTTTTGGTGTCCTTTTCTACCAGGTCCCATTTGTTGACAAGAACCACTACACCTTTTTTGTTGCTTTCAACGAGATAATAAATATTTAAATCCTGCTTTTGCAATCCCTCGGCAGCATCAATCATAAACAGACAAACATCCGATTCTTCAATGGTGCGGATAGACCTTAACACGGAATAAAATTCGATGTCCTCCTGAACTTTTGCTTTTTTTCTGATACCTGCAGTGTCAATCAAATCGAAATCAAATCCAAATGCTTTATAGTGGGTGTGAATCGAATCGCGTGTAGTACCGGAAATAGGGGTTACAATATTTCGTTCCTGTCCGGTAAGCGCATTTAATAAAGATGATTTACCAACGTTTGGTTTTCCTACGATTGCAATTCGCGGTAAACGTTCAGGGTTTTCATCTTCTTCTTCGTGTACAAAATCTTTTGTGATCTCATCCAGTAATTCTCCGGTTCCGGATCCGTTCTGTGCCGATAAAGAAAAAATTTCGCCTAAACCGAAGCGATAAAATTCTGCTGCATAAGCGGCTTTGTCGGAAGTATCAACTTTATTCGCCACCAGAAAAATCTTCTTTTTCGATTTGCGGAGCATGTCAGCCACTTCCTGATCCATATCGGTTACACCAGCCATTACATCAACAACAAAAAGAATCACATTTGCTTCCTCAATGGCGAGCTTCACTTGTTTGCGGATCTCTTCTTCAAAAACATCTTCACTACCGTGAATATATCCTCCTGTGTCGATCACCGAAAATTCGTGACCATTCCACAAACTTTTTCCATAATGGCGATCACGTGTTACGCCTTCGGTGGGATCAACGATGGCATCCCGACTTTCTGTAAGCCGGTTAAATAAAGTGGATTTCCCCACGTTGGGTCTTCCTACAATTGCTACAATGTTTGCCATGTTGATTAGTTAATATATCCGAAATTCTTTAAATGCCGCTCATCATCTCTCCAGTTTTTCTGGACTTTCACAAAGAGTTCCAAAAAAACTTTTTTACCGAGAAATTCTTCCATTTCTTTTCTTGCTTTGGTTCCAAGCAGTTTTATCATTTTGCCTTGGTGACCAATAATTATTCCTTTTTGAGAATCGCGCGTAACGTAAACCACGGCGGAGATTCGTGTAATATGCTCTTCCTCTTTAAACGATTCTACTACAACTTCAGAACTATAGGGGATTTCCTTGTCGTATAACGTAAGTATTTTTTCACGGATAATTTCCGACACAAGAAAGCGCATGGATCTGTCGGTGTATTCTTCTTTGTCGAAATACGCCGGACTCTCCGGTAATAATTCTAAGATTTTTTCAAAAAGAATATCCAGGTTGTACTTGTGTAAAGCGGAAATACCTGCTACCAATGCATTAGGGAGTAGGCTTTTCCAATGATCCAATCGCTCCGCTACTTTTTCCTGTGTACTTAAATCTATTTTATTCACCAATACAAATACCGGAACGCTTTGTTTGTTTAATCGCTCCACGATATCCGGTACAGCGGGTTGATCTTCATTTAAATCGGTAACCAGAATAAAAATATCCGCATCCTGAAATGCTGCGTTTACAAATCCCATCATCCCCTCCTGCATTTTATACGCAGGATTCAGCACACCCGGGGTGTCTGAATACACAATCTGAAAATCCTCCCCACTCACTATACCCATGATACGATGCCTGGTAGTCTGTGCTTTAGCGTTAATAATTGACACCCTTTCACCAACAAGAGCATTCATGAGAGTTGACTTCCCTACATTGGGACTTCCGATAATATTGACAAATCCGGCTTTATGCGCCATTTCAAAGTATTTTTACAAAGGTATTAAACTAATTACTATATTTGCACTCTCAAAAACGATGCGGGGTAGAGCAGAGGTAGCTCGTCGGGCTCATAACCCGAAGGTCATTGGTTCGAATCCAGTCCCCGCTACCAATGAAGCAGAAAAAGTCCAAGGTAACCCTTGGACTTTTTCGCTTCATTGCCCTGTAGCGATCCGACGAAGGAGGATCTGCTTCAGGGAAGAATAATAAACGTAAGAACTGAATTTTTCCCTTCATCACCCTGTAGCGATGCGAAGAATGAGCATCTGCTTCAGGGGAACAATCTTCATCCTTTACAAGGTAACCCTTGGACTTTTTCGCTTCATCACCCTGTAGCGATCTGACGAAGGAGGATCTGCTTCAGGGAAGAATAATAAACGTAAGAACTGAATTTTTTCTCCTCATAGCCCTGTAGCGATCTGACGAAGGAGGATCTGCTTCAGGGGTACGATCTCCACATTTCGCAAAAATTCTGGACCTATCCCTCATAAAACACAGAATCAATTCCCATCTTAATACAAATTGAACTTTAGACGACGGTCTAAAGAGGTCTACCATGAAGTGAAAGGCCGGAAAAATAAAAAAGGCTATGAGGATCCTCATAGCCTTTCTACTTCATGGTAGCCCCGAAGGGAATCGAACCCCTACCAAGAGTTCCGGAAACTCTCGTTCTATCCATTAAACTACGGAGCCAAATGGTTGACAAAGTTATTATTTTCAGTTCATTTTCGTAAATTGAAGGACAATCATTTGAATCAAAGTAATATTTAAAATGCGGTTTTAAGAACTTTGTTGTTGATTATGGGTTTAACTGAAAAATTTCCTTTCAAAAAAATGGTTATGAAAGCATTGGTTTATTTATTGTTTGTTTTGGGATTATCTACCCAATCCAGCGCTCAAATGAATTTAGAACAGGCTAAAAAGCTTCAGGATGAGCGTAAACATGAAGAAGCTCTTTCTGCATATAAAACGCTATACGCGAAGGATTCACTCAACGTGGAAATAATTTGCGGAATGAGTTTGTCGTATAGCCGTGCAGGAGCATTAATGTCGGTTGGTGAAACACAAAAAAAATATTATTCCGAAGCCAAGCGATTGGGTAAACTGGCCATTAAATTAAATACGAATTATGCCGATTCCCATCTTGCTTATGCAGTGGCGCTTGCAAGGGAAAATGAAAATGCATCTACTAAAACCAAAATTTCGAACGCAAAAGAAATAAAGACCGAATGTGATCAGGTATTTAAGATTGATCCAAACAATGCAACGGCCTTCCACATTATGGGAAGATGGCACCGGACTTTCGCCGGATTAAACGGATTTGAACGGACTATGATTAACACACTTTACGGTGGAACACCCAAAGGAGGAACTTATGCAGACGCATTAGATATGTTTTCAAAGGCAATTAAACTGGAACCCAAGCTTTCGATGCATGTTTATGAATTGGCATTGACCTATTACGAAATGGGTCAAAAAGCCAATGCGAAAAAGTTCGCAGATAAAGTAATGGAATATCCGGTTAAATCGAAAGATGATGAAAAGACCCGCAAAGAATGCGAGAAACTCCTGCAAAAATTAAAATAATCAGTGGGAAATACTGTCTGCAACGTGTAAACTGTCGCCACTAGTACCAGTTTCGATGGCATCCATTAAATCATCATCACTGGCAACTTCTTCTGCTTTATCTAGATCTTTTTGGGTAACAGGAGCAGGTTGCTTGATCCAAACCATCAGGCCTATTATTAAAACCAATAAAAAGCCGAGAGCAATAAATAATTTTTGTTTTCCACTCATATCCAGATTTTTTATAAAAATACAATTTGATGAGTAATTGAACGATTATTTAAGGCTAAATTCTATTTTACTTTTCCCTAGTTTTGCAATATGCAAGATCTGCCAATTACCGCCTGGTTACCCACTACTGTAAAAGAAGCTCAACAACGAGGTTGGGATGAATTGGATGTTGTGCTCATTTCCGGTGATGCATATGTGGATCATCCTGCCTTTGGTACTGCCGTAATTGGCCGGATACTGGAAGATTGCGGATTGAGGGTTGGAATTGTAGCGCAGCCAAACTGGAAAGATGATCTGCGCGATTTTAAAAAATTCGGAAAACCAAAATTGTTTTTTGGCGTTACTTCCGGTTGTATGGATTCCATGGTGAACCAT
Organism: Flavobacteriales bacterium; assembly: GCA_019694795.1. Lineage (NCBI taxonomy): Bacteria > Pseudomonadati > Bacteroidota > Flavobacteriia > Flavobacteriales > Flavobacteriales bacterium. The sequence continues at coordinate 312,812 of JAIBBF010000001.1, read as the reverse complement.
TATACCGCGAATCGAAGAAAGCGCTCTACCGATGCATATACACCGGGCGGACAAGCCGGTTTTCGTCCGGATTACGCTGTGAATGTCTACTCTAAAATCTTAAAAGAAATTTATCCGGATAGCCCGATTGTTATCGGCGGAATTGAGGCTTCATTAAGAAGAGTAACGCATTATGATTATTGGGCAGATAAATTATTTCCAACGATTTTGGAAAGTAGCAGTGCCGATTTGCTCGTATATGGAATGGGAGAGCAACCGCTTCGTGAGATGGTCGATTTATTGTTAAAAGGAGTTCCTTTTCACCAACTCACCATGGTGAAGCAAACGGCCTACCTTAAAAATAAAAGTGAAGGTATTCCCAAAAATAAAGCGTGGAAAGATTTGTATCTGAATTCACATGAAGCTTGTTTGAAGGATAAAAAAACATACGCTTCCAATTTTAAACATGTAGAACAGGAATCAAATAAATTAAACGCCAAACGAATTATACAGGAAGTCAATAATAAATTTCTGATCATCAATCCGCCTTTTCAAACCATGACGGAAAAGGAAATGGATCAGTCATTCGATTTACCTTATACCCGTTACCCGCATCCCAAATACAAAAAGCGAGGAGAAATTCCTGCTTGGGAAATGATCAAATTTTCGGTCAATATGCACCGCGGTTGTTTCGGCGGATGTAGCTTTTGTACCATTTCCGCTCATCAGGGTAAATTTATCGCCAGCCGTTCCGAAGAATCGATTTTAAAAGAAGTGGAACAGGTGGTAAGTATGCAGGATTTTAAAGGGTATATATCCGACTTGGGCGGACCTTCTGCCAATATGTACAAAATGAAAGGGAAGGTTCAGGAAATTTGCGATCGCTGTGTTAGTCCTTCCTGCATTCACCCTGTGATTTGCAGTAATCTCGATACGAATCATTCGGCAATGACAAGTATTCTGAAAAAAGTAGATGCCAATCCTAAAGTTAAAAAGGCATTTGTGGGAAGCGGAATACGATATGATTTGCTTACAAAATCATATAATAAAAATGCAGATGAATCCATTGATGAATATTTAGAACAAGTGTTGAAGCGACATGTTTCCGGTCGATTAAAAGTTGCACCGGAACATACTTCGGACGAGACATTAAAAATAATGCGAAAACCATCTTTCAAGCATTTTAAAGAATTTAAAAAACGCTTTGATGAAATTGATCGCAAATTCAATTTGAAACAACAACTCATTCCCTATTTTATTTCCAGTCATCCCGGCACCAGTGATGAAGACATGGCAAATCTTGCAGCAGAAACAAAAGAACTCGGATTTCATCTGGAGCAGGTGCAGGATTTTACACCAACACCAATGACGGTTGCAACAGAGATCTATTATTCCGGTTATCATCCATATACACTACAACCTGTACATACACCCAAATCAGAAAAAGAAAAACGAGATCAGCATCGCTTTTTCTTTTGGTATCAAAAAGAAAACAGAGAGTGGATTCGTGAGCGTTTAAAAACATTGAAACGTTCCGATTTAAGTTTTCGCTTATTGGGAGAAAAACAGGAATCAAAATCAAAGGTCCCTGCCTGGCTCGAAAAAAAACGCAACGAACAAAAAGCAAAATCCGGAAAACAGGGTGGACGTCGCCATAAAAAGTGACAATTGACATTAAGAAGAATTATTTAATAAATCATTTCTACTTTTGGTTTTAAATTACAATGTTTATTTGACAAAATATTATTGACAAAGATTCAGTAATAAATTTGAGACACAAAGGATAAGTTTTATTAGTAAGAGCGGAGTCCACCGTAAAATACCTAATTGAACACGGAATTGCTGCGGGTCGACTCGTACCCAAAGGTTATGGTGAGACAAAGGTTTTAAATCAATGTAAAAACGGTGTAAAATGTTCCGAAGAGGAGCATGAATTTAATCGCCGCGTTGAGATGAAAGTGTTATAACAAAAAGGGCGATCAATAGATCGCCCTTTTTTATAACTAATTATTTAGTTGATTACATCATTCCACCCATTCCACCGGGCATTCCTCCGCCCATTGGCATAGCAGGTGTTTCTTCTTCAATTTCCGAAACAACGCAATCTGTAGTTAAAATCATACCGGCAATAGAGGCAGCGTTCTCAAGTGCAACACGGCTTACTTTAGTAGGATCAATAACTCCTGCGCTTAGCAGATTTTCATATTGCTCTGTGCGGGCATTGAAACCGAAATCATCTTTTCCTTCTTTCACTTTGTTTACCACTACAGATCCTTCACCGCCTGCATTGGCAACAATGGTACGGAGTGGTTCTTCAAGTGCTCTGCGAATAATGGCAATACCGGTAGTTTGATCTTCATTCTCACCTTTGAGATTGTCGAGCGCACTTAAACAACGGATGTACGCAACTCCACCGCCGGGAACAATTCCTTCTTCTACTGCTGCACGGGTTGCTGCAAGCGCATCTTCTACGCGGTCTTTTTTCTCCTTCATTTCAACTTCGGTTGCTGCACCAACATAAAGTACGGCTACACCACCTGCAAGTTTTGCTAAACGCTCTTGGAGTTTTTCTTTATCATAGTCACTGGTGGTTTGCTCCATCTGTGCTTTGATTTGAGCAATGCGCATTTTGATCGCTTCTTTTTCGCCCTGACCATTTACAATGGTGGTATTGTCTTTATCAATAACAATCTTTTCTGCAATACCGAGGTGACTTAAATCGGCCATATCAAGTTTATAACCTTGCTCTTCTGAGATCACTGTTCCATTGGTAAGAATAGCAATATCTTCAAGCATGGCTTTTCTTCTGTCGCCGAATCCCGGAGCTTTAACTGCAGCAATTTTTAAGGCGCCGCGAAGTTTGTTCACCACTAATGTTTGAATAGCTTCTCCGTCTACATCTTCGGCAATGATCAGCATCGGTCTTCCGGTTTGAATACTTTTCTCCAGTATCGGAAGAAGTTCTTTCATGCTGGAAACCTTTTTATCGGTAATCAGAATGTAAGGATTCTCCAATACAACTTCCATGTTTTCGGGATCAGTAATAAAATACGGAGATAAATAACCTCTGTCGAATTGCATACCTTCTACCACATCAACGGTTGTTTCTGTTCCTTTTGCTTCTTCAACAGTAATTACACCTTCCTTCGTCACTTTTGCCATTGCTTCTGCAATCAGTTTTCCAATGGCGTGATCGTTATTTGCGGAAATGGTCGCTACTTGTTCAATCTTGGAAATATCATCTCCAACTTCTTTAGAGATTTTTTTCAGCTCGGCAATAATTGCAATTACTGCTTTGTCCACACCACGTTTTAAATCCATCGGATTTGCACCTGCTGCAACATTTTTTAATCCACCTGCAACAATCGCTTGCGCAAGTACAGTTGCTGTGGTAGTTCCGTCACCTGCAATATCCGCTGTTTTAGAAGCTACTTCACGAACAAGTTGAGCACCCATGTTTTCAACTTTGTCTGAAAGCTCAACTTCTTTTGCAACCGTAACACCATCCTTGGTAACGTGCGGCGCTCCGAATTTTTTATCAATTACCACGTTTCGTCCTTTAGGACCCAGCGTTACTTTAACTGCATCTGCTAATGCGTCAACGCCTTTTTTAAGTTTTTCTCTAGCTTCTGTACTAAAAGAAATTTCTTTCGATGCCATTTTTTTATGTTTTAGATAATTGCGTAAATATCACTCTCCTTCATAATCAGGAAATCTTTCCCGTCGATGTTTACTTCTGTACCGGAATATTTCCCATAAAGAACTTTATCACCAGCCTTTACGGTCATCGGTTCATCTTTTTTACCCGCCCCAACAGCGATTACGGTTCCTCTCATTGGTTTTTCTTTCGCGGTATCAGGAATAATAATACCGGAAGCGGTTTTTGTTTCTGCTGCGTCCGGCTCAATAAGAACACGGTCTGCAATGGGTTTTACGTTCAGTGACATTTTTATTCGATTTTATAGTGCAATCAATACTCAGAAATCATTCCAATCATAAAAATTGATTGGATCAAGGATGATTTGTCAGTGGTATAAAACAAAAATGTCAGTGCTTGCGACACACTGACATTTTAATTTCATTAATCGGCGAATTATTTTACTCCGGGAGCAGTGTTAATACCACCTTGAGGAATACCTTGTACAGGAACTTCTGTCTCAATCGATTTTTGCTCTTCACCGGAAGTATTTCCATGTAAAATCGGAGTGCTGATCAGGCAAAGAACCACCAGACCAACCGCTAAATACCAGGTCCATTTTTCAACGAGGTCAGTTTGTTGTTTTACACCTAACATCTGACTTGCACCGGATAAGCCGGAATTAATACCTCCACCTTTTGGATTTTGAATCAATACGATCAAAACCATTAGTACACATACCAAAATCAAAAGGATTGTAAAAATAGTTGCCATTATTATTTTGTTTTATTGTTTTTAAGCGATTCCAGCTCTTTAATGCGGGACGCAAAGTAAGCGGATTTTCCTGGAATTTTCAAACTTAATTTTTCATATACCCGAATCGCCTTGGCATAATAACCTTGTTTCTCGTAAATGCTCGCAAGTGTCTCAGAAACAAAGTCTTCGTTGTCGGCTATCGATAGTTTTGCTACATTTCCGGGGGTGTAGAACTCCACTTTCTGAGGGGTAATTTTAGGATCATTTTTCAAAAATTGCTCTACAAGGTCTTCAACCGGGATGTTGTTTTTGCCTTCGGAATCCTCCTTTTTAGGCACAAGCCAATTCAAAAAAGAATGAGGTTGTTCCCAATTAAATGACTCTTCCACACTTGGTTTTTCGCTTGGTTTTTGCGGACGTAAAGTTTGAATTTTGGGCGATTCTATGGGATTTTCAACTTCTAATTCCGGTAACTTCTCCAAATCTTTCATCACGTCCACCTGAATGGTCGCGTTTACGGCCTCCCATAAAAATTGCTTTTCCAAATCATCGTAGTGCTCTGCAATATTTTCTTTTTCTGCAGCCTCATTCGAAATTATTATTTCCTCTGATGCTTCGGTTGAATGGAATTCTTCCTGAACAGGTAATGAACTAATTTCTTGTTCCTTTTCTTTCTTTTCGGGAACAATAACCTCATTAATTTTTCGCTCGATTAATTCTTCAAGAATATCTTTAGTTACAACAACTAAATTATTAGTTGATTTCTGAGTGACGTCACCTGTACCTATTTTTTCATTGTTTTCTAAATCAGGTTGCTCAGATTCCTCCTTGAGGATATCATCACTTAATTTGAAATGTAAAGGTTCTACTTCGGAGGAGACGGTGCTGATCACCCTTTCATTTTCCGGGATTTCTTTTATTTCACTTTCCGAATTGAGTTCAGTTGTGATTTCTTCATCCAACGCAATCAGCTTTTCAACCAATGCTTTTTGCATGATAAAACGATACAACTGCTTTCGATCCGATGTTAATGCAGAAGTAAGTTTTAATTGCTCCAGATATTCCGTGCTTTTTTCATCATGCAATATCCGGGTCTTTACAATTTGTATGGCCTGACTCCAGGGGTATTTATGACTTAGCATGGAAATAGCCGGGTAATGGCTAATTTGTGGATGGCCATCCCCTTTAATCATCGCTATGAACTGATCTTTATTCATTACCAATTTCCAAATGAACGGTCAAAAATATCTTGTACCAATTGTCGGTTTACTTCACCTACCAGTGATTCTTCATTGCTGGTTAAATCTGTGGTTGAAGGAAAATCGACAAAACGAGTAAAATTCTGCTCGAAATTTTTCTTGGAATCAAATTGATTCACGTAACGGACGTTGACCGTCATGGTTAAACGGTTTAACGCAGCAGCATCATTTCCCTGAATGGCCATCGGACGCACATCATATCCGGTAATTGCTCCTTCAAATTGAAGATCTCCGTTTTGGCGTACAAGGTTAAGTTTGGTTTGGGAAATAAAAATATCTTTTAACGATTCAGTAAAAAGTTGAGGAACGTTTGGACCAGCCAGTGCAGCATTGTTTTGGAAAAATGCAACACTCACGGTTTTTGCTTCCTGTGGAATATCCGCTCCGGTAAAGGAATATTTTACCGAACAGCTTTCTAAAGCAATTATCAATATGAAAAGAAATATTCTCACTTGATATTATACTCTTTAATTTTTCGATACAATGTCCGCTCAGAAATTCCTAATTCTTCAGCCGCATGTTTGCGCTTGTTGCGATGCTTTTGAAGTGCTTTCTTAATCAGATCTTTTTCCCTTTCCTCCAGCGAAAGCGATTCCTCCACCTCTTCGTGTTCTTCAATCTCTTCTGCAAAATGAGGCATGTTCGAATGGACAATCGGATTGGCAACTACAGGACGGGAGATGGTGCCTTCTACAGCAATGTTGCCGTTTTCAGCATCATTCAATATGCGTTTTACAAGTGGACTACTTTCGGTATTAAAGTTCATTTCGGGATTTCGCCCCTGCATTAAATCTACCACCACCGATTTTAAATCATTCAATTCACTGCGCATATCGAAAATGATCTTGTATAGAATTTCCCGCTCACTCATTTCAGACGCACTTCCACCTAATCCAACTACGGCAGGTAATCCTGCTGTTTCTTTTGGTAAATATTGACTTAACTGCACGGCGTTTATCTCGCGGTCCGTTTCAATGACGGAGATTTGTTCCGCTATATTTTTTAATTGACGAATATTTCCCGGCCAGGAGTAATTGCTTAACAAATGCATGGCCTCGTCATTTAATTTTACGGCTGGCATCCGGTATTTTTCAGCAAAATCTGAAGCAAATTTTCTAAACAATAATTGAATGTCATCCTTTCGCTCACGAAGTGAAGGAATAAAAATCGGAACAGTATTTAAACGATAATATAAATCTTCGCGAAATTTTCCTTTCCGGATGGCTTCGGGTATGTTCACATTGGTTGCTGCAATAATGCGGACATCCGTTTTCATCACCTTCGAAGAACCAACTTTAATGTATTCTCCGGTTTCCAAAACGCGTAATAACCGCGCTTGTGTTTGTAAAGGAAGTTCTGCTACTTCATCTAAAAAAATGGTACCCGTATTGGCCACCTCAAAATACCCTTTCCGCGATTCATGAGCACCTGTAAATGCACCTTTTTCGTGACCAAATAATTCCGAATCAATGGTTCCCTCCGGAATGGCTCCGCAGTTTACGGCGATGTACGGACCGTGTTTTCGTGGACTAAGATTATGAATAATCTGAGGCATTATTTCCTTACCGGTACCGCTTTCTCCCGTTACCAAAACGGATAAATCGGTAGAAGCAACCTGAGAGGCAACTTCAATGGCACGATTCAGCAATGGAGAATTACCTATAATTCCAAACCGTTGTTTTATGCTGGTAATATTTTGCAAATTCATTCTTCCGTCATTTTACCGCTTTGCCCATTAAGGTTGCTGCGGTGCATTCTTCTACTAAGACGTTTACATACTCACCTTTATTGTAATTCTCTTTAGGAAAAACAACTACTGTATTTTGGGTATTACGTCCGTATAAATGTTCCTTCGAACGTTTTGATACTCCTTCTACAAGAACGCGGTGAACTTTTCCTACAGCTTTTTTATTACTGAGCAGGGAGTGTTGTTGTTGCAACTCGATCACTTCAGTCAAACGCTTATTTTTAATTTCTTCAGGAATATCATCCTCAAATTTTCTTTCCGCAAGGGTTTTCGGACGTTCAGAATATTTAAACATGTAAGCAAAATCATATTTAACTTCTTCCATCAGTGAAATCGTTTCTTTATGCTGCTCATCAGTTTCGCTGCAGAAACCGGTTATGATATCGGTAGAAATCGCACAATCCGGCATATACCGGCGAATAGCTTTTATGCGGTCCAGATACCATTCACGGCTATAGCCCCGGTTCATCTTTTCTAGAATTTCAGAATTTCCGGATTGAACCGGTAAATGGATGTATTTGCAAATGTTTTCATATGCAGCCATTACTTCTAAAACTTCATCCGTCATATCCTTTGGATGTGAGGTAGAAAAGCGTACTCGTAAAAGGGGTGATACTTCTGCTACTTTCGCCAATAAGCCGGCAAAATTTAAAGTAGGTTTAGAGGCGTCAAGGATTTCTCCTTTCCCGTTCATATTCCATTTGTAGGAATCTACATTCTGGCCCAACAAAGTCACTTCGCGGTAGCCCTGGTCAAACAGGTATTTCACTTCGTGAACAATGGATTCCGGATCGCGGCTTCTCTCTCTTCCTCGTGTAAAAGGTACTACACAAAATGAACACATATTATCACAACCCCGCATAATAGAAACAAAGGCCGATACACCATTACTATCTAATCGAATCGGGTTGATATCGGCATAGGTTTCTTCCCGGGAAAGTAAAACGTTAACGGCTTTTTGACCCCCTTCAACTTGTGCTATTAATTGCGGTAGATCCCGGTAGGCATCCGGACCAACAACAATGTCCACCAGCTTTTCTTCTTCGAGTAATTTCGATTTTAATCGTTCCGCCATACAGCCTAAAACGCCAACTACCAACGAGGGCTTATTTCGTTTTTTGCTATGGAATTCCTGCAACCGGTTTCTTACCCTTTGCTCGGCATTATCGCGAATGGCACATGTATTTATTAAAACCACATCGGCTTCGTCGGCATCGCGGGTAGTGCTAAACCCGGCACCCACTAATATAGATGCAACTATTTCCGAATCCGAAAAATTCATCTGGCATCCGTAGCTTTCCAGAAGTAATTTTTTACCATTATTAGGATTCGATGTGCTCGATTCTAATACCATCGCCTCGCCCTGGCGACTTTCCTCCATCATATGTTCAGCATTCCCTGCCATCGTAAAGTCTTGTAAAAATTAAGGAGGCAAAGATAAGCATTATAAGGTATATGTCAAAATGACAGGATATTTTTAGATCCACTAAATCAGACGTTTAAAAAAAAATGCGGGGCAAGGTGTTTTTTTTCAATTTTCCTTTTCGCTTTATTTGCACCCCTGACCGGCTGGTTAGGGGTCTCAATTTTGAAATTATTTTAACGCATGGCAAAAAATCTGGTGATTGTGGAGTCGCCTGCAAAGGCTAAGACCATCGAGGGGTTTTTAGGAAAAGATTATATCGTAAAATCAAGCTTTGGTCACGTTCGTGATTTGGCTAAAAATGGTTTGTCCATTGATATCGATAAAGGATTTGCACCTCATTATGAGGTTTCTGAAGATAAAAAGAAGGTTATTACCGAACTCAAAAAGTTGTCGAAAGATGCAGAGATCATCTGGTTAGCAACGGATGAGGACCGGGAAGGAGAGGCAATTTCATGGCACTTGAAAGAGGCGTTGGAGTTACCCGATTCCCGTACCAAGCGTATTACATTTAATGAAATTACTAAACCGGCAATTCAAAACGCGATTAAAAATCCGCGGAAAATTGATAAACATCTGGTTGATGCACAGCAAGCTAGAAGGGTTTTGGACCGTTTGGTGGGATTTGAATTATCTCCAGTCTTATGGAAAAAGGTGAAACCTTCGCTTTCTGCGGGACGAGTTCAATCGGTTGCAGTACGTATTATCGTAGATCGTGAAAGGGAGATTAACGATTTTAAAGCAGAGACATTTTATCGATTTGTTGGTGTCTTTTTAGTGGATGGAAAGCACCTGGTGAAAGCAGAATTAAATAAGCGTTTTACCAAGAAAAAAGACGCTCTTGATTTTCTGGAAAAATGTACGAATGCAAAATTCAAAGTGGCCGATTTGGTGACTAAACCTGCCAAACGTTCTCCAGCCGCACCATTTACAACATCTACTTTACAACAAGAAGCATCACGTAAAATCGGAATGTCGGTGGCCCGTACCATGAGCGTTGCTCAAAAACTATACGAGGCAGGGTTCATTACTTATATGCGTACCGATTCCGTAAATTTATCCGATACAGCTATTGATGGAGCAAAGAATGCAATCACCAAATTATATGGTGCTAAGTATTCTAATCCTCGCAAATTCCAGACAAAATCCAAAGGAGCACAAGAGGCCCACGAAGCCATTCGTCCAACTTACCTCGATAAGCAGACTGTTCCGGGTGATGCATCAGAACAAAAATTATATGAACTGATTTGGAAGAGAACCGTAGCTTCTCAAATGGCAGATGCATTATTGGAAAAAACCACGGTTACCATTGGAATTTCCACTACAACCGAACAATTTATTGCACAGGGTGAAGTAATTAAATTCGATGGTTTTCTAAAAGTATATTTAGAGTCAACCGACGATGAAAATACCGAGGAGGAAAATGAATCCATGTTGCCTCCAATGAAAGTTGGACAAGCATTAGATGTTTCTGAAATCACCGGAACTCAACGATTCACGCATCACCCTGCTCGCTATACTGAAGCAAGTTTGGTGAAAAAGTTAGAGGAACTAGGTATTGGCCGACCATCAACTTACGCACCAACCATCTCTACCATTCAAAAGCGCGGCTATGTAGTTCGTGAAGAACGTGAAGGCGTAAAAAGAAATTATGATGTTTTCACACTGAAAAAGGGGAAAATTTCTGAAGAGATAAAAACAGAAAATACCGGAGCTGAAAAGGGGAAATTATTCCCTACCGATATAGGAATTGTTGTAAATGATTTTCTGGTAAAGAACTTTGGTGATGTGCTTGATTTTAGTTTCACTGCTTCTGTAGAAAAAGAGTTCGATGATATTGCTCAGGGGATGTTGAAATGGAATGAAATGATTCGCCGTTTTTACGGACCATTTCATAAAGATGTGGAGGAAACCTTAGAGACATCTGACCGCGCAACAGGTGAACGTGAATTAGGTAAAGATCCGGAGACCGGGAAAAAAGTAGTGGTGAAAATTGGTCGTTATGGACCAATGGTAATGATAGGTGATGCAGATGATGAAGAAAAACCACGTTTTGCTTCTTTGCGTAAAGAACAAAGTATAGGTACGATCACCCTCGCCGAAGCAATGGATCTTTTCAAACTTCCTCGTACGCTGGGAGAATCCAATGGTAAAAAAGTAGTTGCAAGCGTCGGACGATTCGGTCCATATGTAGGTCACGATGGCGTTTTCGCTTCCTTGAAAAAAGCAGATGGGGATGACCCAATGACCATCACGCTTGAAAGAGCGCTACAGCTGTTGGAAGAAAAACGGAAGTCGAATGCAGAACGTACAATAAAAACATTCCCTGAAAATAAGGAAGTGCAAGTATTGAAAGGAAGATGGGGAGCGTTTATTAAAGTGGGACGTAAAAATGTACGTATTCCAAAAGATATTGAACCAACTGACCTTACGCTGGAGAAGTGTTTAGAATTAGCCGGAGAAACCAAGGTTAAAAAATTAAAAGCTGGAGAGAGTACTGGCACTGGTGTAAAGAAAGCAGCAGCAAAAAAGGCGACGCCAAAAAAATCGACCGCAAAAAAAACGGTAAGTAAGAAGTCAGCTTCCGCAAAAACTGCAGTAAAAAAGACAACAACCGTAAAAAAGAAAAGCACTTCAGTTAAATCAGCGAAAAAGCGCAAATAACCAATGAAGGATATTTCAATCTTCTTTGAGCCGGGTTTTATACCCGAATCAATTCCGGAAGAAAATTTATTAAACGATACGCTTGCCAAGAGTGTCGATTATCACAATGCTTCCGGTTTTCCATCTTTGGAAGGGATTGAAATTGCCATCATAGGAGTTCATGAAGAGCGTTTGGCTTATAACAACCAGGGTTGTGCTTCAGGTGCAGATCAGGTACGGAAATATTTATACGCATTAGCCTTGTCGGGTTACCAACCCAAAATTGCTGATCTCGGAAATATAAAAGCAGGAGCCACCATTGAAGATACCTGGTATGCTTTATCGCAATCCCTCGCATTTTTAATTCGGCGAAATATTTTTCCAATCATCATAGGTGGGAGTCAGGATTTGACCTACGCCAATTATCTTGCCTATGAAAAACTGGAGCAGACGGTAAATATGGTCACCATCGATTCACGATTGGATTTAGGTGCCATTGAGGAAGAAATTTCATCCCGAACCTATTTGGGAAAAATCATTTTACACCAACCGAATTATTTATTCAATTACTGTAATATCGCTTTGCAAACTCATTTTTCGGATGCAAAGACGCTGGATCTGATGGATAAATTGTATTTCGATAATTTTCGTCTTGGCGAAATCCGTAAGGACATCACCCAAACGGAACCCTTAATTAGAAATGCAGACGTGTTGAGTTTCGATATCGGCGCACTCAGGTTTTCGGAAGCGCCCGGAAATGGTAATGCAAGCCCCAACGGATTATTTGGAGAGGAAGCTTGCCAAATGTGCCGCTATGCCGGAATGAGTGATAAACTGACTTCAGCCGGTTTTTACGAATTAAATCCTAAACTCGATAGCAGGGGACAAACTTCACATTTGGTAGCCCAGATGATTTGGTACCTTATGGATGGTTACTATAACCGTAAAAAAGACTATCCGATAGGGGATAAAGCCTTGTTTACAAAATACCGGGTTGCCGGGGTTAACACCGACCACGAGATTATTTTTTATAAAAGTAACCGTTCAGACCGCTGGTGGATGGACGTTCCATACCCGCCCGACAAACGACTTAAATTTGAGCGCCACCACATGGTTCCTTGCTCATATGCTGATTATCAGACTGCTTCCGAGGGTGAGATGCCAGATTTGTGGTGGAAAACTTACCAGAAGTTGTCTTGAATCTTAAAGGATTGTTCAAAATCCTGTGAAAATGTTACCAAAAATTTTTTCCAGACTAATTTTTCTTTAACTTTACCGGACTTTGGATGGAGTATTCTATCCATACTAAACCGAAAAAAAGAATAAAGTAAATTACTTTATGAGGAAAATTTTACTCTCTGCAGCATGCTTGTTCACAGGAATGGTTTCCTATGCACAGCAGGACTATCAGTTCTCGCAGTATATGTTTGATCGTTTATCGATCAATCCGGCTTATGCAGGAATTGACAACAAAATCTGTGCTACCGGGTTTTTCCGTCAGCAATGGGCAGGTTTTACCGGTGCGCCTTCAACATTTTTATTTAATGCTCATGGTCCGGTTAAAATGCTTCACGGTGGTTTAGGTTTATCTTTATACAGCGATAAAATCGGATTTTTCAATAATTTCTCGGCTCGGTTAAATTATTCTTTTCACCAGCCAGTTAAGGGAGGTATTCTTGGTGGAGGTATTTCCATTGGGTTTATGAATGTTTCCTTAAACCCACAATGGGTAGCTATAACCGATCCGTCTTTAGATAATGCCATTCCTAATAATGGAGCCAGCTACAGCCAAGGTTCTTATGATATTGGATTAGGGGTTTATTATAAAGCCAACGATTGGTATGCCGGTTTATCAGCAACCCATTTAACGGAAACTGATCTTAAGAATCTGAACGTAAAAAATGTTCGTCACTACTACCTCATGGGGGGATATGATTGGACACTGCCTTCAAATGCAGATTTTATGATTCGCCCATCTATGCGTTTGGAATCTGATGCTACTTCAACTCAGGTTGACATCAACGCGAATGTCCTTTGGAGAAATATGTTCTGGGGAGGTCTGAGCTACCGTATTAAAGATGCAATTGTACCTATGTTAGGATATCAACAAGCCATTGGCGATCCGAAAAAAATGCCAGGTATGATTAAAATTGGTTACTCATACGATGTAACCACCAGCGAGATTAAGAATTATAGTAAAGGAAGTCATGAATTTATGGTGAGTTACTGCTTTAATGTGGTGCCTGTTCCAACACTTCAGAAGTCCAAAACTGTAAGATTTTTATAATTTCTGTAACTCAAAAGGAATTGAAAGCGTTAAAAGCATTCCATGGTGGTCCGATTTCAGGAGGTTGGAACCTGTGGGGGTTTAATAAATTAATGGAGGTAGCATGAAAAAGTTGTTGTTCTATTCAGCAATTGTAGTTACGCTGTTTTCTTGTTCACAAGGGAACAACGGAGAGCTCGTAGGAGTTATCCCGCGTCCAGCTTGGTATCAGAATACACCGTACGGAATGTTGTATATCCCGGCGGGATCATACAATATGGGAGCCAGTGATCAGGATGTGCCTTGGGCGCATACCAATCGCACGAAAACTGTTTCGATTCAGGCTTTCTATATGGATCAAACTGAGATCTCGAATAATGAGTATCGCCAGTTTGTTTACTATGTACGAGATTCAATCGCTCGTCGTAAATTATCAGAAGATTTCCCAGATGAATTCCTCAATCCTCGTTATGATGACGAAATGAATGAATTGGATCAAAGTGAATGGGATTTAAATTGGTCCACTCGTCTTCGTTATTTCGATGAGGACTACATGCCGCTTTTGTCCGAAATGTATCTACCGGATCATGAACGCTACTATCGCCGTAAAGAATTCGATGTGCGTAAATTGTTGTTCGAATACTATTGGATCGACCTTCAGGCAGCTGCTAAAAAGGGACGTTACAATATTAAAGAGAACCCGGAAGATCCGGAGCACCGTACACTTTCCAACCCGGAAGATCCCATTACCAAAGAACCGGTTGGTCGTGACTTAGATTTGGGTTACCGCAACAAAAAGGGGCAAAACAATGCTATCCGTGGTCATACCGATCGTTCACGCTTTATCATTAAAGAAATCATCAACGTTTATCCTGATACATTGTGCTGGATTAGCGACTTTACCTATTCATTCAACGACCCGATGACCAATATGTATTTCTGGCATCCGGCTTATGATGAGTATCCGGTAGTAGGAGTTACCTGGGTTCAGGCAAAAGCATTCTGTGTTTGGAGAACCCAATTATTGAACTCTTGGTTAGAAAGCAATGGCGATTTCTATGTTCAGGACTTCCGTTTACCAACAGAAGCTGAATGGGAATATGCTGCACGTGGTGGTCTGGATTTAAGTCCTTACCCATGGGGAGGTCCTTACATCCGTAACGCACACGGGTGTTTCTTAGGAAACTTTAAACCAATGCGTGGTCGCTATATGGAAGATGGTGGTTTCCACACCGTGAAAATCACTTCTTACCATCCTAATGATTATGGTCTGTACTGTATGTCCGGAAACGTATCTGAGTGGTGCGAAACAGCCTATGATGAGTCGGTTTACGAATTCGCTCACGATTTAAATACAGAGTATCGATATGATGCATTAGACCATGATCCGCCAAGTATGAAACGTAAGGTAATTCGTGGTGGTTCTTGGAAAGACATCGCTTATTATCTGCAAACCGGTAGCCGTTCATTCGAATACCAGGATTCGGCTAAATCATACGTAGGATTCCGTTGTGTTATGACTTATCTCGGTCGTGGCGGTCCTAACCAGGATGAGGAGGCAAAATAATACCCTTGAAGTAGCAATCAAACAATGTAAAACCAAATAAAAGCAAGAAAAACTATGAAACCAGGAAGCAAAGCGTGGAAAAAATTCATGGCCAAGCTGTACGGATTTGGTGCAGCCGTGGTAATCGTTGGAGCGATGTTTAAAATTATGCACTGGCCGGGTGCTGGAGCGATGCTTGTAATCGGTCTGTCGACTGAGGCAATTATCTTTATCTTCTCGGCGTTTGAACCGATTCATGAAGATCCGAAGTGGGAACTTGTTTACCCTGAACTCGCATTAGGTCACATGGACGACGAACATGAGCATGGTGCACAACATCACAAAGTGGAGAAAAAAGGATCGGTAACTGAAGAGCTCGACAAGATGCTTGAAGAAGCCAAAATTGAACCTGAATTGATCCAAAGCCTTGGAACAGGATTACGTTCATTAACGGATGCAACACACAAAATTGGTGACGTATCTAACGCATCTATTGCAACAAATGAATACATCGATAGCCTGAAAGGTGCTTCTCAAAAAGTTGAAAAACTTTCTGAATCGTATGTAAAAGCATCTGAATCATTAATGGGTCTTACCAGCACACAAGCTGAAGGACAATCATTCGGTGAGCAAATGCAAAAACTTTCTACTAATCTTTCTGCATTGAACAACATTTACGAAATGCAATTGAAAGGTTCATCTTCTCATCTTGAGTCAACTCAGAAATTGTATTCCGGTATCAATGAATTAATGCAAAATCTGCACGATTCATTAGATGATACTAAGAAGTACAAAGAGAACATGTCCGACCTTGCTCGTAACTTGTCTGCTCTGAATACTATTTACGGCAACATGCTTGCTGCCATGAACATCAATACAGGAGCTCGCGGTTAATTCCGTCTCCCGATGTAATTCAATGTTTGTTGAACAACCAAAACAATTGATTAAAAATGGCAGGTGGTAAAGAAACGCCCAGACAGAAGATGATCGGGATGATGTACCTTGTACTCACCGCTCTTCTCGCACTTAACGTATCAAAGGAAATCGTGGTAGCTTTTATCACTTTGAACGATAAACTCGAAAATTCAACCCGAGCTATCGAAACAAAGAATGGTGGAGTTTATCAGGCCTTTGAAAATTTCATGAAAGTTCCTCAGACGAAAGAAGCTGCTAAGCCATGGGCTGCGCGTGCTACTCAAATTCAGGGAATGGCTAACAATGCGTATTCATTTTTCCTTCAGGAAACCAACGATCTGATCAAAGAAGTTGAGAAGAAAGATTGGCTGGATGATGAAAACGGCAAAAAGAAACTTCATACACTTCACGAAGTTGGTTCAAAAGACGATTACGATGCGGCTACCCGCTTATTCGTAGGAGATCCGGGTAACATCAACCAACGTGGTAAGGACCTTGTAACTAAGTTCCATACTTATCGTGACTCTGTATGTTTTGTTTTAGCAAACTACACTTTAGGAAAACGTACATTTAAGTTTGCACCTAAGTTTGATGGTTCTTCATTCTCGGATGAAGAGTTATTAGCAGCTCTGAAGGAATGTAATCCTGAAGACACAGCTAAAATCAAGCAGGTGTATCAAATGCTTACGCTTCCAGAGAAAATGAAGAACCACGAGGAAGAAGTTCCTTGGCAGGCTGGTATGTTCGACCATGCTCCGGTAGTAGCCGCAGCAGCGTTGTTCACCTCACTTCGTAACGATATCCGTAACGCAGAGGCAGTAGCTATCGACCACCTTTTAGGTAAAGTTCAGGCGCCAACATTCAACTTTAACAAAATTGAACCATTGGCATTTGCCCGTACATCTTACCTGAACGTTGGCGACTCGATGGATCTTCGCGTTATGATTGCAGCCTATGACTCGACAGAAGTTCCTAAAATTCGTTTTGGAATTAACGATTCGAATCCGGCTAATTACAAAGAACAAATTGGAAAAATTTCCGTTCGCGGAACTACTCCAGGAGCATATACAGCTTATGGTCTGATTTCTGTAAAAGAAAAAGGAGAAGAGAAGTGGAAACCTTGGAAATACCAATATGAAGTTGGAGAACCTACAGGTGTAATTGCTAATGAGGACTTCCTTGTAGTTTACGCAAACTATGAGCACACTTTCTCTGCATCTGCATCCGGGTATCCTCAGGATCGTGTTAACCTGAATTTACCAGGATTAGCAGTTGGTTCAAAAGGTGGCGGTAAGTTTTCCGTTAAAGCTCCAGTTGGAATGATTGGTAAGAAAGTACAATCGTCCATAACCGTTAAAACTGACGGTGGCGGAAGTAAATCACTTTCTGGTCCAACCTTTGTAGTAAAACAGCTTCCGAAGCCTTCTTCTTACCTTGGAAGTATTCCTTCCTCTGAGGGTAACATTAGTAAGGCTGACCTTAAAGCAAACTCGAACGCAGGTGTACGTGTAGCGTATGATCCTTCAGTACCACTTGACCCTACAAAAGTTTCTTTCCGTGTAACTTCCTTTACAATGGTTGTTATGGTAAAAGGAACACCAATTCGTGAAACCACTACCAGCGGTGCATTAACACCTAAAATGCAAGGCTTGTTAAACGGTCTTTCTTCAGGAATGAGTGTTTCCTTTACAGCGATTGAGTGTGTAGGTCCTGGTGGAACTAAATTGAAAGTATCACCACTTGCATTCATCATCAAGTAATAGTTGAAAGGCAGATAAATTATGAGAGTTATGAGATCGATATTGATTGGAATTGCGCTTATCATCGCTTCATCGTCGATGGCGCAGAACGTGTTGGATGGTGTTTACGTGAAAGAGCACATTCCGACCAAAAAACTCATTCAGTACACGCATTTGCGTGAGGCTGACGTGATGTGGGAAAAACGCATCTGGAGAGTGATCGACTTACGCGAGAAAATTAATTTCCCGCTCTACTATCCTTTAAAGCCTCTTACAGATCGTATGTCATTATTCGACGTAATGATGTTCTGGATGCTTAAAGGAGAGCTCACAGTTTATCAACCTTTGAATCTTAATGCAAAGGATCTGAATGAAGCAGATTTTGGTGCTGACCAGTTTCTATTTCCTTTAAATCAAAGTAGTCCCACCTATCTGAAAGACGTTCAAAACCTCTTGGTACAAGACGTTTCTCAATCTACCAATGCTTATCAGGTTTCTGATGGTATGGGAGGTACAATGGACTCATTGGATGGAGCAGGTAACCCTGTTTATCCACCGGCAGATACGGTTTGGATTACTTCCAAAGATATCATTGCCTGGGAATTGAAGGAGGATTGGTTTTTCGATAAACAACGCTCTGTTTTAGACGTTCGTATTATTGGTATTGCACCGATTATTTACTCTATCGATCCTGCTACAAAAGCTGTAACCGGCGTGCGTACATTGTTCTGGTTATATTTCCCTGAGTTGAGATACATCTTACAAAACCACTTCGTGTATAACCGTCAGAATGATGCGCAGCGGATGTCGTTTGATGACTTGTTCTGGAAACGAATGTTTACCAGTTACATTAAAAAGGAATCGAATATTTACGACAGGAAAATTGTGGATTACACCTCAGGGGTAGATGCATTACTTGAATCTGAAAAAATAAAAGATGGAATGGCTGATTTCGAACACGATGTTTGGGATTTGTAATTCTTGAATTCAAATTATTGAAAAGGCTCCTCATTGAGGGGCCTTTTCTTTTTTAGGGCGCTCCTTTTAACTAATTTCGCGGCCATGATTTCAGTAAACGGCATATCAATACATTTTGGCGACAGAGTCCTGTACGATGAGTTATCATTTATGATTAATAAAGATGACCGGATTGGTTTAACAGGTAGAAACGGAGCGGGGAAGTCAACCTTGTTAAAAATATTTGCAGGTACTCAGAAACCTGATTCCGGAGCGGTGGCGATGCCGAAAGGATTAACCATTGGTTATTTGCCACAGGAAATGCATCATCATGAAGAGGCAGAGATATTTGAGGAAGCAAAATCCGCCTTGGCAGAATACAATGAGATTACCATTAAGCTGGACCAGCTCAACGAAGAATTGGTGACCCGCGAAGATTATGAATCGGAGGAATATGGAGAAATCCTGAACCTGATCAGCGATCTGAATGAACGGCTAAATATGATTGGTGCGGCAAATGTGGATGAAGAAGTTGAACGTGTTTTGTTTGGATTGGGGTTTGAACGAAAAGATCTAACACGAAAGATGTCGGAGTTCAGTGGGGGCTGGAAAATGCGTGTAGAGCTCGCTAAAATACTTTTACAGAGTCCTGAATTATTGTTGCTGGATGAGCCCACGAACCATTTGGATATTGAATCGATTCAATGGCTTGAGGATTTTTTATTATCACACCGTGGCGCAATATTGCTTATTTCGCACGATAGAAGGTTTCTTGATTCAGTTACGAAACGAACCATTGAAATATCCAATGGGAAAGCATACGATTATAAGGCCTCCTATTCGAAATATGTGGAGTTGCGGAGACAAGAAATTGAGCTACAAAAATCCGCTAAAAAGAATCAGGAAAAATTCATTAAGGAGACCGAACAATTAATTGATAAGTTTCGCGCAAAGGCGAGTAAAGCAGCATTTGCTCAAAGCTTAATGAAGAAACTGGATCGTATAGAGAAAGTTGAAATTGATGATTTTGAAGCAGCTAAAATAAACATCCGTTTTCCGGCAGCTCCCCATTCGGGAAAAGTGGTTTTGGAAACTAAAGACCTGAGCAAAACATACGAAAATAAATCGGTGTTTAATGGATTGGATTTGATAATTGGAAGAGGCGAAAAAATTGCACTGGTAGGGAAAAATGGTGCAGGTAAAACGACATTGACCAAACTCATTACCGGCAGAGAAAATTTTGAAGGAGAATTGAATTTAGGTCACCAGGTATCCATTGGATATTTTGCACAAAATGAAGCGGAAAAACTGGATCGGAATAAAACGGTTTTTGAAACCATTGACGATGAGGCACAGGGTGAAATTAGAAAAAGTGTAAGAGGATTATTAGGTGCCTTTTTATTTGGCGGAGATGATATTGAGAAAAAAGTTTCTGTGCTTTCGGGTGGAGAAAAAACCAGACTGGCGCTTTGCAAATTGTTGTTGTCGCCGGTGAATTTTCTGATTCTCGATGAGCCGACCAATCACCTTGATTTAGCGAGTAAGGAAGTGCTGAAAAACGCATTGAAAAATTATGACGGAACTTTACTTCTTGTATCGCACGATCGTGATTTCTTGTCGGGTTTAACCTCGCGTATTTTCGAAATGAAAAATGGAAAAGTAGGTGTTCATCACATGTCGGTGGATGAATTCCTGGTGATGAAAAAGAATGAAAGTATTGCAGAGTTTGAGCACATCAAAAAGGAGAAAAAAAGTGCTGAAAAAGCAGTCAATGTTCCGAATGTTGAGGTGAAATCGAACGAAAAGGACAAGAAAAAAATTCAGAACAGAATAGAAAAGTTGGAAAAGGAAATCAGCGAAAAGGAGCAGCAGTTAAAAATAGCTGAGCAGGATTTAGCGGTGAATGATTTTTCCAATGAGGAAAAAACAAAAACATTGACATCAAGATATGATGATGTTAAGAAGTTGCTGGAGTCCTTGTTTTTAGAATGGGAAGAGTTAAACAGTCAGTTGTAAACCCTTTCCGTTCCTTCATTTTCTTTTTCTTTTTCCTCTTTTATTCTTAATTTGTTCCCAATAAAAAGTTGCGAATGAAAACAAGAATACTCACTCTGGCCCTTTTCTTTTCGGGCTCGTTGGCTTATGCCCAGCAAAAAGAAAATGATAATTATTTTATTCGATGTGCGAGTTTTGAAATCACTATGCCATTGCGTGAATTAATTGAAATGTATCCTGATAAAAATGCAGAAAAGGGAGATGAAATTGAAGTGCATAACAATCGGATGGCTTTTGAAAAAAACAATCCCAATGCGCTTCCTTTAGGAAATGACCCTATCGCTCAAACTCAAATGGGAGAGCGTTCGTTCAGATCACCATTGGTGGCATGGAATGGTAGTGGAGGAGCTATTCCACCAGATCCCTCCGGAGCTGCAGGTCCTAATCACTATGTGCAAGCCGTAAATACTTCCTATCGCGTTTACAATAAATCAGGCACCGCATTAGCATCAGCATCCAACTTAAGTACCTTATGGTCCGGTTCTGCCAACGATGGTGATCCAATTGTAATGTATGATCGTCACGCTGATCGTTGGTTTATTTCTCAGTTTCAAATTACAGGAAATAAAATATTGATTGCGGTGAGTACCTCGCCGGATCCGCTCGGAACCTATTATGCCTATACCTTTATTCCGGTGTCGAATCAGTTTCCGGATTATCCGAAATTTTCCATCTGGCATGATGGGTATTACATGACATCGAATTATACCACCAAGCGCGTTGTTGTATTTGAGCGCGCAAAAATTTTAACCGGCGATCCAACGGCTGGTATGATTGTGAAATCCATGCCTTCTACACCTTCTAACGGATTTTTCTGTGCACTTGCAGGAGATGCAGACGGAGCATTGCCTCCGGCAGGAACGCCATGTCCGGTTTTCACTTTCGAAGACGACGGATGGAATTCAGGTAATACCGATCAGATCCGTGTTTACAAAATGACTTGCGACTGGACAGGCGGAACGGCTACATTGGTATTGGATCAAACCCTTCCTACTACTCCCTTCGACGCAGTATTTACTACCACTTGGAACGATATTACACAACCCGGAACTTCACAAAAACTGGATGCTATTGCAGGAGTGTTTACCTACCGTGCACAGTATATGCGCTGGACGGGTTACAATACGGTGATGTTGTGTAACGTAGTAAAGGTAAATGCAGGAACCGGACAAGCAGGTATTCGCTGGTATGAATTAAGACAGAATACGGCCACCGGTGTTTGGAGTATTTATCAGGAAGGAACATATGCGCCGACAACGGAAAGCAGATGGGTGGGAAGTATCGCCATGGACAATCAAGGGAACATTGGGCTTGCTTATGCCGTTTCCAGTTCATCCACTTTTCCAAGCATCCGTTATACAGGACGACTTGCAAGTGATCCGCTTGGACAAATGACATTTGTAGAACAAACTGCAGCTACAGGAACTTCTGCGCAAACAAACGTTAACCGATTCGGTGATTATTCTCAAACTACACTTGATCCGGATGGTCTTACATTCTGGCATACCGGCGAGTATATTTCTGCAAGTAGAAAAACCAGAATTTTTTCATTCCGAATAGCAGGTGCTTCCGGACTTGATGATAAACAAGTACGAGGAGAAATTACCGTGAATCAAAATGGAACTTCCCTGCTTGTGAATGCAAGTCAAATTCCGAGTCAGGAAAAAGTTGCTGTAGATTTATTTGATGTGCAAGGAAAATTAATTTCTGCATCACAGGTTGTACCTGTGAATGGAGAATTTAAATCTCAGATTAATATCTCCGGACTTGCGGCCGGGGCTTATTTGATTCGTGTTGGAAATGAGAATTTCCAAAACGTTGTTAAGGTTGTGGTACAATAATTGATTTTCACAGTTTATGAAATATGTTTTTGTACTGATATCGGTAAGCCTGGGACTGTTTTTTTTATCGTGTAAATCCTCTAAAAAAGCAACTGACCCCATGCAGAATTTAAGCGAAGGAACTGTATCTCATCAATACAGAGCCGGTGGTTGTAAAACGGTAATTAAGGTTGCCCAACCGGAAGCGGATACCTTGGTATTAATTCCAAGTAATTCCTTGGGTAAATTTGATGTTGATGGACTCAAAATCATGTTTTCTTATCGTCAGCTTAGAATGCCTAACCCAGAAGGTTGTACAGTGGGAATGCCTGCTGAAATAATTACAATTAAAAAGAAATAACCGTAACTTGTTATAGACTTGTTAAGCCCTCGTTTATCGGGGGCTTTTTTTTTATTTTGCCAATTATTCAACCGCCGTGAAACCACGTACATTCAGATCCTTATTGTTGCTGGGAACGCTTTCTCTGATTGGGATTGTGGGAATTCAGATTTATTGGGTGAATAAAGCATTAATTGCCCAAAAGAATGAGGAGTTGTTGCAGGAAAGGGAATATAGTCAGCAGGAAAAAATATTTAATGATCGCGTTACAATTGCATTAAGTAATGTTGCCGACCGTATTTTGGATTTTTACAACGATCCGTCCGATTTATTTAACAACGTTGAGCAGGTGCAGTCCAATTATTTTGTGGTCCGGATCAACGACACATTGCATCCATATATTCTTGAGAGTTTTTTACAACAGGAATTTGCCAAGAGTAACATTAAGGAAGATTTTGAATATGCTATTTACGATTGCTTTACCGATTCATTAGTGTATGGTAAATACGTTTCGATGGATGAAAGCAAGGAAAATGATGTGAGTAAAAAGCCAGATATTAAGTGGGACAAGGACGCGCATTATTTCAGTGTGTTTTTTCCCAATAGAGCTGGATTTAAAGGCAACGTTTCACAACCGGAATTAAATGTGTGGCTGTATTCATCGGTAATTGTTTTAATCGTAATCGGGTTTTTCGGTTATGCCGTGTTTTTAATTCTGCAACAAAAGCGATTAGCAGATGTGAAGACGGATTTTATTAATAATATGACTCACGAATTAAAAACGCCGATTAGTACAATTTCTCTATCTGCAGAAGTGCTATTGCGCGACAATATTTCCAATGATCCGAACCGAATACACCAATATGCGAAAATCATTTTTAATGAGAATAAACGACTGGAGAATCAGGTAGAGCGTGTATTGCAGATGGCAACCTTGGAAAAGGAAAAAATTGTATTGCGCAAATCTGAAATTGATATTCATGATCTGATTAAAAATTGCGTTGATAATTTTAAGATTGCCGTTGAAGCTTCGGGTGGTGTGCTTGAATTGAATTTGAATGCCGAAAAATATTTGGTGAACGGCGATAAAGTTCACCTTACAAATATTTTATATAACCTGATTGATAATGCGCGGAAGTATTCGCCGGTGGATCCCTTGATCCGCGTTTCTACAGAGAATACACAACGAGGAATTCGAATTGTGATTTCTGATAATGGAATCGGAATGAGCAAGGATGTGCTTCGTCATATTTTTGATAAATTTTATAGGGTGCCAACCGGAAATGTTCACAATGTGAAAGGATTTGGATTGGGATTGTATTATGTAAAAGTTATGACAGAAGAACACGGTGGAACTATTCATGTGGAAAGTGAGCCGGAAAAGGGAAGCCGTTTTATTTTGGAGTTACCGTTTAATATAAAATAGAAAATTATGCCTGATCAAAAAGCAACGATATTATTGGTAGAAGACGATATGAATCTTGGATTTGTAGTGCAGGATAATTTGAAAATGAGCGGCTACAAAGTGGTGTTGTCGTCGGATGGGAAACAGGGATTAAAGCAATTTAATGAAGGTAAGTTTGATCTTTGTTTACTGGATGTGATGCTGCCCTACAAGGATGGATTTAGTTTGGCAGAAGATATTCGTAAAACGAATAAAGAAATTCCTATTATTTTTTTAACGGCGAAATCAATGACCGAAGATAAAATTAAGGGATTTAGAAGCGGTGGTGATGATTACATTACAAAGCCATTTTCCACTGAGGAATTATTGTTGCGGATTGAAGCTATTTTAAAACGCATAAAGCCCGCAGTTGAGCAAAATAAAGATGTTTTTACAATTGGAAAATATGTATTTGATTCGTCCAATTACAATTTAAAAATAGATGGAAACGAACAAAAATTGACAAAGAAGGAAGCAGAAATATTGAAATTATTGTGCGCACACAAAGGTGAAGTTTTACCCAGAGAGCTGGTGTTAAATATGATTTGGGGCGACGATAATTATTTTAATGGGCGGAGTTTGGATGTTTTCCTCACCAAATTGCGGAAATACCTTAAGGATGATGAAAAAGTTACCATCACCAATGTGCATGGAGTTGGATTCAGATTGCAAGATGAGTAAGTTTGTGATATGAAAAGAGCAATAGTATTATTTTTTGGTTTACTGATGTTTTCCTGCGGTAGTGTTACCTGGGAAAGAAAAACATTTGAAGGAGGCGTTTCAATTGAAGTTCCGAATTACATGACGGTTACTCATGAACTTGCTCCGGATGCTTTAGTTCAATTAGAAAATCAGGCCAGGGAATTGTATTTTATGATTGATAAGCGGAAAAAATCGGAGTTATCGGATGCCGGTGTTGAATTTAATCTGGTTGCATTTTCGAAAGAGTTGATGAAAAGTATGACGGAGAATTTGAAAAAATCTTCGAATACGGATCATGGTGAAATCACCTGTGGTGGACTGAAAGCCTATCGTTTTGAAGTAACCGGTAAACCTGACATTGCTCAAAGTATTTCTTATCAGGTAGTGATTGTAGAAGGGGCTCAGGATTTTTACATTCAAACAGCGTGGACAACCACCGGTGCCAGGACAAACTGGTATAAAGAGGATATGAAAAAGATGATGGAGTCGTTTCGACTTGCCATTTAATCAGAAATAATTTTTTCTGCGCAATTGGAAATGTTGACCGAGATAAACTTTTCGAACCATTTCGTTGGCCGCCAATTCTTCTGCAGTTCCCTGCATTAAAATTTTTCCTTCGAATAATAAATAGGCGCGGTCGGTAATAGAAAGTGTTTCCTGCACGTTGTGATCGGTAATTAATACACCGATGTTTTTCAGCTTTAATTTGGCAACGATACTTTGGATGTCTTCAACTGCGATGGGGTCTACTCCTGCAAAAGGTTCATCCAACAAAATGAATTTAGGATCGGAGGCTAAAGCGCGTGCAATTTCTGTCCTTCTTTTTTCACCACCCGAAAGTTTAATACCTAAATTTTTTCTAACATGATTTAAAGAGAATTCTTCAAGTAATTCTTCCAGTCGGAAATTTCGATCTGCCTTATTCAATCCCCTTGTTTCGAGAACCGCGAGTATATTATCCTCTACACTTAATTTCCGGAAAACGGAAACCTCTTGTGGTAAATATCCGATACCCTTTTGCGCCCGTTTGTACATGGGCTCGCCGGTGATGTCTTCATCGTCCAGAAATACATTTCCGCTATCCGGTTTAATCAGGCCAACGATCATGTAAAATGAAGTTGTTTTTCCCGCTCCGTTGGGACCAAGTAAACCGACGATTTCTCCTTGTTTTACTTCTACGGATACCCCGTTTACTACCACACGGTTTTTATACTGCTTAAATATTTGTCGGGTCCAGAGTTTCATAGCTTAGAAGTCAACATCAAATTTAGCCCTTATCCCGTATTTCGCAATGTTTGGATGATCGAGGTAGGACATTCTCCAAACGAAATCCACGCGTAAAAATTTGAAAATATTTTCAATTCCTACTGCTGCTTCCATAAAAGGTTGTGCTGAAAAGGAATGCAGATAGGCCGGAAATTGAATTTCATTTCTATTGGCATTGGAAATTGTCCCCCAACAGGTTTTAATGGTAGCCACTTCTCTCCATTTTAAACGACGTAACAAGGGTAAATGATTAAGAAAGAAACCATCGAAGTGATGGGTGTAATAAGCACTAAAATACTGATCGCTTACAAATTCCAGGTAGAGCATGGTGTTAAATGCCATTTCATCGTTGTAGTATGTTTCGTTTCCGCGATGAATTTCTAACACAGGAAAAGGAACCGTACCCCAGAATTTGCCGGCTTCAATCCGGTATCTTCCCCATCCTATCGTTCCTAATGGAAACCACTGTGTGATGGAGGCGACTGTTTTTTGGTAGTTGTATTGACCACCGAAAAGTCCTTTAATACCGGCTGCCAATTGCAATTCGAAAATGGGTTTTTTTGTCCCCAGAGAGATGCGGTCGAATTCCCCGGAAAGAAATTTTTCATTTTTTGCCCAACGCAAATAATAGGTGAATTCTGAAATGGTAACATGCTTCAAGGATTCAAATTCAGTTGGAGAAATTTGACGCTGATATAAATTGCTATCCGGAAGTTGCGAGATGCTTCTTCTGCGAAACATAAATTGGTTGCTTAATCCAGGATAATACTCCAAATCATAGTATCCTTTATATTCCTCCACCATCGATAATTTATTGGCAGGATTTATTCTAAATACGGAGGCAAGTAAATTATCCGATCGAAATGCATTTGAACTTATTCCCAATTGTTCCAAATCGTATTTGTATTGAAACAACAACATCTGTCGCCTTGGTTTTTTAGTGATCATATACCTGAAACCACCGCTGTATTTCCATTTTTCATCACGCGTGCCATAGGCTACATACGCATTCAACTCGATTCGTTTCGAAAAATTATTGGATGTTCTTCCTCCCAAACGGAAGCGAGGACCCTCAAATCGGTTAAATGACATGGTTGTGAAATATGGACCCCATTCCACCGGACCAAAAACTTTGTATCCGTTAATCAACATCGAAATTAAATTGATGGTGCTTTTTACTTGAGGAATCTCCTGTATGGTGTCCATCAAGGCGTAAATATCTTTTTCCTGTTGTGTTAAGGTATCATGACGAGCCGTTAGCCAATAGGCATCATCTTTGGTGTCGGCATCGTCTGCTACAACAATGTTATTTGGACCCGCATAAAAGGATTCGTCCTTAGGTTGATTAATTACATGATTGCGATAGGAGGTTGTTTTTCTACCATAAAAGCCCATGTTTTTTTTACTGTCAATCAATTTAAAATCGACTAACAAGTAATCTTTGCTCAACATCCAGACTTCGTTTTCTACTTGCTGAAATTCCTGAACGAATTCGAAATAGGTAACGAAATTAATTGGGGCTTCATCTGCTAAACTTGCTTCCACTTTTCGAATAGCATAAGTGGTATCATTTACCCAAAACTGTCCGATAAAAGTTGGTTCTTGTTTTCGTTTTGGAACAAATCTGATTTTATAACACCAATCGTTACCCAGAAAGGAGGAGTCAACCAAAAAATAATCATAATACAACATTCCTCGGTCCGACACAGGACTTACAAAACTTTTTCCGAATACGGAAACCATGTTATCGTAGATGTTGATGTTTTGATACATGTCGCCCAAAAACTGAGAAACACTTTCATTTTCTACACCGGATACTTTTGTGGCCTGAATAAACTCTTTGTGTGTTTTTGGATTTTTCCGGAAATAAAATTCCGATACAGATTCGGTAATGAAAAGTGGTAAATAAGGTTTGTTATTTGTAGAATCCATGTTCTCGAAAACAAAACTGAGGGGTTTCAGAATTTTTCGGTTCATGAATTTTTCATCGAAGTTGTTCAAATCAAATTCAACTTTGTTGTACACATCATATTCGTAGGATGCCAGTTTTTCCCGGTTATTTACATCCTTATACCGAATGATGTTTTTGAAAATCATAATTGCCGGATCAACGTCGGGTGGACGCACCACGATTTCATCCAGCATTTCATCTTCTACGGTTAATTCAAAATTTACAACTTGAGCTTTATCTTTTTTTATCGCTTTTGTTTGTTTTTGATAACCGATAAAGGTGGCTGTAACAGAGTCTGAGTTGTAATACGATTCCAATAAATAATTTCCGTCCGGATCGGTAACAACTCCGATTTTCGTTCCAGTAAACACAACGTGAACTCCGGGTAGTGGTTCCTTGGTGGATGCGTCAATAACCGTCCCGCTCACCTTGGTGGTCTGGGCCAATAAATTGATGCTATTCCCCACAATGAGAAATAAAAGCAGGGTAAATAATCCGGTTTTCGACTTCATGCTATAACAGCCCTAAAATAGCAAAAAACCAAGGATATTTTAGCGATTTTCGAGTGCTTCCCAGAATTCGTAGGCTCTGCGGATGTGGGGAATGGTGATGGAACCACCAACGACCAGTCCAACCTGAATTATTTCCAGCATTTCGTCTCTGGAAACTTTCAGTTCATAGCATTTTTCCAAATGATATTTTACACAATCGTCGCAACGCAAAACCAGGGAAGCAACCAATCCCAACATTTCCTTTGTTTTCTCCGGGAGAACCCCTTCGCTGTAACAATTGGTATCTAAATTAAAGAATCGTTTTATGACCAGGTTATCATTGCCCAGAAGCTTTTCGTTCATTTTGCTTCGGTAGTCATTAAAATCATCTACTGGATTGCTCATAATTAGGATTTAGCAGCGGATCGTTTTTGCGTTCTTGCCGAGACCATAATACTGATTTCATAGAGTAATAAAATCGGAATGGCAACTACAATTTGCGAAAAGAAATCAGGTGGAGTGATAACGGCAGATACGATTAAAACAACAACAACAGCATGTTTCCGATAGGTTCTTAAAAATTCCGGACCAACAATTCCAAGGCGGGTTAAAATGTAAATGATAACCGGTAGTTCAAACAGCAAGCCGGTCCAGAAAGTAGTTGATGTAATGATGCCAATATAATCGCCGATGGTGGGAATATTCATGATTTCGTCCGACATCGTATAATTTCCGAAAAATTGTACGGTGAGGGGGGCAATAATGAAATATCCAAAGGCGATTCCAAGAATAAAAAGAAGACTGGCCCAACCTACAATTCCACGGGTGGCAGATTTTTCATTGGTTTTTAATCCCGGATTTACAAATCCCCAAATCTGATAAACGATAAATGGAAAGGCTAAAACAACTCCTCCAACAATTGAAAAATAAATGTTAGTGGAGAATTGTCCGGTCATTTTAATACTCTGAAACTTCAGTTTTATTTCAGTGGCACAGAGTGAATCTTCTAATCCGAAAAAATTTCCGATTGCACAAAACCAACGGTAGGTAATAAAGTCGGTTTTTGCCATGTTGATGTATACCGTATTGATGATCCATTCCGTATTAATGAAAATCAAAATTGCAAAGGTGAGAACCACTGCAGCAATACGAACCAGTCGCCATCTCATTTCTTCGAGATGACCGAAAAATGACATTTCTTTAGGGTCCTTTTCTGGCATGGGGCAAAATTAGGATAAAAAGCAATTTTTAACGCCCAAAAAAGGAATTTCGGAATTTTATTTGCTCTTCACTGAGTGATTCTGAAGTCCGGAGCAGGAATTTGTATTTATTCTTTACTCTTAAAGGGCTTGCAGACAGTGTGATTTCTTTTCCATTACGAAGTATGCTTACTGTAACCGGCTTACCGGAGGATGGAGCTTCTACCAGGTCGAAATACTGGTCCATTCCCGGTTTTACCTCCAAGGTGTCAATTTTCTGAATGATATCGTTTTTATGCAATCCCAGCTTGTTTTTGGTTGAGTCTGTTTCCAAAACGATAACCTGTCCGTTTCGTTTGTCGCTGAATAAATGAATTTTTCCCAGACTCCATTCTTCTACTTCTTCATCGATATATAATTCCCAGCCAAGTTTCCCCAAATCATTTTTCAGGGGTAAAGGATTATTCCCGATGATAAAATCAGTGAAAAAGGATTTGATTTCAGGGTAAGTCATTTGTACAATTTCAGGAATTAATTGCTCATCGTTAAATGGTTTATTTGCTCCGAATTTTTCCGCCAACATCAACATTAATTCTCTCAACCCCATTGTGCCTTTGCTGAGATCATGCAGGCGAATATCCAGCAACAATCCAAACAATGCACCTTTTTCATATACATTCGAATACATCTCCTTGAATTCAGGTTGCAGGATGTTTTTGCTCATCTCAGTAAATGAAACAGAAGGGTATTTGTTCATGTTAATCACTTTTGAAAGCATTTCATTTTGAAATCCTTTTTCATCGATCAGATTATTTTTTACTCTCACCAATTGTGCAAAGTATTCGGTAACGCCTTCGTACATCCAAAGGTGCATGGACATTTTCGGGTTTCTGAAATCGAAGTTTTCAATTTCGAAACTATGGATGTTTAAGGGAGTAAGAATGTGAAGGAATTCGTGACCGGCAATGCTTTGAATCATGTCCTCCAGTTGAAGCTGATCTTGAATTTCAGGTAAAAAATAGAAAGAGCAATAGGAATGTTCCAATGCGCCAAATCCTCCGTATCTCGACACTCCCATTTTGCCATAGCGCGGAAAATACATGATGAAATTGTAATGATCTACCGGTAATTTTCCGAAGAAATTTTTTAAAGCTTCCGCCAGTGGTTGAACAGCTTTTTTTACTTGTGCAGCATTTACCACGCCATTGTCGGAATAAACGCCAATTGAAACCTGCATGTTGGAAACACGAAAAGAACAGGTGTCGGCCAGGCTGTACATAATGGGATTATCGACGAGTTTCACGTAGTTTTTTTCTGTTACATCGTCCCTTTGCTTTCCGCGGTTAACATTTAAAGCAGAATGCGCATACAGCTGATCGGGGTGATGAATGGTGATTGTATACGGATTCATTTTTTTTCCTTCGAAATAGCCGTAGAATCCCTGGTGGTTGATTACGAAATTTCTGTTCTCTTGAATATTTGTTCCTCCCGGCTGAAAAATAAATTGCTCGTTGGTCGCATCCCAGGTGTCGTCAACCCAATATTCTATTCGTGAAATCTGTTCGCCTTTTTTGATTTTAAAAACGTTGGGACCCTCTTTACTCATCTTAAGTTTTTTACCCTTTTTATCATAGGCTGTAAACTCAGATATAAAGCGACCAAAATCTTTTTTTGAATAGGAACCCGGAATAACCGCCGGCATAATGTATTCCGCAATACCCTCGTTTAGAGCAGGTGGGATGACTATAACTTTTACTTTGTCATCCGTTACTGTTCGTAAATCGATTGTTACCTTGCAGGTGTCGGTCGCTGCCTGGAGCAGAAGGCTGTTGCAAACTAGTAGTACAAATATGAATTCTCTCATAGATATTCCTTTAGTCATGAAAAGTAAAGATATTTTGACTTTTTTTGCATAGTAATTGCATATTGTAATTTATGTTAACATTCAAATGCAAATTTCCGGCCGTAATTGTTGCCTTGGTTTTCGTTTTGTTAGGTTTTGGTGATGCAAAATGCCAAACTGCAGAAAAGGATCTTGCACAGCAATATGCAGAAAGTTCTGTGACCAATTACGTCAATTCTTCCTTTAAAAAAACGGGAACCTACCGGCCTTATTCATTTGGCGAAATAGAAATTGTTATTCCGAGGGATGTTGCCTATTTGGAGGAGTTAAAGGCCAACAGAAAAACAGCATCAGGAATGAAAGATCACTTTGGTGAACGTCACGACAGTGTGCTTAGAGCTTATGATAGCATGATTGTAGAGCAGGAAAAAATTATTCAGGAACGAAAACCAAGAAATAATTACCGTATCGATCATTTATTCGCTATTAATTCCGCAGAAGGTCATAAAATCTATCAGGTAAATTTTTCATTGTCCGCAAATTTTAAAGTAAGGGATGTTTCTATCTCTATGGATCTTCTTTTGAATGATGAAGAGTATGATTGGTTCTACTATTATTTTATGCGCTTTAATCTGTTTTCGGAGGATAGCGATCTCAATGGGCGCGAAGAGTCGGAGGCCATTTATTCTTATTTCGATTTACGATTAACTTCTCCCGTTGAAATGCAGAAAAATGACCTGATGCGTTCGGCTTTAATTTGCATTCGCACAGTAAAAAAAACAGGCGAATATGATCCCAACCGTATAGTAAAAGAAGTGATTCATGATTATTTGAAGTCGGATCAGGTATCCTATAAAGGCTATACCATCGGCGAGTTTAGTCCGGTTAAAGGGGTGTATGAGGTTTCGGATAATAAGGAGGTATTGGTTGGCTACAGCGTTTTTTGCCGCTTTAGTACCTTAAACGATAAAAAAGAGCTGGTGTCGCAATGCCTTTATTTTGAGCTTGATGCGTGGTTTGTTATCGGTGGCATTCAATTTGTTGAAGCACCTTATGAACAGTATTTTGAAACTAAATAGGGAAAATCATAAATTTAATCATTCAACAAGGGAATGAGAATCGTATTTACCTCTGCCATTTTATTCGTGTTGGTTCTGATTTATGCATTCAGAATTCCGGAAATTTCTTCCAGTCCCGAGCAGGAGATGGTAGAAAAATCAATTTTAGAGTGGGCGGATAAAACATTTGAGTATTATGATGGTCCCCGCTTTGAAAAATTTCTGGTGATTCCTTCCAACGATTTTTTTAAACTCGAGAACCAGGTTTCCAGCTTAAAAGAATATCGTGAGGAATTAAAACAAAACTTTGCCGCAGGGGAAATTAAAAAAACCAAAGAAGAATTCGAAGCCTCCTTAAAAAAGCTGGACCGTAAAATTGATTCTTTGTCCACCGCCATGAACTCTTCTGTAAATAAAGCAAATGGTTACGAAATCGATTTTTGGGCCAATATCATGGTGAATAATGCACTCACAGTTTATTATGTGCATCATATTAAGCTTGACAGTAAATATGTAATTACTGAAGCAAAAATCACCGGTTCGATTGGTAAAGAGAATGACCAGATAAAAATTCTTTACAAAAAGAATCAGGGAAAATAAAGGGAGATCACTTTAGCTCCTGAATCCGGAATACTCCACATTGTTTTTTTGTTGTTTAGTGCATATTCCTTCCATTTTTCTCTTCGGCGTTTACTGCATCCATTCCCTAAAATGATTAATTGGCAATTGAACTGATCCATTTCTCTAATGCTGGAATAAGGATGTAATCCACTTACAAGTACCGCGTTTACATTTAGCGGAGCTCTCTTTTTTTGTGAACCAATAATTAATCCAACTCTGAAATTCCCAATAGAAAGAATGCCTTCATTGTAGCAGAAGTATGGACAGGAAAATGCTTGATTTGGAAGACTGTCGACATGAAATTGAATTAACGTATTTAGTTCCCTTCTATCCTTTTCGTTTTGGATTCCATTCATAAAAAAAGGATCAGGTAATTTCCCTTGAGTAAATAGGTAGTTTTTGGATTGAGTTTGAAAACTGATAGCGTTACAGTTTTTACAATACAGAAATCGGATTTGTGTATTATGATTAGTGTTCCAATTGAACGACTTTACGATAAAAAATAAAGCTGCGGAGCTGAGAAAAATGTGTTTGGCAATTTGGAATTTGAATCGAATTAAAATAAAAATGGAAAGCAGCATCAAATAAACAATGATACATTCAACTGCAGATAAATAAATGGTAGTGGTTGCTCCGGGGATGGAGGCAAACCAATGGACAGTTGCCATTAGGACAATCATGGATTTATTCAGCACGAAAAAACAGAGTTCATTTAAAAATGGAATGGACGAAAATGCAAGTGCTGCGATTCCTGAAAACAACACCAGACTACTCAAGGGGATAATAAGGAGGTTGGTGAATAGAAAGTAATTTGGAAAAGTGCCGAAATGGAAAAGTGCCAAGGGGAAGGTGGTCAGCTGTGCTGATAATGATACTGAGCTTAAAACCCAAGCTTTATCGACCCACTTATTTTTAAAATAGAAAATGGAATAAACCATTGGATGTACTGACACAATCCCTATCACTGCAAGATAGGAAAGCTGAAATCCGGCATTATTAATTAGATCGGGATTGATGCATAACAGGATAAAAGCAGATCCGCCAAGGGTATTGTATACATTGGTAAACATCTTTGCAGATTTACCAATGATAATCAGACTTAACATGGCAACAGCCCTTAAAACAGAAGGAGAAAATCCGGTTATTAAGGCATAACTCCATAGGGGAAGTATGGTAAACAATGAGTAGAAAAGAGGCTTTCTTTCCTGAGGGAAAACCAATTTCACAAGGTAGGAGATCAGGAGATAAATTAATCCAGCGTGCATTCCGGATACTGAAAGCACATGAATGGTACCCGTTGCTGAAAATGCCAGCATGATTTGTTGATCAATATTTGTGCGCTCTCCAAGAATTAAAGCACTTACAATTGCATGATGAGCTGAACTTTCTATTCCTGATTTTAAAAGTTCAGAAAGGGAATTTCTTATTTCACCTGCCATTAAAAAGATGGAGTTCGAAATCGTTGTTCCCGTTTTCCAGTTCGTGCTATCAAGATAGATTTGGTGCGTAATTGTTTTTCGCTTTAGCAAGGTGGCAAAATCAGGATCAAACGGATTTTTTGATTTTTTAATAGGATTTAATTTCGTGTAAATAATAATTTGTTCACCCGCTTGAGGTAATTTGAATTCAATTTCTTTTTTGGTTTTCAGTTGTATTTTTCCATTGGTAAAATACCAGGACTCATTAAAAAAAATTTGCTCAACAACAGCCTCTGTTTTATAACCGAAATGGCTTTCTTCCCAGGGAGAATTTAACTTCAATACAACCTTTTGATTTTCTCCGCTGGAAATAAAGTTGGAATAGTGATGCGCAGTTTTAAGGTGATTGTTCCAGCTACTAAGACTCCAGCCAAATAGATAAACAGAAATAAATAAAACGATACTTCTGGATTTTTTGAATTTAATCCGGACATCTCTCATTGCTGGAAACAAGAAGATGAATTGAACTAAAATACTTGCTGCTAAACAGGAAAATAGCAGTGTATGTTCGGCTGTAAAAATAGCCGAAGTTAAAATTCCCGCCATTAGAAATGGTAGGTAACGTATAAATGGAACTGATGCCAAAAACATGCAGTTCAAAAATCAGCTTTATTCAGGCTGACTGGTAGTTAGATTTTTTCTGAATTTAAGTTTCGGTCAGGGCAAATAAAAAAAGGGCGACATCCTATGTCGCCCTTTTTATCGAATGATAAATGAATTAATTCTTGTCTTTTACCTCTTCAAAATCCACGTCAGTTACTTCCTGATCGTTTCCGGTATTGGCACCGCTGTTTTGGTCAGCGCCGGGATTTCCTCCTGTATTTGCATACATTTCCTGTGCAGCAGCCTGGAATACATTGTTCAGGTTTGCCATAGCCGTTTCAATGGAAGGTAAATCTTTCGATTCATGTGCTTTCTTGAGTTCTGCCAGAGCATTATCAATCGCTGAGCGTTTGTCGGCGGGTATTTTATCTCCAAATTCCTGCAATTGTTTTTCGGTTTGGAAAATCATACTGTCGGCCTGGTTCAACTTATCGATGGTTTCTTTCGCTTTACGATCCGTTTCAGCATTAGCCTCTGCTTCTTTACGCATGCGATCAATTTCATCTTTACTTAATCCAGAGCTGGCTTCAATTCTGATTTTTTGTTCTTTTCCGGTTGCTTTATCTTTTGCAGAAACATTCAGAATTCCATTCGCGTCGATATCAAATGTCACTTCAATTTGTGGTACGCCGCGTGGTGCTGGTGGAATTCCATCAAGATTGAATTGACCAATGGTGCGGTTGTCTTTTGCCATTGGACGTTCACCTTGCAATACGTGAATGGTAACCGAAGGTTGGTTATCGGATGCTGTAGAGAAGGTTTCTGTTTTTTTCGAAGGAATGGTTGTATTCGCTTCAATTAATTTGGTAAGTACACCACCCATGGTTTCAATACCTAATGAAAGTGGAGTAACATCCAGGAGCAATACGTCTTTCACTTCACCTGTTAATACCGCACCTTGAATAGCTGCTCCGATAGCAACAACTTCATCCGGATTTACACCTTTAGAAGGATCTTTTCCAAAGAAACTTTTTACTGCAGCTTGTACAGCAGGTATACGCGTAGATCCGCCAACAAGAATTACTTCATCAATATCATTTACGGTATAACCTGCATTTTTAAGTGCAGAGCGACATGGCTCAATGGTTCGTTTAATCAGGTCGTCCACCAATTGTTCGAATTTAGCACGGGTTAAAGAGCGAACTAAGTGTTTTGGAATTCCATTAACCGGCATGATGTATGGCAGGTTAATTTCAGAACTAGTGGTGCTGGATAATTCAATTTTTGCTTTCTCAGCAGCTTCTTTTAAGCGTTGAAGTGCCATTGGGTCTTTGCGAAGATCAATTCCTTCTTCTTTTAGGAATTCTTCTGCTAACCAATCAATAATTTTTTGATCGAAGTCATCACCACCAAGGTGAGTGTCTCCATCTGTTGCTTTTACTTCAAAAACCCCGTCTCCTAATTCCAGAACTGAAACGTCGTGTGTACCTCCACCGCAGTCGAATACGACCACTTTCATTTCCTGATTTTTCTTGTCAAGACCATACGCCAATGAAGCAGCGGTTGGTTCGTTGATAATACGACGAACTTTTAAGCCTGCGATTTCTCCGGCTTCTTTGGTTGCCTGACGTTGCGCGTCGTTAAAATAGGCAGGAACAGTAATAACTGCTTCTGTCACTTCGTGACCCAAATAGTCTTCTGCGGTTTTCTTCATTTTCTGAAGAATCATTGCAGAAATTTCCTGTGGGGTATAGAGACGGTCGTGGATGTTTACACGAGGGGTATTGTTATCACCTTTAACCACTTCATAAGGAACGCGGGATACTTCCGTTTTCACTTCGTCGTAGGTATTCCCCATAAAGCGTTTAATGGAAAATATAGTGTTACGCGGATTCGTGATCGCCTGACGTTTTGCAGGATCCCCAACTTTGCGTTCCCCTCCTTCTACAAATCCTACAATGGATGGGGTGGTGTTTTTTCCTTCGCTATTAGGAATTACAACAGGTTGGTTACCTTCCATTACAGCAACACAACTGTTGGTTGTTCCAAGGTCGATTCCGATAATCTTACTCATTTGATTTATTTATTTACAAGTTTCTTACAGGAATAGTCAATAGATGTGCCAATGGAAATGAAGGGAATAAAAACAGAAAAAATGGCAGGATTTTGACTGTCAAAACCAAAAAAAAGCCGGAAACGTCAGTTCCGGCTGTTATTTCAGGACAATTCGTCTTTTTTTAAGGACAAGCACAAGGTTCTGCAGCCCATATTAATGAGTCGGAACAGAATTGAAGACCATTGGTAAATTGGCCCATCGCCAATTCATTCATGGAGTCCTTGTTAAGCACTTTACCTCTGATCCATTTGGTATAGCGACTGGAAAATAGACCGATAGCGTCTGTTAGATTGGTAAACGAAGGCTTCTCCTGAACAATTCCGGTGGACGGTTCATTCAATTTCATGTAGGTATACAAATCTTCGCTGGCAGCAACAATTTGAATATCCATCTGCCTTGGAATCCGCTTAATTACATTCGCGTCAAAATGAATTTGTTGGGAAACATAACGATAGAAAGCATCTCCATCAAATGTAATGGTCCGGTTTTCACCTCCATTGGTAGATAAGGTAATGTAATTATCAATTTTCCATGTTAAGTCTTTCCGCTCAACTCCGCTGGCCGTGTATTCATCGTACCAAAAATGTAACCAGGTGTCGTAACGTTTTCCGTATTGACCGGTATTAAACCTTACCTGGGAGTTTGGCGGGTAAACACCAGTTATAGAACTAGTGGAGTAGGCAAATGAAAATGCGGTAATGTTACCCGTAAAATTGGTATTCTTCACCAGGTTGGTGCGGCCCGATACTTCTTTTCCGTTTTCTCCTACCTGTAAGTTTAAACGGTATTCGTAAGCGTCGTTCAGTGTGGCATTAAAGTAATAAAGAGTTTGTTCAGGATAATAAAATACACCTGAATCACGATTTGTAACTACGGTATCACGAAGTGGATAAGTGGCTTGTAATGCTCCACCCGCCCAGGCTTCTACATTACCAACAACAAGGTCGTATTCAGAACTATCGCGAATGGCGGCCATATCATAGGCATTTCCATCACCCAGAAATGATTTATTGATTTTGATCCACTGGATATTGTCATTTTGATCCAATAGCCCAAATACAATCGTATGCTCTTCGTAAGGAGCGATAATGTCGAAATCGGTAGAACAGGAAACAAGCGCAGTGGCTGCTGCGAATCCTGCCAGAATATTTTTAAATGTCTTCATTGCTAAATCTGAAGCTCAAAAATATTAAAAAAACAATCATCAGGCGGACCGTTCGTTCATCAGGTCGACCCTTTGCCTGTTTTCGTAGACATTACAGGGCATAATTCCCTCAATATCGTAGATTTGCCAAAAAACAGACTTACATGTCGTTCGCAAAAAAAGAAGTTAAGCGGGTAACTACCCACGTTTTGGCTGAAATGAAGGCCAGAGGAGAGAAGATTTCGATGCTGACAGCCTATGACTTTTCCATGGCTAAACTCATCGACGAAGCAGGAATTGACGTGATTTTAGTGGGAGATTCGGCATCCAATGTGATGGCAGGACACGAAACTACGCTGCCTATTACTTTGGATCAAATGATATATCACGCTTCCTCTGTAGTAAGAGCTGCAGGAAGATGTTTGGTGGTAGTGGATCTGCCGTTTGGTTCGTATCAGGGAAATTCCAAAGAAGCCTTGGCATCTGCCATTCGAATTATGAAAGAATCGGGTGCGCACGCTGTGAAAATGGAAGGCGGAAGAGAAATTAAAGATTCAGTGGAGCGAATTTTATCGGCAGGTATTCCGGTTATGGGTCACCTGGGATTAACACCGCAGTCCATTTATAAATTTGGTACTTACGTTGTTCGTGCAAAAGAAGAAGAAGAAGCCAATCGTTTGATTGAAGACGCACATTTATTAGCAGAATCGGGATGTTTTGCCATTGTATTGGAAAAAATTCCGGCAAAGTTGGCCGCGCGTGTGGCATCTGAAGTCACTATTCCAATTATTGGTATAGGTGCAGGTTCTGGCGTAGATGGTCAGGTTTTAGTGATGCACGATATGTTGGGGATTAACACAGAATTTCAGCCGCGATTTTTGCGGAAATACGCCGATTTAAGCAGTATTATCAATGGGGCAGTGAAACAATTTATCACCGATGTGAAAAAAGTGGATTTCCCCAATGAAAAAGAATCGTACTAAACATGAAAGAATATTCTCCGGAAGTCATTTATGAGGACAATCATCTCATTGCCGTAAATAAACGTTCAGGAGAAATTGTGCAGGGTGATAAAACAGGTGATGAACCAATGAGTGAATCATTAAAACGTTATCTGAAGGAGAAATACAATAAACCCGGAAATGTTTTTTGTGGAGTAATTCACCGGATTGATCGTCCTGTAACCGGCGTGGTTTTATTTGCAAAAACCAGTAAAGCACTCAGCAGGATGTCGGAAAGTTTTAGAGAGAAAGACATACAGAAAACCTATTGGGCACTGGTGAAAAAAAAGCCTGCTAAACCGGAAGATGATTTGGTTCACTTTTTAGTGAAGGATGAAAAAACCAATAAATCAAAAGCATTTCAAAAGGAAGTCCCGGGAAGCAAACGTTCAGAATTGAAGTATCGCTTAATTGCCTCCGGAGAAAATTATCATTTATTGGAAATATTACCGTTAACCGGACGCCATCATCAAATCAGAGCGCAATTGGCAGCTATTGGGTCGCCGATAAAAGGGGATTTAAAATATGGAGCTGAGCGCAGCAATAAAGACGGATCTATTTCCCTGCATGCCCGCAAACTCGATTTTATTCACCCAACAAGCGGTTTACCAATTACAATTGAAGCACCGGTTCCTTCTGATAATTTGTGGCGGGATATGGAAGCAAAAGTTAATTTAACTTAAGATTCCAATTTCATAACACATTTTGTTCATTCTTTAAATTCCTGAAAAATTCCAAACATTTCTCTTTGGAATATTGGGCGGTCTACAATTTCAATTCATCGAACAATTTCTTTGTATCGTAGTTTTATTAATAAAAAGTGGTCTGATCTGTCGGGAAACCATTTTTTTTTCCTATATATTAGTACTGTAAATGAAAAACAAGAACAAAGTTTTAGATTTAGAGATGGAGACATTAGAGATTTCCCCGAAGGACGCACTACAGAAATTTTTTGGTTTTAATAAGTTCAAGGGGCATCAGGAAGCTATTATCAATAATTTACTTTCGGGCAACCATACTTTTGTTATCATGCCAACCGGAGGTGGAAAATCGCTCTGTTATCAGTTGCCCGCATTGATGATGGAGGGAACAGCTATTGTTGTTTCTCCTTTGATTGCTTTGATGAAGAATCAGGTTGATTCCATTCGCAATTATGGTTCAGATGATAGCGTAGCACATTTTTTAAATTCTTCCTTAACCAAGGCAGAAATACAAAAAGTAAAAAAGAATATTCTCGACGGTAAAACAAAATTACTTTATGTTGCACCGGAGTCGCTCACGAAGCAGGAAAATATAGATTTTCTCACCACCATTAAAGTTTCCTTTTTTGCAATTGACGAAGCGCACTGTATTTCGGAATGGGGACATGATTTTCGTCCCGAATACCGCAAGCTACGCCCAATGATTGATCAGGTAGGGGAAAATGTACCCATTATTGCATTAACGGCAACGGCTACACCTAAAGTTCAAATGGATATCCAGAAGAATTTAGGTATGATGGATGCTACGGTTTATAAAGCCTCATTTAACCGTTCTAATTTGTTTTACGAAGTTCGCCCTAAACGTGATGTTGTAAAAGAGATTATCCGCTTTATTAAAACCAAGTCGGGGAAATCAGGAATTGTTTATTGCCTATCCAGGAAAAAAGTTGAAGAAATAGCTGAAATTCTAAAGGTCAACGGAATAAAAGCACTGGCATACCATGCAGGATTAGATGCAACTACCCGCGCAAAACATCAGGATATGTTTTTGATGGAGGATGTTGACGTTATTGTTGCCACAATTGCCTTTGGAATGGGAATCGACAAGCCGGATGTCCGTTTTGTAATCCATCATGATATTCCAAAATCATTAGAATCCTATTACCAGGAAACGGGTCGTGCAGGCCGGGATGGTGGGGAAGGACATTGCCTTGCTTTTTATAGTTATAAAGACGTTGAAAAACTTGAAAAATTCCTCAACGGTAAACATGTTTCCGAAGTTGAAATCGGCAAGCAATTATTGCATGAGATTGTTTCGTTTGCAGAAACCTCCATGTGCAGGAGAAAATACCTCCTCTATTATTTCGGTGAGCACTTCGAAGAGAAAAGCTGCGGGGATATGTGTGATAACTGCAGGAACCCACGTGAAAAAACAGAAGGAAAAGATGAATTATTAATTCTTCTCGATTCAATTGCCGAGACCAAAGAAAAACATAAAGCAAAACACCTTATCAGTATTTTAACCGGCGATTTAACGGGCGATATCCGCACTTACAAGCACGATAAACTTGAAGTTTTTGGAAAAGGAGCAGAGCATTCCGATAAATTCTGGGCGGCCGTAATTCGTCAGTCCATTGTTGCAGGATACATCAATAAAGAAATTGAAACCTATGGTGTTTTAAACATCACCAAAAAAGGGAAGGCCTTTATGGAAAACCCGGTTTCATTTATGGTGTTAAAGGAACACGACTACGAAGGTGATTCCAGTGACGATGATGATGATATTATTTCCGGAAAATCCGGTGGAACTGCGGTAGATGAAAATCTATTCAGTATGCTAAAGGATTTACGCAAGACAATCGCGAAACAAAAAAATGTTCCGCCATTTGTAGTCTTTCAGGATCCTTCATTGGAGGATATGTCTGTTCAATATCCGATAACCGTAAAAGAATTAAACAACATTACCGGAGTTGGAGCAGGAAAGGCCGAGCGATTTGGTAAACCATTTGTTGATTTGATTGCTAAATACGTCGAAGAAAACAACATTGATCGTCCGCAAGATTTAGTGATTAAATCCGTAGTCAATAAATCCGGCGCTAAAGTTCAGATTATACAGAATGTCGACCGAAAACTCTCATTGGAAAGCATTGGAAAAGCATTAGGTAAATCCGTGAATGAAGTTGTAGCCGAAATAGAAAGCATTGTTGCTTCCGGTACCCGGATTAATATCAGTTATGTAATCGATGATGTGCTGGATGAGGATTGTCAGGAAGAAATTTTTGATTATTTCCGCAGTGCAGAATCCGATTCGTTGACGGATGCTTACCATGAATTTGATGGTGCATATTCTGAAGAGGAATTGCGGCTCATGCGTATTAAGTTCATGAGTGAAATGGCCAATTAATAAATCACAAATACATCTTACAAAAAATGAAAAAAGCAATTTTAGGATTTATCCTTTTGTTGTTCATCTCCTGTGGGGGTGGACCATCCATCGAAGGTAGCTGGGCAATGGAATCTGTTTCCGGCGAAGAATTAAGCGAACGCGAAAAAGCAGCAGTGTTTACATTCCATGGTGATGGAACAATTACTGTTTCTATGGATGGCAGGGAAGAAAAGGGGACATGGAAATGGACCGAAGACAAAAAGGATATTATTCTTCAACCTGAAGGAAGAAAAGAAGAAACCATGATGGGTGTAACCATCGAGGGTGACCTCTTGAAATTTAAATCGAAGGACAACGATATCGTTTTAAAACGAAAGTAAATCGTAATACGAATAGAATAAATCCCGCACCATACATGCGGGATTTTTTTTGCTTTTTATTTTTTTGATTTACCCTGCTCCTTATTTACATGAGAAAAAATCGTTGAGGTTATTTCATTTGGCAAATAAAACGCTAATTGTTTTTCTACTTTGTATTGATCGAGGGAATTAAAAGAGTAAAATTCCAAATGAAAATTTCCCCGGCAATTCTGTTTTTGAATAGGGGTGAGGGTGGTGTTGATTAACTCAGGTTCCTAATCATTGAAAATAGGATCTTGAAAAGTTCTTCAGCCTTTTCAACAAGTGATTGAAATGATTCTTTTGAAATTACTTCTTCATCACTTAGTATATCTAAAACCGCTACACATTCAAAAACAGAAGCCCTTGCAATGACAAAGAAACTTTTTCTGTCTGCCTTTGAAAATTTCCCACTCCCTTCGGCAATGTTTAAGGGAATACTGAATGAAGCTCTCCCTAATTGGTCCTTCACGTAATTATCTAGCCTGTTAGTATTAATTAGCTTTCTGCACTCGGAGTGAAATGCCTTAGCCTTTTTATAAACTTCTAAATTTTGGAATTCAAACATTAATATTGAACGAAATGAGAATCAGAATCAGAACGAAGGAAAATCAGAGCAGAATGTTCTCTCTCGCTCTCATTCTCGCTGTATACTTTCGTTTGGGACATTAATTCAAACTTAATGTTGGATGAAATGAGAATCAGAATCAGAACGAAGGAAAATCAGAGCAGAATGTTCGCTCTCGCTCTCATTCTCGCTGTATACATTTGGTTTGGACATTAATTCAAACTTAATGGTGGACGAAATGAGAATCAGAATCAGAACGAAGGAAAATCAGAGCAGAATGTTCGCTCTCGCTCTCATTCT
Source organism: Flavobacteriales bacterium (assembly GCA_019694795.1). NCBI lineage: Bacteria > Pseudomonadati > Bacteroidota > Flavobacteriia > Flavobacteriales > Flavobacteriales bacterium. Next base: position 268,520 of record JAIBBF010000001.1, on the reverse strand, counting down.
CGCTCTGATTTTGTACCCGGGGCGGGACTTGAACCCGCACAGGCATTACTGCCCAAGGGATTTTAAGTCCCTCGTGTCTACCATTTCACCACCCGGGCAAAGAACTGAACCGTAAAACCGGTTCTTATCTTGCGGACATTTGAAAGTCCTAAAAAAAAACCTCTCTTTTCCGAGAGGTTTTGAGCGGGAAACGAGACTCGAACTCGCGACCCTAACCTTGGCAAGGTTATGCTCTACCAACTGAGCTATTCCCGCTTGATTTTCAAGTCTTTAACCTAGAAGGGTAGGCTAAAGGATTCGAAGAATGGACTGCAAAAATAAAAAATATTTTAGACCCCCAAAATTTTTTTCTTGAGTATCCAATTCTATTTTTACCCTGTAAATACAATTGCAATGAAAACGAGAAAGTTTAACAAGGTAATCGCCGGCTATCATATATTAATGATTATATCTAATTCGGATGGTGAGTTTTCGCCCGAAGAAGGTTTAATGATGGTCGATTATCTCAGTGAAAGTTTCCCATTTAATGTCAACCTCGATAATGAATTAGAGGAATTATCGAAATTACCGAGAGACGAATATTACAATCACTTTGTGAAAGCAATGGGCGATTTTTATGAGGATTCTACAGAGAAAGAACGCATCGATTTTTTAAATAAAGCAGTTAAAATGGTGATTGCCGATAAAAAAATTACGGTCGAGGAAAACCAGTTTCTGAATGAATTATTTAATGGATGGGATATTGAACACCTGGAAGGGTAATCCAAAACGCAGGTTATTTATTTTTTTAAGTCCGGTTCATTTCTTTCCCCTCAAGCATTCGATTGTGTATTTTAAATACAAAGTTTTGCATTTCACGTCATAGCGTCTCCGTTCTTATTTAGTTTGTTTTCAAAAATTTATTTTCGGCCTAAACTAAATAACATCTATGAAAAAACTTTTACTGATGGTTTGGGCCACATCCTTCCACTTGCTAGGGACGGCTCAGACACACACTGTAGACTATCATGAAGCTACAGGTGTAAATGGAGGAATTACAGCCTCGGTCAATTTTAACTATTTGTCAACTTGCCAAACATCGGTTAGTCTGGATGGTAGTTGTGGAATTTGGAACGGCTTTGTATGGAGCAGTGGAAACTTCTCCGTAATTGTAAACGGAACGAATTTGGGTTCATTTCCTACCCCTACTACTTTAGATTTAACACCATATATTCCGATTACCAGTTTACAGGTGACTTCCAATGCCGGTACATGGCATACGGTAGATGCTAGCTTGCATGTTACTTCTAACTCAGCATCTGCTCCTGCATTGCCAACTACACCAATAACTAGTTATACCTATTGCCAGGGTGCAACTGCTGCCCAATTAATGGCATCTTTAAATGGAACAGGTGCTTCTTTGCGTTGGTATACGGATCAATATGGTTCCGGACATACAACAACTGCTCCAACACCAAGTACTGCTGCAGTGGGTACACGCTATTATGGCGTATCTCAGCTTGATGCCGGTGGTTGTGAAGGTCCACGTCAATTAATTCAGGTAAATGTTGTTTCTGCAGCAAATCAATCAGTGTCCCTGATTTCAAGTTCGCTGATTTGTTCCGGTTCAACCGATGTTCACCTTGGTGGATCTGAAGCCGGAATGAACTACTATTTGCGCAACGATGCCGACAATACTGTAATTGGTGGTCCTGTTGCAGGAACCGGTGCGGCGATTGATTTAAATACTGGTGTTACCACTACAACAACTACGTATAATGTATATGCACAATCTGCCTCCGGTGCTTTGGATTTTGATGGTGTAGATGATTATGTTGATTGTGGTAATAGCGCTCCATTAACTATCACAGGTGATATTACATTAGAAACCTGGGTAAAAGTGGATGCTACTTCTTCTGATTGGGTTCGCCTTGTTGGTAAAGGAGATTTTATTAATCGTAACTATGGACTTTGGCTGAATCCTTCCGGATTTATTTTATGGCAAATCTATGGAACAACAGATTTGAATTTGTCTACAACAAATGTGATCACTCCTGGTTCAGGTTGGCATCACATCGCTGCTACGCGTTCCGGTTCTATTTGTAAAATTTATTTAGACGGAGTGGAAATGGCCAGTACTACCTATACAGGCGTTCCTCTTACTACTACCAGTCCGCTAACCATTGGTGCCGGAGTACCTGGTGTACATAAACCATTAATCGGACAAATGGATGAAACGCGTGTTTGGAATGTTGCTCGTTCTCAATCTGAAATTCGCTCTGCTATGTATAAATGTCTTGTTGGAACAGAAACAGGATTAGTGGCTTATTACAAATATGAAAACGGTGTTAACTCAACCACATTAACTGATGTTTTGGGTGGAGCAAATGGAACGCTTACAAATATGAATCCGGCACAAGACTGGGTTAGCGGTTCCGGAACTTGCGGTTCTTGTTCGGCTGAAATGACAAGCACTCCTACACTTACTGTAAATGCACTTTCAAATCAAACAACTGCTGCAACTGCTGCAATTGTTTGTCCAAATACAGGAACTACAATTACCACCGCTTCATCACAAAGTGGTGTTACCTATTATTTGCGTAACGATGCAACTAATGCTGTAGTTGATGGTCCAACTACCGGAACGGGAAGTGCCTTAACTTTCTCTACAGGAAATTTATCTTCAACCACTACTTATAACGTTTATGCGGAGAGCAATGTGAATGGAATTTTATTGGATGGTGTAAATGATGAAATCATTACTACCGATCAGGTTTCGATAGGAGGAAGATCTTTCTCTGTTGAAGTTTGGGCCAAAAGAAATTCAATTGGAACAAATGATTTTATCGTATCACAAGGTACACCTGGTACAGACCAGGCATTGCATTTTGGATTCAGAGGAAGCAATGAGTTTACCATGGCATTTTGGGCTGACGATATCAACACTGCTGCAATTACCGACTTAAACTGGCACCATTGGGTAGGCACTTATGATGCAATTACCAATACACAAAATCTGTATATGGATGGCGTATTGGCAGCAACACGTATTGCATCGGGAGATTACAACGGATCAGGTGTAGTACATGTTGGTAATACGGGTTGGGGAGCAGATAATTTTGGCGGTAATCTGGATGAATTAAGAATCTGGAATTACGCTTTATCAGCAAGTGAAGTATCGGCGAACATGAGCAATTGTGTAAATGGTAATGAAATGGGATTGTTGTTGTATTACAACTTTAATCAGGTTTCTGGAAGCACAACTGCAACTGATCATTCTGTGAATGCAAACGAAGGTATCCTTACCAATGTTGATGAAAATATCGCATGGCAAACCGGTGTATCAAACTGTTCATGCAATTTGGAGATGACCAATACAGTAACTGTTACTGTACAGGATAATGCTCCAACAGTTGCGACTTCCACCTCTAATATCAATGTAAACGTTGATGCTTCTACATGTGGAGCAATTGTGAACTATACTTCACCTACATTTAATGATGATTGTGATGGTAATGGTTTATCAGGAACATTAACTGCAGGTTTATCTTCAGGTTCTTTATTCCCTGTTGGGATAACAACCGTTACGTATGCATACACCGACGCTTCTTCACAAACAACCAATTCATCATTTACTGTGACTGTTGTAGACAATGAAGCACCTGTTTTAGCATCTATGCCAACAGATGTTACCATTGCTGCTAATAATAATGGTTGTACAGGAATTGTTACATGGACAGAACCTACAGCAAGTGATGTATGTGGAGGAACTGTAGTAATTACTTCAGATTATGCTTCAGGTGATGCATTTACAGTTGGTACTACTACTGTAACCTATACAGCAACGGATGATGCCGGTAATTTTACCACATCTTCTTTTGATGTTACAGTAACGAATGATTTTGCAGTTGTAGGAGTAGTAACAGGAGATGTTTCATGTAATGGTGGTAATGATGGATTCATCGATATTACTATTAGCGGTGGAACAGCTCCATATACTGTAATTTGGGACGGAACTATCAACTCGGAAGATTTATCAGGTTTATCAGCAGGTACCTATTCTGGTTTTGCTACTGATGCCAATGGATGTGCAGATGCAGGAAGCGTTACTATTTTTGAACCTTCTGCAATAGATGTTACCGTAGATTTCACTACTGATCCTTCAGTATGCGGATTAAACGACGGTACAGCTTCTATTACTGTTAATGGTGGTACTGTAAGTGCTAACTATGGATTTAGTTGGACTGATGGTGGCAGCTATTCTTCAAGCAATGAAGATCCAACAGATCTGGCTGCAGGTTCATACACAGTAACTGTTACCGACGATAATTCATGTACCGGAACAGCTTCACTTTCTGTTGTAGATCCAAATGGTCCGACCGTTAGTTTAAATGCCAGCTCTGTGTTGAATTTAAATTGTAATGGTGATGTAACAGGAGATATTCAAATTGATGTAGTACTTAACGGAACTGCAACTTCTGCTACTTATTTGTGGAATGATGTGAACGGCAGCACTACTGAAGATATTTCAGGAGTAAGCGCAGGATCATATACACTTGAAGTTACCGATAACAACAACTGTATCGCAACGATTGATGTAGATGTTATAGAGCCGGATGCTATTGATATTTCAACTGCAATTACCAATGTAACATGTAATGGAAATCAAAATGGTTCAATTGATATTACTGTAACAGGAGGAATTTCTCCTTATTCATTTAACTGGGTGGATCCAAACAATTTCACTTCTGTAACTGAAGATGTAAATGGACTTCACGGTGGTGATTATACAGTAACTATTACAGATGATAATGGATGTACAGCTTCGTCTATTGTTACCGTAAATGAACCTTCAGTTATGGCAGCAACTGCCATCGGTTTCGATGAAATGCAAGGAAATGATGGTTCTGTTAACCTGATTGTAACCGGTGGTTCTGCACCATATGGATACAGTTGGACAGGTCCAAACGGATTTACTTCTACTACCGAAGATCCTTCTGGATTAGTTGCAGGAACCTATGATGTAATTGTAACGGATGCAAATGGCTGTACAGAAAATGCCCAAGTAACGATCGGTTCTCAGGTTGGAGTTAGCGAATTGAATACTGTTCAGGTTTCAATTTATCCAAATCCTTCCAATGGAATCTTTAATCTTACATTAAGTAATGCTGGTCAGTACAATGTAAGTGCAATCAATGCAGTTGGACAAGTTGTATTAACAAAATCTGTAAATGGAACTCAAACAACGATTGATTTAAGCACCTTCGAACGTGGAGTTTATTTTATCACTATAGAAAACGCTTCGAACAAAATGGTTCAGCGTGTAGTGTTGATGGACTAATTCGGTTTTATAAATAGAAAAACCCCGCTCAAAAGGCGGGGTTTTTTATTTTCCGATAAGTTTTTTTATTTCGTTCAGCTTCATCAAAGCTTCTACGGGAGTGAGCGTATTGATGTCGGTATTTTCAATCTCATCGCGGATTTGAGATAAAACCGGATCATCCAATTGAAAAAAGCTAAGCTGCATTTCATCACCCGCAACGGGTGATTTTTTCCCGGTTTTTTCTCCTCGTTCTGCAGCTCCGTGGGAAGCTTCGAGTTGAGAAAGTATTTCATTGGCTCTTAAAACCACTTTGGAGGGCATTCCTGCGAGTTTTGCAACGTGTATTCCGAAACTATGCTCACTACCACCTGGTACTAATTTTCGCATGAAAATGACTTTGTTTCCTGATTCTTTTACCGAAACATTAAAGTTCTTAATGCGAGGGAAAGTACCTTCCATGTCGTTTAGTTCGTGGTAATGGGTAGCGAATAACGTTTTTGGTCGCGCTTTACCGTTATCGTGCAAAAACTCGGCAATGGCCCAGGCAATTGAAATTCCGTCGTAGGTACTCGTTCCTCTACCGATTTCATCAAGTAGAATTAAACTGCGGTCGGAAATGTTATTCAGAATACTGCTGGTTTCATTCATTTCAACCATAAAGGTTGATTCTCCTGACGAAATATTATCTGAAGCACCAACGCGTGTAAATACTTTATCGATAATTCCGATTTGTGCAGATTGTGCCGGAACAAAAGAACCCATTTGTGCCATTAAAACAATCAGCGCAGTCTGACGAAGCAGGGCAGATTTACCGGCCATATTCGGACCGGTTATCATAATGATTTGTTGCTGATCGTTATCGAGATAAATATCATTCGGTACATAAGGAACACCTTCGGGTAAAGATTTTTCTATAACCGGATGTCGACCCAAATGAATATTTAATGTTTTTCCCTCATTAATTTCCGGTTTGGTATAACCATTGATTAGTGCAGCTCTTGCAAAACTGTAGAAAACATCTATCTGCGCAAGTAATTGAGCATTGTACTGGATAATTTGAATGTAATCCGATAATGCAGCAACGAGATCATTAAATAATTTTGTTTCCAGGGCGAGAATTTTTTCCTCTGCACCCAGAATTTTTGTTTCGTATTCTTTTAATTCTTCTGTAATGTATCGTTCAGCATTGGTCAACGTTTGCTTACGAATCCATTCAGAAGGGACTTTGTCCTTATGCGTATGGGTAACTTCTAAATAATAACCGAAGACATTATTGAATGCTACTTTAAGTGAAGGTATTCCCGTTTTTTCAGATTCTCTTTGTTGTATTTGCAATAAATAATCTTTCCCCGAATACATTAAACCACGCAGTTCATCCAGTTCAGGATTAATTCCTTTTCGTATAACATGACCTTTTCCCAATGCAACCGGAGCATCTTCTTCCAGCTCAGCAGCAATTTTATTTCGAATCGATTCGCAGGGGTTTAACTGTTCTCCGATGCGTTGAAGTGAAGCATTATCACTTTCGCGGCAAAAAGATTTTATCGGTTCAATCACCTGAAGCGAGCGAAATAAATGTCCCAGTTCACGCGGATTAACTCGTCCAACTGCAGCTTTAGAAATTAAGCGTTCCAGATCGCCTAATCCGGATAATTTATTTTCGAAAAAATTAAGCGCCGTTTCGTTGCGGATAATCGCATCTACGGTATCCTGACGATCCTGAATTTTGTTTTTGTCCTTAAGCGGAAGTACCATCCAGCGTTTCAGGAGTCGGCCACCCATTGGAGTTAGCGTGAAATCTAAAATGTCAATCAATGTTTTTGCCTGATCGTTCGGACTGAATAATAATTCCAGATTTCGAATGGTAAAACGATCCAGCCACACATATTGATCTTCCTCAATGCGTGAAAGGGAAGATATATGGGCTGTTTTATCATGTGCTGTATCTGCCAGATAATGCAAGGTTGCTCCGGCAGCAATAATTCCCAATGGAATATTTTCAATTCCGAAACCTTTTAGCGATTGCGTGCCGAAATGCCGGAGTAAAATTTCATTGGCAAAATCGGGTGTAAACACCCAATCTTCTAAACGAAATGTATAAAACCGGTCTCCGAATTTTTCCGTAAATCTTTTATGATGCTGCTTTTGAAATAATACCTCACTGGGCTTGAAACTCTGAAGCAGTTTATCGATGTAGTCGAAATTCCCCTGAGCGGTCAGGAATTCGCCGGTAGAGACATCCAGAAATGCAACTCCTGCTGCCGAATCTGAAAAATGAACTGCTGCCAGAAAATTATTGCTTTTATTTTCCAGTACTTTTTCATTGTACGAAACACCCGGAGTAACCAATTCGGTAACGCCACGCTTTACAATGCCCTTAACCATTTTAGGATCTTCCAGCTGATCACAAATCGCAACGCGAAATCCAGCACGAACAAGTTTCGGTAAATAACTGTCCAGCGAATGATGAGGAAAACCGGCAAGCTCCATTTCACCTGCAGACCCATTATGTCTTTTCGTTAAAATGATTCCTAAAACTCTTGAAGTTTTAACGGCATCTTCTCCGAAAGTTTCATAAAAGTCGCCCACCCGAAATAACAACAAGGCATCAGGATGCTTCGCTTTGATGGCATTATACTGCTTCATCAAAGGGGTTTCGGTTGGACTATCTTTCTTCGGTTTTGACACAAGGATAAATTGAACTCCGAAAGTAGGATTCCCAAGTGAAAGAGAAGGAATATCTCTAAATGGATTTATGAACAATTTCAACGATTTATTCAATTTTTTTGGTCTATTTTGTTTATATTTAAATACAATGGCAATCAAGAATAAGAAACTTAAACTGGAGGAGCTCGATCGTGTGAACGTGGATCAGTTTAAACAATTGAAAAAAATTGAGCTGATAATTGTTTTGGATAATATTAGAAGTCATCATAACGTAGGTTCTGTTTTTCGTACTGCCGATGCTTTTAAGGTTTCTAAAATTTTACTTTGCGGATATACGCCTTGTCCACCACACCGGGATATCCATAAAACAGCACTGGGGGCAACCGATTCGGTGGATTGGACTTATTTTAAATCAACCACAGAAGCAGTTGAATGGCTGAAGAATGAAAACTATGTGGTTTATGCAATAGAGCAAACGGAAAACTCATTGAAATTGGATCAGCTTAACATTAATTCCGCTGAAAAATATGCCCTTGTTTTTGGCAATGAAGTGGGAGGGGTGGATCAGGAAGTTATTGACTTATGCAATGGAAGTATTGAAATTCCTCAATATGGAACAAAACACTCACTGAATATTTCTGTTTGTGCGGGGATTGTTATGTGGGATTTTTTTAAACCTTTAAATAAATAGTTATGCGTACAGTTGTTTTACTCTTTGCTTTATCGTTTAGCATGTTGCTAAAAGCACAAGATTTTGCTCCTGTTGGAGCTACCTGGACCTACACGGAAAATTGGGCTTTTTCGGCGCAGATTGGTCCGGCTACCATGACCTGCATTGCAGATACAACCATAGAAGGAATTCCCTGCAAGAAATTGAATGGCGGAATTACGGGCTGCTCTCCGTTCGACCAAAACAACAATTACGTTTATAAAGACGGCACAGGAAAAGTGTTTTATTATTCATTTTATTACCAGCAGTTTTACATGCTATACGATTTTGGAGCAGCAATCGGAGATGCCTGGTCCATTCCTGTTTATGGTTTTGGTTGGTTAGAAGATACGCTCCAGGTTTCTGTGGTAGATACTTCCTCAGTAATTTACAATGGCTACACTTTAAAGACGACCTCATTGCACTTTAATAATTTCACCGGAAATGATTTTTATTTTGGTGGTGTAGATGGAGTGGCAATAGAAAATTTGGGATTACCATCGGGATTTTTTCCCGGATTTCATATGGCTTGTGACATGAATTTCTATTCCGATATACGTTGCTATTCCGATTCCATAATCGGCTTTATCGATTTCGATCCCAATCTTGATTGTAATTATTTTACCACCGGGGTGATTGATCAAACTGGAAATTCCGGGTGGACAATTTTCCCGAATCCTGTCATTGATTATTTAACCGTAAGTGGAGAAGGACAAGGATCGTTTACTATTTCCATTTTTGATAGTGCAGGTAAATTGGTGTTGATTCAAAATGATATTTCCTATAATGGAAAAGTTAAATTGAATCTCGAATCATTAACCAAAGGGTATTATTTTGCTAAACTTTCTTCTCAATCCTCAAACCAAACTTTTAAAATAATTAAACTATGAAAAATATCTCTTCACGATTTTTGCTGGCTGTTGGGGCAACAATCATTTTAATTTCAGCCAGTGCATTTGTATTGAAAGAAAATCACATGCTGTCTTCGGATATTTGTTCTTCCTGTAGTTTTAAAGGAAAGAAACTATACGGCAAGGTGCAGGTCGTTGAATCTTTTCCGGACATCAAAGTCCAAATCGTTGAATCGTTTCCGGATTTAAAAGTACAAAAAGTGACGTCCTTCCCCGATAAGTGCGGAAAGTGGCAGTTTGTTACTTCTTTTCCTGATATCAAGGTACAGTTTGTAACCTCGTTCCCGGATATTAAAATCAAATACGTAGAATCTTTCCCCGGATGCAACTAATGTTTAGTTTTTAAACTAAAAACTTAGTTAATCCAGAATTTCTAATTTGGCAAACTTTAAAAGCAATTGTTTTTGACCCACAGCCGGGAAGAAAACAGTTGCTTTTCTGTTTGGTTCCACACCTTCAATTTGAATTACTTTTCCTTTACCGAATTTTTCATGGTTCACATTGTGACCAACCATTAATCCGAGATTGTCAATATTAGAACTAGCGTTTGATGGGGCTGTCTTTTCGTCTATTTTAACCAGATTTCGTTTAACTGGTGGAGGCTCAGGATGAGATACCGGTGTTTTCTTTTTAGGCGTTTGCTCTTCGAATAAATTATCTTTCTTTCCAAAGAAAGGTTTAGCACGAAGATTTTTTGGAGTATCCCAATCATCATCAAATGCATTTTCTTTCGGAGCAGGCGGAAGCTCTACATATTTTTGGTCAATTTCATCAATGAAACGACTCGGTTCGCAATGGGTTAAATTTCCCCAGCGATAACGGGTAAGGGCATAGCTTAATGTGCAGGCTTTTTCTGCCCGTGTAATGGCAACATAAAATAGGCGGCGTTCTTCTTCCAGTTCTTCCCTTGAATTTAAGGCCAATTGTGAAGGGAATAAATTTTCTTCCATTCCAACAATGTACACGAAGGGAAATTCCAATCCTTTTGCCGAGTGAATGGTCATTAAGGTAACATGATCTTTGTTCTCCGGATCTTCATTATCGGCATCCGTAAGCAGGGCAACATCAATCAAAAAGTCACTCAGACTTCTGATTTCTTCGCTTTGAGAAGGTGCCTCGGTAAATTCTTTAATACCGTTAAGAAGCTCCTGAATGTTTTCGTAACGACTCACACCCTCCGGTGATTTGTCATCATATAATTCCTTTAAAATCCCGGATGAGGTAGCAATATGACTTGCTAATTCATAGGCAGGAATGGTACTGAGTTGAACAGAAAAACTTTTTATCATCAAGGCAAATTCCTTGATTTTGTTTAATGGTCCGGAACCTAATTTTACATTATGCATTTCCGGGAATTCAATCACGTTCCAAATTCCGGTATTTGCTTCTGCCGCGGCAACAATTAAAGCATCAACTGTAGCATCACCTATCCCACGTTTAGGATAGTTGATTACCCGCTTTAATGCTTCTTCATCATTATGATTTGCCGTTAAGCGGAAATACGCTAACAGATCTTTTATTTCTTTTCGCTGATAGAATGAAAGTCCACCGTAAATTCTGTAATTGATATTTAGTTTACGAAGGGCCTCCTCAAATGAACGCGATTGTGCATTGGTCCGGTAAAGAATGGCAAAGTCTTTATTACGGGCCTGACGATTCATTTTGGTTTCAAAAATGGAGGAGGCAATAATTTTACCTTCTTCATTATCGGTTGGGGCCCTGAGAACTTTAATGATGTCGCCCTCTTCGTTGTCGGTCCAGACATCCTTTTTTATCTGTTCTTTGTTTTTCTCAATAACACTGTTGGCTGCTTGAACTATAACTTTAGTTGACCGGTAATTTTGTTCGAGTTTGAATATTTTAAAATCAGGATAATCCTTTTTGAAGTTGAGAATATTCTGAATATTTGCTCCACGGAAGGCATAAATACTTTGTGCATCGTCACCAACAACGCATACATTTTCAAACATGGCAGCGAGTTTTTTTACAATCAGGTACTGCGAAAAATTGGTATCCTGATACTCATCTACGAGAATGTATTTGAATTTTTGCTGATAGCGGTGCAATACGTCCGGAAAATCGCGGAGTAAGACATTTGTTTTAAATAATAAATCATCAAAATCCATCGCTCCTGCCCGAAAGCATCGTTGTTCGTAGCGCTTATAGATTTCTGCAGTCAAGGGTTTTCCGCTCATTCGGTCGTCCGCCACGAGGTCGCTGTTCGATTCATAGGCCGTAGCTGAGATCAAATTGTTTTTTGCTGATGAAATGCGGTTATATACTAATCCCGGTTTATACACTTTATCATCCAGATTTAATTCCCGGATGATGTCCTTGATGAGATTTTTAGAGTCAGCGGTATCATAAATCGTAAAATCCCTTGGGTATCCAATACGGTCGGCTTCGCTTCTGAGGATGCGGGCAAACACCGAGTGAAAGGTGCCCATCCAAATGTTTCTTGCTTCCGAATCGCCAACAATTTTGCCAATACGCTCTTTCATTTCCTTAGCGGCCTTATTGGTAAAGGTCAATGCAAGAATATGAAAAGGGTCTACCCCCTTGTTAATCAGATGGGCAATCCGGTAAGTGAGAACCCTGGTCTTCCCGGACCCGGCACCGGCAATCACCATAATGGGACCTTCGGTATTGGTAACGGCATCCCTTTGGGCTTCGTTGAGTTCGTTAAGGTAATCGTAATTCATCCCTCAAAAATAAGCAGAAGTCTGATGCGGATTTCCGGGGTTGATAAAATTTGAAAAACCTTCGCTTTCAGTTATATTTGAACTATGGCTGCCAAGAAAAAAACACCTCCAACACCCAAAGCCTCATCCGTTAAAGAAAAACCGGTTTCCTCGCAGAAATCAGGCTGGAGCGATTTGAATTTTAAAAAGCGGATGATCTGGATGATCTTTGCGCTTTCCTTTTTGATGTATGGAACAACCATGTGGAATGGTTACTCCATGGATGATGAGCTGGTAGTGAAAGAAAACCAATTGGTAGCAAAAGGAATTTCCGGCATTCCGAAAATTTTTAAAAGCAGGTACAGTGTCAATGAAAAACAAAATTATGAGTATCGTCCGGTTGTATTGACCAGTTTCGCTATCGAGTATCAGTTTTTTGGTGAAAATCCCGCTGCCAGTCATTTCTTCAATATCATTTTGTATGCACTAACGGGAGTAGTCTTGTTTCTGCTTTTGTTGGAATTGTTTAAAAATCATCATTGGATTTTACCGGCACTTACTGTTTTTATTTTCATGATCCATCCACTCCATTCCGAAGTGGTGGCAAGTATTAAAAACAGAGATGAAATTTTAAGCTTACTGTTCGCTTTACTCGCAACTCGCTATTTCTTTAAAGCTTCCGAACAAAATAGTAAATGGAGAATATTATTTGGGATTCTTTTAATGGGACTGTCTTTGTTATCGAAAAAGTCTTCCCTTCCGATGATTGCCATCATTCCCTTCACCATTTGGTTTTTTGGAAAACCGTCAAGGGCAAGAATGATTTTTACAGTGGTCGGACTCCTCGGTGCTTACAAAGCCATGCGCGCCATGTACATTGTGCTTGCGTCAGGTTCTTCGGAGAAACGACAATTATTGTTTCTGGAAAATCCATTATACACCGCCAACTTAAATTTGGTTGAACGCATTCCTGTAGCTATCGAGACAATCGGTTTTTATCTTCAGAAATTTATTTTCCCTCATCCATTGGTTTCTTATTATGGGTATAACACCATCGAACTTGGTACCTGGTCGAGTCCTAAAATGTGGCTTTATTTTGTATTGATAGCAGTGATGCTTTATTTTGCAATTCGTGAATTTAAAAATCGTACGCCAATTGCTTATGGTGTCATTTTCTTTTTTGTTGCCATTTCCATCTTTGCCAATTTTGTTGTTCCTGCCGTTGGAATTGTAGCCGAGCGTTTTGCGTTTGCTTCCACCATCGGATTATCATTGATTGTGGCAGAATTATTAATCCGTGGCTTTAAATTTTCTTTATCACCGGGTGATAAATGGAAAAAAATGCCCCGCAATATGGTTTATGTGTTGGGCGGATTGCTGTTGGTTTATTCTGTAAAAACGATCGACCGAAATGCGGATTGGAATTCGGCTGCATCTTTGTATAAAGCAGATGTTGAAACAGTGCCCAAGTCTGCAAAACTAAATTCTTTGATGGCTTCCGTGTATGCCGATCAGATCAATAAAAGCCGATTAGGATTATTGCCTTTGACCGCCATTCAGAAAAAAACTAAAATCGACTCCGCCATTTATTTCTTTCATCAGGCGCTGGATGTATACCCTGATTATATCGCTGTAAATAACAATTTAGGTACCATGTATTTTAATCAGCGTGAAGCGATGGATACAGCTAAATTTTATTTCAGTAAAGCTGTTCAGTTAGATACAGCATATGCACAAGCTTATTTTAATCTCGCTTCTGTTTATGACTTGGAAAAGGATATGTATTCCCTAATGGAAAAGATGATCAGAAGGGTTACAAATATTGCAGACACCAACATTGTTGAAGGTGAACCAACCAAAAACATTCAAAAAGTGGAGCGCGCATTTATGGCTTTACGATTGGTGGAGCGCAATCTCATGTTCTCCATGAACGATTTAATGCGTTCACAATCTAAAGAAGATTTAATGGGGAAAGTGAGAAATATTCCTATGACAGTACGTGAAAATGTTTCCTACTATTTTAGGGGAATGGATGTTCGTCCAAACGCAGATTCATTAGCCTATTATTTTTCCGGAAATCTTCAGCGGTTCTTAAATAATGAAGTAAGCGGACAACCCGCACAAGTGGTTCGGTTCAGTATTTTGCAATCGTGCGGAATGGATATGGTTTCTTATGTCGCTTCACTTTCCGATTCGGGCAGAGGACCATCTCCGTGGATCAATTATGCGCAACGACGCTATTACGAAACACGCGATTCGATGTGGATTTGTTTAAACCAGACCTTAGTTTATCAGGCAACGCTTGCAAGTGCATATGAAAAATTAATTGCTTCTTACAATGAATTTGCCCAATATGATTCTGTTATCACCTTGTGCAACCGGCTTGAGAAAAATCCGCTTTATCAGCCTGAACAATTATTGGTTCACAAAGCGAATTCTTATTTGATGAAAGGTGAAACAAAAACCGGCATAGACCATTTAAAAAAGGCAGCTTCTCTGGATGAACAACAATTATTCCGTTTAAACCTGATTAATTATCAATTGAGTGTTGCCAAAAATGGTAGCTCTGCTATGATTGTTGGGCAATGGGTAGGACAAAAGAAAAATGAGTTGAAGCAAATCTATTCCATCATCTCCTCCAAATCGCGGGAGATAAATGATCATTCTACGGCGGATGAATTTGCTGCAAAAGCAGAAGGTATTAAGTGAGTTCAAATTTTGCATATATCAAATCAATTGCATGGATTACTCCTGAGAAGGAATATTCCAATACCGATTTTTTTAAGGATTTTCCGGAAGCCGCTTCCAATGCAAATTTGTTAAAAGTTGGAGTTGAGAAACGATTTGTTGTGGATAAAAACACCACCGCTTCAGATCTTGCATATGAAGCAGGAATAAAATTATTTCAGGACTTCAATATCCATCCTGAATCCATCGATTTTCTGATTTTTTGTTCACTTGAGTTCGATTATATTACACCTGCCACTTCGTGTGTATTGCAAGATCGCCTGGGATTGCGGGAAAGCGTTGGAACTTTCGATTGCAATCACGGGTGTAGTGGCTATACCTATGCATTGTCCATGGCAAAGGGCTTGATTGAATCGGGTCAGGTAAAAAATGTGTTGATTTTAACCACATCTACACTTACAAAAAATCTTCATCCAAAGGATAAGTCACTGCGATTTGTATTTGGAGATGCAGCTGCGGCCACATTGGTTGATTCACGAACTGACAATTGGGGGATTGGTGCATTTGAATTCGGATCGCGGGGAAAGGATATCGATAAATTAATCATCAAGGATGGTTTGGGTAGAAATCCGATTGATGAAGAATCGTCCAAAGAAATAATCGACGAATACGGAAATATTCATTCGCGCGAAACACTCTACATGGATGGTATTGGTGTATTTCTGTTTAGCATGAATGTGGTTCCGAAAATGGTAAATTCCTTATTGGAAAAAAATAAAATTTCTTTAGAGCAGGTCGATCATTTTGTTTTTCATCAGGCAAACGCATTTCTTAACGAGTCGCTTCGGAAAAAGCTGAATATCCCAGAAGAAAAATTTATGATTTATATGGCCGAAGTAGGTAATACGGTAGCCTCAACGATTCCTATTGCACTTTGTGAGGGAATCCGGTCAGGAAGGTTCGCACCGGGTGATAAGATTTTACTGGCTGGATTTGGAACGGGACTGTCTTGGTCTGGGACCATCGTTCAACTTTAACTGAGCATGATTTTTTGTATATTTAAATAAATTAACGTAAATGGATAGCATAGAAGTTTTTATGTCGAAGATAGAACATGAAATCGACGGCATGGCGCCCGGCACTTTGAAGCCTGATATTCCATATCGGGAAATTGACTCATGGAGTTCTATGCATTCGCTTATTATTATTGCGTTAATGGAGACCGAATACGATGTTGCAGTGAATGGTGAAGATCTTAGAAAGTGCAATACGGTGCGTGAACTTTATGATCTGGTGAAGTCCAGGAAATAATCATGGGCATTTTCAAGACAAATCAGGTTTCAATAAAAGGAATAGCCTCTGCGGTTCCTGAATTTGTTTTTGATAATGCATCGTATGATTGGATCCCGGAACAGGATCGTAAAATGCTCATTCAAACTACAGGAATTTCCCACCGGAGAATTGCAAAAAAAGGGACAACAACTTCGGATCTATGCCTCCCAGCAGCAGAAAAACTGATTCAAGCTTTGCAGTGGGAACAGGATAGCATTGGTTTAATTGTTTTTGTTTCTCAGTCGCGCGATTATGTTTTGCCTTCAACAGCCATTCTGTTGCAAGATAAATTAGGATTAAAAAAGTCCGCCATGGCTTTTGATGTGCCGCTGGGTTGTTCCGGTTATGTATACGGATTAAGTATCGTTTCATCTTTGATGCAATCTGGCGTAACCAAGAGAGCATTGCTCGCGGTGGGTGACATTTCAACCATGTCTTTAAATTACCGCGATAAAAGCACCTATCCCTTATTCGGTGATGCCGGAACTGTAACCGCTTTAGAGTATGATGAGGAAGGAGAAATGCTATTTAATCTCGGTTCAGATGGTGCAGGATTTAAAGCAATAATGATACCCGATGGAGCTGCTCGTCATCCCTATTCTCTGGATTCAGAACAAGAAAAAGAAGTTGAAGGAGGCATATTCAGAAAAGGGACAGAATTAATTTTGGATGGATTGGAAGTCTTTAGTTTTTCAGTGCGTGAAGTACCCAAAAATGTAAATGAATTATTGGATTTCGCACAACGATCTGTAAGCAATATCGATTATTTCGTGATGCATCAGGCGAATAAATTAATGAATGAAACCATTCGTAAAAAATTAAAATTCGATTCCGGTCAGGTCCCCTATTCGCTGGATGAATTTGGAAATACCAGTTCAGCATCTATTCCTTTAACCATTACAGAACGTTTAGGTGACAGATTAAAACAAGATAAGGCTCAACTTTTATTATCCGGTTTTGGAGTTGGCTTATCCTGGGGTTCTGTATTGCTATCTGTTCGTCAACTTGTACTACCCGATTTAATAATTTATAAATGATGAATTCACCCTTTCAGTTAAATGGTAAAAAGATTTTAGTCACCGGTGCTTCTTCCGGCATTGGCAGATCGGTTGCTGTTTTTTTATCGGAAATGGGTGCAGAATTGATATTGACTGCTCGAAGGGAACAGCAATTGAAAGAAAGTATAAGCCTTTTAAAAGGCGGAATTCATTCATATGTTGTAGCAGATTTATTAAAAGAGGAGGACAGGAATCAATTGATTAATTCACTTTCAGCCGTAGATGGTGTGGTGTTTTCTGCAGGTAAAATAGAACCCTTTCCGGTAAAATTTCTTTCCAAAGAAAAATTAGACTCAGTAATGGATCTAAATTTTTCTTCTACGGTTTTACTTGCTGCATCTTTATTGCGCTCAAAAAAAATAAATGATCATGCTTCAATGGTTTTTATTTCTTCTTTTGGTGCACATCATACCTATAAAGGAGGGGCTGCTTATGCCGCATCGAAATTGGGAGTTGAAGCATTTGCACAGGTAATTGCACAAGAACACGGAGCTTCCGGCATTCGTTGTAATTGCGTAGCCCCGGCAATGGTAAAAACAGAGGTTTATGAGGAGACAGAGCGTCAAATCTCTGCCGAAAAACTAAATGATCATATTCAAAAATACCCCTTAGGTGTGGGTTATCCCGAAGATGTAGCGCATGCTATCTCCTTTTTACTTTCCCCCGCTTCAAGATGGATTACAGGTCAAACGCTTTTTCTTGATGGAGGTTTATCATTAGGCTTATGAATCAAAAACGAATCGATATTTCAATTGTTGTTCCTGTCTATAACAGCAGTGAATCACTTTCTGAATTATTTCAGCGCATTCAGAATGAAATGTCGCGTCTGCAGCTTGAATTTGAAATCATTTTTGTTGATGACGCCAGTAAGGATAATTCCTGGGAAATCATTCAGAAATTAAAAACTGAACATGCAGGAACAATTACGGGAGTCCGAATGGCAAGAAATACAGGTCAGCATTTAGCCTTAATGTGCGGATTCAATTTTGCAAAGGGGAATTTATTGGTGACGATGGATGACGATCTGCAGCAATCACCGGAGGACATCGAAAAACTTATTCGGAAACAAAGTGAGACTTCCGCCGATTTAGTTTATGGTGTTTATCCCAAACGCTCTTCAACCATGATGCGTAAAACTGGAAGTTACTTTATCCGAAAAGCCTCCAAATACACAGCACAAACGATAGGGGAAGGCTCTTCGTTCAGATTATTTAACCGCAACCTTGTCGATAAAATCAGAGATCATTTTCACTCCTTTGTTTTTATAGATGAATTGGTGTATTGGCATACCACTGAAATTGAAACTGTAGAAGTGAGTCACTCTCCACGTAAGTCCGGTAAATCGGGATACTCTATTTTTTCATTGACAAAAATGTTCTCCGATATCGTGATTAATTATACGGCCATTCCGTTACGAATTATGACCTGGGGTGGGGTTACGCTTTCAATTATTTCTTTTTTAATGGGTATTTGGTTTATCCTCAAAAAAATATTTTTAAAAACAACTGTACCCGGATTTACGGCAACCATTGTTGTTGTATTGTTTTCCACCAGTATATTATTGATATGTATGGGTATTATCGGGCAATACCTTTATAAAATATTTAATCACCAAATGGGGAAACCACCTTATACCATTCGAAAAGTGATCTGATGATAATATTTGAAGGATACGGCATTCAGTTAAAGCGACTCGAAATAACGGATATCGAATTGATCCGCTATTGGAGAAATTCGCAACATATCCGGAGATTTATGGAGTTTCGGGAAGAAATCTCTCCGGAAATGCAAAAACAATGGTTTCAAAAAATCAATCAAACCCTGGATTATTATTTTCTCATTACGGTTAATGGAAAATACATCGGATTAATAAACGGCTCAGATACCGACTGGGAAAATGGCATTACCGGTAACGGAGGCATATTTGTTTGGGAAGAAGAATACTGGTCCACCTCCATACCCTTTGCTGCTGCAATTCTGCTAACAGAGTTTTCATTCAATCTGGGAATATCCGTTTCGCGGGCAAAAATCCTTCGGAATAATTTTAGATCCATTCAATTTAATTTGGCTTTGGGTTATAAAAAATTGGCTGGTCAGGATGAAGTGGAAAATCAGAAATACGAATTGAATAGTCACGATTTCTTTGAAGCAACACGTGATGCACGCAGAATATTATCGAAGGAATATGGAACACAACTAACCTTTTATGCTATTCCGCAATTAGATGAATCCGAAAAATTTCTTGTGCAGCAATACCTGGAAATGAAAGGGAAAATGATTTCCACTATTGAATTAAAACACGGAAAATAAAATGTATTATTTTCTACATATTCATAAAACCGGTGGATCAACCTTTCAGGGAATTCTAAACAGAAACTTTCATAAACAGGAAATTCTTGATATTCCGAGAATAAAATCCACTCATATTTACAGAGATATTAATCCTGAATTATTGAAAGGATTAAAAATGGTAAAGGGACATTTTTTATTCGGAATTCATCAGCTTCATCCAGGGATTGACGCCAAATATATCACCATGCTTCGCGAGCCGGAAATTCGACTCGTTTCACTCTATCACCATTTATTACGGGTGCCGGGTTTGCCATTGCATGATGAAATCAAAAACCGGCATTTATCACTGGCCGATTTTTTAAACGAAGGATTAATGGATATAGCTGATAATGGAATGACCCGGTTTATTGCCGGCGAGAATCCATCCTTTGGAATGTGTAATGAAGCACTATTTGAAAAGGCAAAGGCAAATCTTGATTCGTTTTTTTTCGTCGGTATAAATGAGAAATACGAAGAGTCAGTGGTATTGCTAGGGAAAAAAATGAACATCCGTTTTCCTTATTATGCTAAAGCAAATGTGAATAAAAAGCGAAGTCCTTTAAGTGAGTTGGATCATGAAACCCGTTTGTTGGTAGACCGTTATTCAATCTGGGATCGCAAACTTTACGATTATGCGTTAGAACGATTTACAAAGGAATTGTCCATGTACCCCGGAGATTTAAATGGAGATATATTAAAGCTGCGTAAGGGTAATGTGTGGGCTGAACGATTCAGAAAGCTGAAAGGAATCATTCGTCGATCTTGACTTTTTTAAAAAGCCATTCCAGGTATTTGTTTTTAAAATTCAGCTTTTCTTTTTGCGGTTTTTCCCTTTTATTTCTTTTTTGTTTCAATTCTAAGCTTAGCATCAGCGGAAAGGAAAACGATGGATGCATTAACCAGCGGAAATGACGTTTGCAAAATCCGTCACTACTCCCCGGGAAATTCGATATACGTAAATGAGGTTTTAGTTTTTTTAACTGTGCCTTGTATTCTGCAAGATTAAAACGCTCTTCGGTTTTTGTCCCCCATTGTTTATGCAACTCCATCCCAATATGAAAGGTGATATGCGCATTGCTGATTACTTGTAAACTTTTACTGAATGCAATGAGGTTATGCAGCAATGTGTTTTCTGCATGGGGAATACCAATACAAACACGACCTAATTCAAATTGATCAATGAGTCCACGTTTAAAAACAAAACAATCAAAACCGGGATGTTCCTTCCCGGCCTCAGAAAAAATCAAATATTGATTTTCAATTTTTGTATCTAAAAAGGAACGATCTATTCTTCGGCGATTTATTACCAAGGCATCGTGCTCTTGAAGCTGATGATTTATATACGAATAAAACGAAGGAGAGGGAATGATATCCATATTGGAATAGATCACATATTCACATTTCTCATACGTTTTGGCTATTCCCAGAATTTCATTTAGAAGAGGTAGCTTTTTTTCTGAATTGCAAAATTGAGCAAGACTTGAATGTAATACAGGTTGTATGATTAAAGAATTCGGAATGGAAATAATTTCTTCCGGAAATGTAACACCACATTGAATCACCTCCCCCTGATAATTCTTTTTTGCAACACTTAAAGCATGCAGGGTGTGAGACTGCTCTTTGTACGCGCTGCTGTTTTCTTTACAGGGGTAAGGATTTACAATATGGAGAAATGTCCTCATGAAATGGAATAGTTGAAAGTACGCAGAATTTCGGAAAATTCGTGGTTTAAAGCATCAATCGTCTCCGGTAATAATTGTTCTCTGAAATTCCCTGGTTTCACTTGCCGCTTATGTTTGTTTTCCCCTTCACCCTGGGTGAAATGATGGTTGAGTTTTGAGATGGTATTTTCATGTTTTTCCAATGGAATTGATAAGAAATTCATTGTTTTTTTTATCCATTCTTCCGGCAATTCCACCATTTCTTCATACCGAATGAACAAGGCATTATTTGTATGAAAATATGATCTGATTAGTTCGGTAAACAATTGTCTGAATCGAGGAGCTTCGTCGAGGACATGTTGATCGATTGTTTTATGACTGGCCTCTAGTTTTCGTTTCAGATAGTTTTCTGTTAAAACAGGGTGACTCCTGGTCATGGAATAATAGTGAGAAACTAGTATGTCTCTCGGATCGCGAATTTGAATAATAACACGAATTGGGGATGATTCAGGGATTTCAATGGATCGGCGTAGTGGACCAATGAAAAATCCGGTTTCGGGTAATTGTAAATCACGAAATTGTTTTCCGGAAAAGTGAGTGTTTTTAATATCCGGTTCGGTGCATGCATAGTATCCTTCCCAATCCAATTGAATCAATCCTTCCCTCAATAGAATTTCGGAAATAATCGTTGCGGAAATGGATGAGCCTGATTTATTGGGAGCAATAAAAAGTATGGAAGGATGAGAGCTTGTGGCTTTTAATTGTCCATTTAAAAACTTGTTTTCATTGCTTTTTCTCCAATAACGCAAAGCTCTGGGCTTGGTCAAAAACCGTAGGCGCAAACGACCCAAAAAAAATTTCAGTCCCAAAGCTGTTTTTTGATGATTCATAGGTTTGAAGCCTTATCTTTATTAAAGATAATTCCTTTATCTGTGATAAATTTAGAATTAATTGATGAAAAAAGGCTTTTTGATGATTCAGCAGAATTGTCACGATCATTTTTTTCTAAAATCACTGCACCCCTACGGGTGATGCCTGAAGCCTTCATCATTGGGGCGCAAAAGGCTGGGACTACATCGCTATACCAAACACTTCAGCATTATCCTTCGGTTTTACCTGCTAAACGCAAGGAACATTATTTTTTTCATAATGAAGCTCATTTTAAACGGGGAATCAATTGGTATAAATCCGGATTTGCTTCCAGATGGTACGCACATAGTGAGTATAAAAAAGTTAAGTCGTCATGTTTTTCTATTGACGCAACGGCTAATTATTTTGAATTTCCAGAAACAGCCGCCAGAATTAAGTCGGTAATTCCCCAAGCAAAAATTATTGTCCTGCTGAGAAACCCGGTCCACCGTGCTTATTCTCATTACAGAATGTCGGTAAAACTGGGATTTGAAAAGGCTGATTTTTACACGGCGCTTTTGCAGGAGATGGATCGGATTCAATGGGGAGAGAAAAAGGGTGGACATAATTTTGCTTATCAGCGACTCGGTTATGCCTCTAAAGGGAAATATGCCTTTTTGCTCAAGGATTGGATAAATCATTTCGGTAGCCAATTGTTGATTGTTTGTAGCGAAGAATTGTTTCTTTCACCTGGTGAAATAATGGAAAAAATCACCCGGCATTTAGGAATATCCTATATCAAGGAGATTAAGTTTGAGCATGAAAATGCAGGAACGGAATCTGAAATACCGGATCAGGCCAAAGATTTTTTGCAGCGATTTTTTTTGGAACACAATCAGGAGCTCAGGCAACTATTAAACCGTGATTTTCCATGGTAAAACAAGTTCCATATATTGAGCCCAATCAATGGTATCACCGCGTGATAAATCGTGCTTTCTATTGGTATTTGTTGCTTATAAATAAGAAAAAGGTCGAAGCGCAAGAACCCGTTTCAAGTCCTGTTTTTGTAACCGGATTTTTTCGTTCAGGTACTAGTTTGGTTACTCATCTTTTGCAGGAATGTGGAATGAATGTGGGACCGGAAAATGATTTATTAAAATCAAAAGGGAGCAGAGCGGATTTGAATCGGGATGGTTTTTTTGAGAACTATTTGTTCATGGATGCATCCTTGTATGCGTTTAATAAATTAAATGCATGGGGACATTTACCTCCTTCCTCCGAAGAGGTAATGAAAGTGGATTTGACCGAAAGTGAAGAAAAACTTTTTCAGGAATTTTCATTGTGCGGAGTACATGATGACCGCATTTCGAATAGGAATAAAATTCATGTTTTAAAGCATTATGGAATTGGCAATTTAAACCGGTATCTACTTAATGAATTTGGTGATCGTCCACTGGTTAAAAATCCACATTTTTCAGTATTGTGGCCCTGGTTAATCGGAAAATGGCCAAAAGCGAAATTTATCGTTTGCTTTCGAAATCCAACAGCAGCAATTGCTTCTGCTTCTAAAATAACACCTCAATTAACGGATAAGGTCTACCTCCGCTATTATGAATCAATTTTGAAGATGGACAGTTCATCAACTGTTTTTATTTCTTATGATCACTTAATGCAGCATCCGGAGCTGACTATCCACCGGTTAATTAATATTCTTGATTTAAAAGTGGATCATCCGGATCGGATTCTTTCTCTGATAAAAAAATCGGAATACCGCTTTAAAGAAGGCGAAATTGAAAACGGGGAATTAAAGGAACTTTATCTGCAATTACTTTCAAAAGCATCGAATATTCCATGAAAGTAGTTCACTTAAATACTTATACAAAAGGCGGAGCGGCAATCGCGTCTATTCGTTTGCATCGGGCATTAAAGCAATCCGGCATCGATTCAACATTTATTTCCCTCTATAAAGATGGAGAAATGGAGGATTCAATTGTTGATTTCCGGGATGCATTTAATCCCTTTTCCGCACTGTATTACAAAGCGAAAAACTACCTGAACCAGCAGAAAGTAAAAACCATCATCCAATCAAAAGGCGAATGGTTTTCGCGTCCGGATACGGTATGGAAAATAAAAAATCATCCATTGATACGATCTGCAGATGTTATTCATTTTCATTGGGTGAGCGGATTTTTAAATGTGGAGGAATTGCCTCAATTGAATGGCAAAAAATTGGTGTGGACCTTGCACGATGAATTTCCTTTTTCCGGGGGATTTCATTATCCTCCAATGGCGGATGCTTTAGACTTGTCAGATTTAATTCTGCGACAGAAAAATCAAATTTCAACTGCACTTTTAAAAACAGATATACAATTTATAACACCATCACAGGTTTTGGCTAATAAAGTGACAGAATCGAATTGGATCAGAAAAACACCCGTACAAGTCATAAAAAATCCTGTTCCGTACCATGAATTTCGAATAACAGAAAATCTAGATTTCAAGAGCAATTTAAATATCAAAAATGATCAGCCTGTATTTCTGTTTATAGCCGATCAGGTTAATTATGCGCGAAAGGGATTTCATGTTTTGAGAGAAGCACTTGCTCTGGTCGATGTTCCTTCAACAACTATAGTGGTTGGAAAAGGTAATGTTCCAAAATCAATTAATAAATCTGAAATTATTCAACTGGGAGAAATTAACTCGACCGAAATGCTGAATCAGATTTATAATACCTGCGATTTTTTATTAAATCCTGGATTGAATGATATTGCCTCAAATACCATTGTAGAAGCAGGTTTATGCGGGAAGCCTGTTGTATGTACGCCTGTTCCGGCCTATCTGGAATTAATGAATGAGCAAACGGGAGTTTTTGCCAGTGAGTTTTCAGGACCAGCTTTCGCTATTGCAATTGAAAGGGCTTTACAGATGAATTTCGACGGGAATATAATCCGTCAACACTATCTTCGTTTTCATTCACCAGAAGTCATCGCCAGGGAATATAACCGAATGTATCAGGAATGGTAAGGGAATCAAATACAATTAAATCAACAGACTATTACGATGCAATTCGTAATAATGCTTCATTTCAGTTTAGCTGGCAATGGATGTTCCTGCTTGTGGGATTTATTTGTTTGTTTTTTTCCTTACATATTTTTCATCCGGAGGATGCGTTAGGTTGGACAAGCATCGCGCCGTTGGGTGTTGCCGTTTCATTTTTAGCATTATTTATACCCATCCAATTCCGGCCATGGGTTCAGTCGGCATCCTTCATTCTTACTTCAATACTTTTAATAGGAATTAATCCAACATTAATTTTGCTGGGTTTTATTTCTTTGTCCCTGTTTATTTTAATCCTTAAAATAAATGGTCTGTTTAAACTCATTTATTTTGGATTCATCATTTTACTCTTCCTCATCACAAAATCTTCGGCAGAGCATTGGCTAAGCATTTCGGTGGTAATGCCGTTTTTTGGAGTAATGTTTATGTTTAGAGGGATAAGTTTTTATTATGAAAATTCTATTGGAAAAATTAAAAGTCCATGGATTATTAAATGGAACTATTTTGCCATGATTCCCAACTTGTTTTTCTTTTTATTTCCAATAATCGATTACAGAAAATTTACCGGCAATTACTATTCCGTTCCAGTATTCATGATCTGGAAATCGGCTTTGCGTCATTTGGCATTGGGACTTTTTTATTACATCCTTTATCGGTGGATTAATTTGTCATTTATCAATGATCCCATCGATGTTATTGAAGCTTCATTGGTAGTAAAATATTTCTTTTTTGGTTTCGCCCTTTCACTCAGAATGGTGGGAATATTTTATATTGGATTGGCTTTAATTGAGTGCTGGGGGTATCAATATGAAGATGTATTTGGTAATTATTTTTCCGCTCATTCATTTACCAACCTTTGGCAAAAAATAAATGTTTTCTGGAGAGAATTTATGCTCCGGATTTTCTACTATCCGCTTTATTTTAGAATTAAAAACTATTTTTCATCAGAGGCATTCCGAATCGGATTAACCATAGCTATAGTGTTTCTGCTAAGCGCATTTCTGCATACCTGGCAACAATTCTGGATTAGTGGAAATTTTGTAATACGCCTTACAGATTTGGTGTTTTGGATGACCTTCGGTTTTGGAATAGCATTCGATGCTATCAGGAGCTTAAAAAAACGTAAAGAAAAGCAATGGTTGAACGATATTAAGGCGGGACTTCTCCTGGTGTTTATATCGTTTTTTTATGGGTTATGGACAAGTGGAGATATAAAAGAATGGCTTTATCTTATTTCTTTGTTAACGGTAAACCCCGGAGCCGCTATTTGGTGGTTGTCGATAATCATTTTTGCTGTAATCCTATTTCGAATTCTTTTCAGAACAATCCTTTTCAGGATTAATTTAAAATCAAATTTTATTACACTAGCGTTGGTGATTTTCATAGGAGGACTGTCCACCACGGCTTACTTTACAGAAGAAAAAACAGGATATTCAGATTCATTGATTACAGATATTACAAATCCACATAAACTGAATAAAAGGGATAAAAAAAGAATTGAAAGAGGATATTATGGTAAAATCCTGGATACGGACGATTTGAAAAGAAAAATTGCAGTGCTCCAAACAGGAGAAGATTGGAATCCGCATAATTATCTGACACGAGAAACCGGAAATGAATTGTTCAGAGAATTAATTCCAGATACTTCGCAATCGTTTAAAGGAACAGAAATTTATACAAATTCATATGGACTGCGCGATAAGGCTTATGAATTAAAGAAAACCCCCAATACCTATCGGATTGCATTAATGGGAGGTTCGTATGAAATGGGCTCAGGTGTAAATCAGGAGCAGGATTTTGAAAGTCGTATCGAGTTACAACTTAACGCAAACTACCCGGAGAAAAAATGGGAAATATGGAATTTCGGTTTGGGTGGATATGGATTAATTCAAACCGCTTTCCTGTGTAAACATAAAGTTCAGGAGATTCAACCCGATTTAATTATTTATATCGCTCATTCAGGAGAACTGGATAGGATAGCCGGTGACATTACATTTTTATTGCGGAAGAAAGTTGATTTTACACTTGAAAAAGTGAACAGCTATATATTGAGTTGTGGAATAGAATCAGGAATGCCGGATTTGCAAAAAGAACAATTGCTAAGAAAAAGCATACTGCTGTTATATTGTGAACTATTGAATGAAATAATCAATCAACAAAAATTCCTTTTTGTATACCTACCTACATTGGGGGAACAGGCAAGTCAAACAGAGTTTCAACAATTATCAGAATGCCTGCTCATTCCGGCAGATTATAAAATCGATTTGTCGGAAGTTTACAACAATGATAAAATATCAGATTTATATCTTTCTCCATGGGATAATCATCCCAATGAAAAGGGACATGAAGTGATTGCGAAATTACTCTACCATCAAATTCAAATCGTATTTAAAAAGCAGGGTATTATTCCATGAGCTGGATTTCAAATATCGTTTCAAAGACCAGTAGAAGTTTCCTTTATGCATTAGGAGTCTTACTGATCTTTTTAATAGTATTTCAACTCCTTGAACTGGAACCTGGAATTGGGTTTGAACTTTTGGCCCCCGTTTTAGTGATTAGTTTTATCATTAATCATTATCTGCCTCTTGAATATAAACCGCTCATGATGCTTTTTCATTCACTAGGAGTGGTATACATCGCATTTGGATGGCTCAGTGGTTTACTCTTATTTCTTGGAACAGTGGTCGTTTATTTTGTGCTGAGTTCAGGTATTCGTTACTGGGTCAAAATAGCTTTTCTACTCCTGTTTTTTATTTCCATGTTACCCTGGCGATTGGAAATTATTTATATGCCGAGAATCCAGATCATTGTTCCTTTTTTGGCCGGTTTTTTTATGCTCAGAGTATGGAGTTTTTTATCCGTTAACCAACTTGAATTAGAAAAGAAATCGGTACATGCATTTAACTTCTTTTTTCTGGGACCCAATCTTTCATTTCCGCTTATGCCAATTATCGATTACCGGGATTGGAAAAAGGCGTACAATTCCTCTACTGAAACAACATATTATACTGCCATAGATCGACTCGCTGCAGGCTTATTTAATCTTCTGTTGTTTCGGGTCATTTATCATTTTTTATATATCGCTCCATTTGCTATTCATAACGGCATGGACGTGATTCAATTTATGTTGGCCAGTTATTTAATGTTATTGCGTTTACCCGGTTTGTTTCTGCTTATTTCGGGTTGGTTAGGCTTAATGGGATTAAATCTCCCGCCTGTATTCGGACGATTTTACTTTGCAAATACCTATTCGGAAGTTTGGCGTAGGATAAATATTTACTGGAAAGAATTTGTCGTTAAACAACTCTACAATCCATTCTTCGTTTTATTTGGAAAATTTTCATTTAATATGCGAATGGGGATGGCCATTATTCTTGCATTTGCGTTGTCTTCATTACTTCACACATGGCAGTTGCTTTGGATTAAAGGAAATTTCGATTTCAGAATTACAGATTTGGTTTATTGGACTGTTCTTGGCTGTTTGGTATTTGTTAGCGGCACAATTTTCCCTTCAAAATTTATTCAGCGCTTTAATGCGCAAACCAAAATCAATTTTTTGGATGCAATGAGAAATGCATCAGCCGTACTGATGGTTTTTATTTCAATGTCAGTTCTGTATTCATTATGGATTACCGGCGATATTCATTATTGGGTTTATATCCTATCGTTATTGCAGCATTTTACTTATGATGATTTTTATTTTTTAATTAGCACCGCAAGTTTGTTGTTAGTCGGATTTGCAGTTTTAACGATGATTTTTCACCGGTTCAGAAATCATAAAGAGTTTTTTTCGGTATTGCCTTTTTCTTCGGGAATTTTTATTCTCATGCTGTTTTTTCTACGATTCGCAGATCCTCCGCAACTAAAAAAATTACTTCATTATGTCCCGAACCACGAAGATGTTTCCCGTATGGAAAAGGATTATTACGATGCTGCAGTTGGTTCTGTAAATCGCAGGGCTTATAATTGGGAATTAATTCTTAACCGGAAACGCCCCGAATTTTTTAAACGCGATGATCAATTGCACCGCCGGAGAAACGACCTTCTTACCCGAGAACTCCGACCTTCCGTTTCAGTCGATTTAAATGGATCGCATTATACCACCAATTCTTTCGGACTCCGCGATAAAGAATATGCAGAATATCCGGATTCCGGTTGCTATCGGTTTGCTTTTCTTGGAGCTTCCTATACCATGGGTTATGGAGTAAACGATAGACAATCCTTCGAAGCTTTGTTAGAAGATACACTTTCAAGAGATTATTGCGTTGAATTTTTAAACTTCGGAGTTGGTAGTTACAGTTTGGTTCAACAGGTTGCGTTATTAAACGAAAAAGTAAACCATTATCACCCCGGAGGGGTGATTTATACCGCCCACTCTCAGGAGAAATTCAGGGTTACCCGTTCCTTTGTGAGCCTGGTACAAAATGGTATCGACCTCAAATACCCCGCATTAATTTCTATCCGGGATAGGGCAGGATTGAAACAATACATGGGATTTGATGAATTATTTAGTCGCACACAACCATTTTCGGATGAGCTTTTAGATTGGGGTTATAAAGAAATTATATATTATTGTAAAACACATTCTTGCGTACCCATAATGGTCTTTGCCCAGGCAACTATGGATGAGGAAAATCGTTTAGAATGGGAAGCATTGCAACAAAAAGCAGAAGGACTCGGTTTTGTTATTCTTGATATTTCAAATGCACTGGTGAATTATCCGGTAGAAAATATCAGAGTTTCAGAATTGGATCATCATCCGAATGCATTCGGACATCAATTGCTGATGAGAGCGCTTTATGTTCAATGGAAAAAGAATGAGGAAATAATATTCAACCGATATGGGAAATGACACAATTGTTACCAGTGTTTTAGAACTTTTGCGTTCTGAATTTATTACTGGTCCGGAGGCCTCTCAGTTAACGATTTCTACTCCGCTTATTTCCGGTGGATTAATGGATTCCATTTCAACCTTGCGGTTAGTCGATAAACTGGAAAAACAGTTCTCCATAAAGTTCGCAGCGCATGAAGTGGACCGGGATAATCTTGATACAGTAGAAAAAATCGCTGCATTTATTAAATCAAAATCAGTTGGCTGAAAAGCTGTATCAACTTTTAGTTAATTCTGCCAATCAATTCTCCGACAAAATTGCGGTAGAGGAGGCGGGTGGGCAATCTGTTTCTTACGCTGATTTATTACAGCTCGTTCAATCCAGAATGGAATTGTTATTAACTAAAGATTTAGTTGATAGTAAAATAATAGGGGTTTTAGGACCAAAAAACATTGACACGCTAAGTTTAATTTTCAGCATTGCAGGTGCTAACAAGGCCTATTTGCCGCTGGATTTCAATTCTCCACTATCGCGTATCCAAAAAATTATTTCAGTTGCTCAAATTAGATTTATTTTTTCCGACTTATCCCGTAAAAAGGATCTGGAAAGTTTAGGGTATAATCTGTATTCCACAATTAATTCGAAATGGGCAATGTTTGAGAATGAATTAGTCCGCGAACGTGAGGTACACCCAGATTTGGCTTATGTACTTTTTACTTCAGGTACAACAGGAATTCCAAAAGGGGTTTGTGTTTCAGACCCTGCGGCTATCGATTTTATTCATTGGGCAACCGATCACCTTGAGCTGAACGCACAGCACGTGTTTTCATCGGTGGCACCCTTTCATTTCGATCTCTCTGTTTTTGATATTTTTGCCTCTGTAAAATCAGGCGCTAAGTTGATTCTGTTTAATTCATTGCAGATCGCTCAACCTGCTTTTTTAGTGGATTCAATAAAGAAACACTCCATTTCTGTTTGGTATTCTACCCCCACAACATTGCGCTTAATGGTTGAATTCGGCAATTATACACAGGAATCCTCAGCTTCTTTACAACACATTATTTTTGCGGGAGAATCGTATCCCTCCTCCGAGTTTATTAAACTTCAGCATAATTCAACCAATAAAGCACGCTTTTATAATTGGTATGGTCCTACAGAAACCAATGTTTGCACTTCATTTTCGGTGCCACAGGGAAACTGGAATCCACAACAAGCACTTCCCATAGGGAGAGCTACCCTTCAATATGAAAGTAAAATTTCTGATGGAGACATCGAAGGAACTTCGCAAGGGGAACTATTGATGTCGGGCACATCTTTGATGAATGGATATCTCAATAATGAACAGGCAAATCAACATGCATTTGTTTTTATCGACGGTAAAAAATGGTACAAAACGGGTGACTTGGTGGAATGGCAATCCGGTGAACTCGTATATAAAGGTCGGTACGATCGAATGATTAAGCGAAACGGATACCGGATTGAACTCAATGAAATTGAAGTGGGACTGCAAAGTTGCGCCGGACTCCTTTTTGCTGCCGTTGTAGCTTTTCACCTACCCGAATCCGTGAAAATAGTAGCATTTGTTTCAGGCATAAATGAAAGTGATTTAATTGCATTAAGAGCCGAGCTCATGAAAGTCTTGCCGGCTTATATGATTCCTGATAAATTTATTATCTTAGATAATATTCCTTTAAATTCTTCACAGAAAACAGATTACCAGGCTTTGATTCATTATGCTGCAGAACATTTTAAATAAAGAAGATTTTAACCTCTTTTCGCATGCAGCGGAATTTTCAAGGGTGCATTTATCCTCACCGTGTGAAGAAAGAGATCACCAATCAGAATTCGCCCAAGACCTCTGGAATTTATTACTTCGGGAAGGTTATACCGATTTATTTGTTCCCACAAATCTAAGTGGCTCCGGATTAAATTTAACGTCCGCATGTGCTGTGTTAAATGGACTCGCACAAAAATCGAGCGATAATGGTTTGTTGTTTTCTTTAGCAGCACATTTATTAGCAGTTCAATTACCGGTTCTACGATTCTCGGCACAGCAGCCCGAATTGAAACTAAGAGTAAGTGGTAAAAATATATTGGCTAATGCGATGACAGAAGCCAGAGGAGGATCGGATGCATTTAATATGGATTCCACAGCATTCCAGGATGGAAATAATTATAAAGTAAAGGCATCAAAATGTTGGATCACCAATGCTCCCATTTCAGATCAGATATTATTATTTGTTTGCACCGATAAAAATAAAGGTGCAATGGGAGGAATAACTGCTTTTTTAGTTGATAAAACTAATTTCTTAGTTGGTGAAAAATATTCAAAACTTGGATTGAGAACCAGTCCTGCATCCGATGTTTTTGTAGATACTGTTTTATCCGCAGGTGATATTGTAAATGAGCCTGGTAGTGGTTTAATGATTTTTCAAACAGCAATGAATGCCGAGCGCATTGGAATGGCTGCCATGAATCTTGGAATAATGGAACATCTTATGGAAGAGGTGTTGAGTTTTATCCGGTTAAAAAAATCTACAGGGGTGGAACTTATGAATTTTCATTCCGTAAGTCACTTGCTTGCAGACATGAAAATTAAGCTGGACGCGTGCCGCTTAATGGTTTATTATGCAGCCGGAATTTTCGACCAGGAAAAAAATGTAAATGCTATTGCAGCAGAATTAAAAGTGCTTTCAAGCGAAGCATTAATATTTTGTGCAGATGCAGCAATGAAGATTTGTGCATCGGGAGCCTATCAAACGGGTTGGATAGAACGGACATTACGCGATGCTCAGGCATCCGGAATTTACTCCGGTACCAATCATATTCAAAAGAATATTATTTCAGCTTATTTATAACTAATTATTTAGTTAATGAATCGTCCTAAAGAATTTTTCGACGCCATCATTATTGGTGGTGGACCCGCTGGTGCCTTTGCCGGAGCAAAATTGGCAATGGCCGGGCATAAAGTTTTAATTCTCGAAAAGGAAATATTTCCACGTCCGCATGTAGGAGAATCCCTTGTCCCCTTTTGCTATGATCTTTTTGAGGAAATTGGAGTGCTCGACAAGTTGAAATCTAATTTTGTACGAAAGCCAGGTGTTCGTTTTGTAAATAAAACCGGAGAATTCGATACGATTTATTGTTTTAAAAATATTTTACCTGGTCCAAACCAGCTTTCCTTTCATGTACTTCGCTCCGAATTCGACAAGATACTTTTGGACAATGCCAGGGATAAGGGAGCAACAGTCATGGAAGATGTTTTAGTAAAGGATGTTGACCTCTCCGTTGAGGATGCTGTTACAGTTTATGCCACCAATGAAGATAAAGAACTTAGTTTCAACGCTCGCTTTTTATTCGATGCAACCGGCCAGGATACTTTTTTAGGTCAAAAGCAACGGGTAAAAGTAAAGCATAAAGAATTAGATCGAATTGCATTCCTCACCCACTGGAAAGGAGCTGATTTTGTACCTAGTATTAGGGAGGGACTACTAAATATCATTTACCTCGCCGGCAATAAAAAGGGGTGGATTGGAATACAGGCGGTAGGCGAAGATCGTTTAAGTGTTGGCTTGGTGGTAGATAATATTTTTACCCGGGAAATGAAGGAAGAGTTATCGGCAAAGGGAACCAAGGACTGGAAAATGGAACTTTATCTTCAAGAAATCAGAAGTGCAGCATTTACTTCCGATATTCTAAAAAATGCGGAAATTATTCAAAAGTTAATGGTCGTTGGAAATTACTCGTATTCCATGACCAAAAAGCATGGATCGAATTATGCTATGATTGGTGATGCTGCTTCATTTTTAGATCCGATTTTTGCAACGGGAATTTATCTGGCAATGAATAGTGCCAAAGTATATTCGGAAGCATTATCCGTTTTGCTTAATGACGGGATTGAAGAAGGTAAAAAGGCCCTGAACACCGCAACAGAAAATTTCGAAGGAGCCGTGCAATTGGTCGATCGCTTTATCCGGATGTTTTATGATCAGGAACGATTTAATTTTGCAGAATTGGGTCAAAAACTGAAAGAACGTTATGGCACAAATGATGATGAAAATTTCATTCAACACCAACTTGCCTTTGGTGCATTACACTTCATGATGGGGGGCGATTTTTTCAATGAGAACAAGCGCTACCATCAAACACTTGATTTTCTGGAGAATCCCGGTCAGTTTGAACGCTATTATTATTTAGTAATGAACCGGGACGCCTACAAAGAACAAGGTTGTCCCATGCCGTATGAGGCAATTTTCCCAATGTCTGTTCGCTGACATTTACCGCTTATCCAAAACTGATAAAAACCTTTTTTCTTCTCGTTGTTTTAAGTTAAGTTTGAAACCATATGGTATACGATGTAGCTATTATTGGGGGAGGACCTGTAGGTTCAACCTGTGCTTCCTTGTTGGCAAGGGCCGGTCACAATGTAATTGTTCTTGAAAAAGAAAAATTTCCGCGTGATCATGTGGGAGAGTCATTGCTTCCATTTTGCAAACCATTATTTGATGATCTGGAAATAACCGGAGAAATGATAAAGCGTTTTTCACGTAAGCCGGGAGTTAAATTCACTTCCATTGATAATTCCACTTCTTCCCACTGGTGTTTTGGTCACGTAATTCACGATGATAGCTACCTTTCTTTCCATGTACTCCGCTCAGAATTCGATAAATTATTGTTGGATCATTCGCGTACCCTGGGAGCTGAAGTCAGAGAGGAACATTTGGTTACGGCAATCGAAAATACTCCGGGACAAAACATCAAAATAAAATACCGAACTAAAGGCACCACGGGTGATGTGGAATGCAGATTTTTTATTGATGCCAGTGGTCAGGATGCATTTTATCAAACAAGAAATAATACTAAACTTAAATACAACGATCTTCATCGTTCAGCATTTGCAACACATTGGAAAAATGTCAACTACGATGATGCTTTAAAAGAAGGAAACATTCAAATTGTTTATCTGGGAGGAGAAAAAAAAGGGTGGATTTGGATGATTCCACTTGAATCAGACCGTATAAGTATTGGTGTTGCCTTGAATTCCGATTACGTTAAATCCAGATTTGAGTATTATAATTCCATCGGAGTTAAAAATGTTACTGAGCAATTGTATTTGGATGAATTGTTTTTAGCTGCAAAGGCAAATGAAATATTAAAAGACGCAGTTCGTATTCAGCCGGTCATTTCAATTTCCGATTATAGTTATTATTCTTCCGTTCAATACGGAGAGAATTTTGCCTTGTTGGGAGATGCGGTAGCCTTTTTAGATCCCATATTTTCTTCCGGAATTTATATGGGTATGAAAAGTGCATATGTATTATGCAATAAATTATCGGAAAACTTAAAAACTGGTAAATTATCTGAAGGTTTTGATGAAGTGTATCAGGAAATCAACGGAGCATATAAACTCATTGAAAAATTTGTACGCTTGTTTTATAGTCCTGATCGTTTAGATATGGCCGGACTAGGAACTAGTTCTGGAATGGAACATCTCAAGCACGAAAATGCATTTTCTTTAATTCATTATTTATTGGCTGGTGATTTTTTCTCCCAACATGCCCGCTATTCTGATTTTATCGATCTGTTAGAAAAACCGGAGATGTTTATGAAATTTAAAAATCTGGTTATAAATACCCATGATTCGGAATTTGGATGTGGACACCGTCCTGAAGAAATATACCCTGATCTTTTAAAATAAATCAATAGTGTGGAAGAATTTGATGTTGTAATTATTGGAGGTGGTCCTGCAGGATCTGCAATGGCCTCCTACCTCGCGAAAGAAAAGGTAAAAGTTGGTTTATTTGAGAAGGAAATCTTCCCTCGTCACCACGTGGGTGAATCATTGGTTCCTTCCTGCAACCGCGTTTTTGAGGAGTTGGGATTGTTGCCAAAATTGGAGGCGGCCAATTTCCCCAAAAAATTTGGAGCAGCATGGACAACCTACAACTCCAGTAAAACGTTCGATCACGATTGGAATCATTATCTCGAAGCGGATGCAGATATCCGATTTGATGAGCGTAAACAAGAAGGAGTGAATTTACCGTATACTTATCACGTGAATCGGTCAAAATTCGATCAGCTGTTGCTTCATCATGCCAAAGATTTGGGAGCAAAAATCGTGGAAGGCGCAGATGTTTTTGATGTAAAATTTCAATCCCCAAAAGAAGTTATTGTTAGTGTTCGGCTTCAGGATCAAACTGAACAAAAGGTTTCTGCCAAACTGGTTGTGGATGCATCTGGTAGAAGGACTTTTTTGGGTAGTAAATTAAATTTAAAGGTAAAAGATAAGGTTTTTGATCAATGCGCATTTCATTGTTGGTTCAGCAATTTTAATCGTAATGCATTTGAAAAATCAGAATATATATACATTCACTTCATACCTGTCTCCAATAGTTGGATCTGGCAAATTCCTATTGATGAATCAACCACCTCTTTTGGTGTAGTAACTCAGAAAAAAAACTTTCCTGCAACTTCGGCGGATAGAGAGAAGTTTTTTTGGGAATGTGTGAGTACTCGTCCGGAGCTTGAAGCAGAACTGCGAAAAGCTACCCAGTCCACCGACTTCAAAGTGGAGGCAGATTACAGTTATGCCATTACGGAACTAACAGGAAATAATTTTTTAATGATAGGTGATGCGGCACGATTTGTTGATCCCATATTCAGTTCCGGTGTAAGTGTTGCATTGAATTCAGCCCGTTTTGCTGCTAAGGACATTATAGAAGCTTTAAGAACCGGTGATTTTAATAAGTCTTCCTTTGAAAACTATGAATTAACCATTCGAAAAGGTATCTCGAATTGGTACACCTTCATCGGCATGTACTACCGCCTTAATGTTATGTTTACCTATTTCGTGAATCACCCTAAATACCGTTTGCAAGTTCTCAAATTCCTTCAAGGGGATGTTTACGATGATTCACATCAGGATCTGATCCGGGAAATGGAGGCAATGGTTCATTCCGTTGAGTCAAACCCCAACCACCCCTTACACAATCATCTGGGTTCTTTAACCGCTGGCCGACTGAAAATTTGACAGGATTTTACCGCTTTTGCTTAACTATTGGATTCCTATCGCGCATAGTTTTCTCGTAATTTCAAGGTAATCAATACTTTGCTTATTTGTATCTTTTTATCACTTCTTTGGATTTATCCTAATAATTAGCGTTGATAATCAGGGTGTTACTTGTTTCAAATTCCAAATATTAAGTTTTGTGCAACGTATGTCATTGATAATCAGATATAATTTTTAATTTGGACCCGAGATTTGTTGAAAACTTTTAGCCCTGACAGATTTTTATTCAAATTAATTAAAACTTTTTATTTTTGATTTAAGTTATTGATTTTCAATTTTTTGATGATAAATTTTTCACTGATTTCACCCGTTTTTTACAATTAGGCTAACATCTGTGTGTGAAAAAATTGGATTTCCTGTTGTTTTGTAAAGATTTACTCTTAAATTTGCAGCCCCAATTTACGGAGACAAGAGTTATAACTGAATACAAAAAAGAAGAATAAATTATGCCAACCATTTCGCAATTGGTAAGAAAAGGAAGAAGCAGCAAGCCACGCAAAAGCAAGTCGGCTGCGCTTAATTCCTGCCCTCAACGTCGCGGTGTATGTACAAAGGTGTACACTACTACCCCAAAGAAGCCAAACTCTGCGCTTCGTAAGGTAGCAAAAGTGCGCTTGACAAACCAGACGGAAGTAATCGCTTATATTCCCGGTGAAGGACACAATTTGCAGGAACACTCAATCGTGTTGGTACGTGGTGGAAGGGTTAAAGACCTTCCAGGAGTACGTTATCATATCGTTCGTGGAGCTTTAGATACGTCCGGAGTTGATGCACGTCGTCAACGTCGTTCTAAATACGGAGCAAAACGTCCAAAAGCAGGAGCAGCAGCACCAGCTAAAAAGAAATAATAATTAGAGAACTGAATAGAATAACGTCATGAGAAGGACGAAAGCCAAGAAAAAAGAAATTCTACCGGATCCAAAGTTTAACGAGGTACTGGTTACGAAATTCGTAAACAATTTGATGTTGAGCGGTAAGAAGAGCACAGCGTATGAGATCTTCTACAATGCCATTGAAATTGTTGCTAAAAAAACGAATGAAAACGGAGTAGATATTTGGAAAAAGGCATTGGAAAATGTTACCCCAGCAGTAGAGGTTCGTAGCCGTCGCGTGGGTGGAGCAACTTTCCAAATCCCTTCACCAGTGCGCGATAGCCGTAAACAATCATTGGCTATGAAATGGCTGATTGGATACTCTCGCTCACGTAATGAGAAATCAATGGCTGAAAAATTAGCCGGTGAAATCATCGCTGCTTCAAAAGAAGAAGGAGCTGCTTTCAAAAAGAAAGAAGATGTTCACCGTATGGCTGAAGCAAATAAAGCTTTCTCACATTTCAGATTCTAATCCATAGAGCGAACGAAAATGGCAGATTTAAGATATACAAGAAACATTGGTATTGCAGCTCACATTGATGCTGGTAAAACAACTACCACTGAGCGTATCCTTTACTACACCGGTGTGAATCACAAAATCGGTGAAGTACATGATGGTGCTGCTACCATGGACTGGATGGTTCAGGAGCAAGAGCGCGGAATTACCATCACTTCAGCAGCAACTACTTGTTTCTGGAACTACCGCGGAAATAAATACAAAATCAATATCATCGATACTCCGGGTCACGTTGACTTTACCGTAGAGGTAAACCGTTCACTCCGTATTCTTGATGGACTTGTATTCCTTTTCTCTGCAGTAGACGGAGTAGAACCACAATCCGAAACCAACTGGCGTCTTGCCGATGGTTACAACGTAACACGTATCGGATTCGTAAATAAAATGGACCGCCAGGGTGCCGACTTCCTTAACGTTGTTAAGCAGGTACGTGAAATGCTGGGTGGTAACGCAGTTCCTCTTCAAATCCCAATCGGGGCTGAAGAAAAATTCCGTGGTGTGGTTGATTTGATCAACTTCCGTGGAATTGAGTGGAACGAGCATGATCAGGGAATGACTTACAAAGAAGTGGCTATTCCTGAAGATGTATTAGAAGAAGCTACTATGTATCGCGAACAATTGCTTGAAGCAGTTGCAGAATTCGATGATACATTGATGGAAAAATACTTTGAAGATCCAAATTCAATTTCAGAAGCAGAAGTTTTAGCCGCATTGCGTAAAGCTTGTCTTGCAAATAAAATTGTTCCTATGGTTTGTGGTTCATCTTTCAAAAACAAAGGTGTACAAACCATGCTCGACCTGGTAATGGAATTATTACCAAGTCCATTGGATAAAGACAATATCGTTGGAACTAATCCTGATAC
Source organism: Flavobacteriales bacterium (assembly GCA_019694795.1). NCBI lineage: Bacteria > Pseudomonadati > Bacteroidota > Flavobacteriia > Flavobacteriales > Flavobacteriales bacterium. Next base: position 229,121 of record JAIBBF010000001.1, on the reverse strand, counting down.
TGGAGAAGAAGTTTCACGTAAACCAGATGCAAAAGAACCATTCACTGCACTTGCGTTTAAAATTGCAACAGATCCATTCGTAGGTCGTCTTTGTTTCTTCCGCGCTTATTCCGGAAAACTCGATGCAGGATCCTATGTGTTAAATACACGTAGCGGAAATAAGGAGCGTATCTCTCGTATCTTCCAAATGCATGCGAACAAACAAAATGCAATCGAAACCATCGAAGCAGGAGATATCGGTGCTGCAGTTGGATTTAAAGACATCAAAACCGGGGACACACTTTGTGATGAAAAACATCCAATAGTTCTCGAAGCAATGAACTTCCCTGAGCCGGTAATCGGTCTTGCTATTGAGCCAAAAACTCAGGCAGACGTAGATAAACTTGGTTTAGCATTAAATAAATTAGCTGAAGAAGATCCTACCTTCCGTGTTAAAACGGATGAAGAAACAGGTCAAACTGTTATCTCAGGTATGGGTGAGCTCCACCTTGAAATTATCATCGACCGTCTTAAACGTGAGTTTAAAGTGGAATGTAATCAAGGTGCTCCTCAGGTTGCTTACAAAGAGGCAATCAACGGATCAGTTGAACACCGTGAGGTTTACAAAAAACAATCTGGTGGTCGCGGTAAATTTGCTGATATCCTTATCCGCATTGAAGGTGCTGATGCAGATGCAAAAGAAGGTCTTCAATTTGTGAACGAAATTAAAGGTGGTAACGTACCACGCGAATTTGTTCCTGCAGTAGAAAAAGGATTCAAAGAAGCAATGAAAACAGGTATCCTTGCCGGATATCCACTCGATAAAATGAAAGTTACATTGTTAGATGGTTCTTACCACGCAGTTGACTCCGATTCATTATCGTTTGAATTGTGTGCGAAAATGGCATACCGCGAAGCTCTTCCAAAAGCTAAGCCTATCCTTCTCGAACCAATTATGAAACTCGAAGTTCTTACACCTGAAGAAAACATGGGTGACGTTGTGGGTGACCTTAACCGTCGTCGTGGTCAGGTTGAAGGAATGGATGAGCGTGCAGGATCTAAAGTTGTAAAAGCAAAAGTTCCACTTTCCGAAATGTTCGGTTATGTAACACAGCTTCGTACCATCACTTCCGGTCGTGCAACATCAACAATGGAATTCTCTCACTACGCTGAAGCTCCACGCAACATCGCAGATGAGGTAATCGCAAAAGCAAAAGGTAAAGTAACAGCATAAAATATTCCTCAATGAGCCAAAGGATTAGAATCAAGCTGAAGTCATACGATCACAATCTCGTAGATAAATCTGCAGAGAAAATCGTTAAGACTGTTAAGGCTACAGGTGCGGTGGTTAGTGGTCCAATTCCACTTCCAACTCATAAGAGAATTTACACCGTTCTCCGTTCACCTCACGTGAACAAAAAAGCTCGTGAACAATTTCAACTTTGTTCATACAAGCGCATGTTAGATATCTACAGTTCTTCATCTAAGACTGTTGATGCGTTAATGCGTCTTGAGCTACCAAGTGGTGTAGAAGTAGAAATTAAAGTGTAATCATACATAACAAGCAAAAATGCCTGGAATCATAGGTAAAAAAATCGGGATGACCAGTCTCTTCAGTGCCGAGGGTAAAAATATACCATGCACACTTATTGAAGCTGGTCCTTGCGTTGTAACGCAAGTTAGAACGTCTGATAAAGACGGATACTCTGCCATTCAGCTTGGTTTTGGTGAGCGTCGTGAAAAAAACACGCCAGCTGCTTTGAAAGGACATTTCAAAAAAGCGAACACCACTCCTAAAGCAAAACTTGTAGAATTCAAAGGATTCGAACAAGCCCTCAACCTCGGCGACGAAGTGAAAATCGATGGACTTTTCGCAGAAGGTGAATTTGTTGATGTATCAGGAACCTCCAAAGGAAAAGGATTCCAAGGTGTTGTAAAACGCCACGGATTCGGTGGAGTAGGTGGTCAGACCCATGGTCAGCACAACCGTCTTCGCGCTCCAGGTTCTATCGGTGCATGTTCATTCCCTTCACGCGTATTCAAAGGAATGCGTATGGCTGGCCGTACAGGTGGTGATAAAGTGAAAATGGGTAACCTCGAAGTTCTTCGCGTAATTCCGGAGAAAAATCTTCTGGTGGTTAAAGGATCAATTCCTGGCCCTAAAGGTTCATTCGTAATCGTTGAGAAGTAAGACTATGGAACTCGAAATTTTAAACATACAGGGAAAGAAGACCAGCAAGAAAGTTAAGCTGAACGACTCGATTTTCGGAGTTGAGCCTAATGATCATGCAATCTATCTCGACGTTAAGCAATATCTTGCTAACAAACGTCAAGGGACTTCTAAAACTAAGCAACGTGCAGAAGTAGATTACTCTACACGTAAATTGAAGCGTCAAAAAGGTACCGGTGGTGCACGTGCGGGTAGTATTAAATCTCCACTCTTCAAACAAGGGGGAAATATCCACGGTCCACAACCACGTGACTATGATTTTAAGTTGAACAAAAAACTTAAAAAGATTGCACGTAAATCAGCGCTTACATATAAGGCAAAAGAAAACGGAATTATGGTTATTGAGGATTTCCAAATGGATAAACCTCGTACTAAGGAGTTCGTTTCAATGCTGAAGAACTTGTCGCTCGAAGGGAAAAAAACATTATTTGTTGTTCCCGAATCAAATGCAAACATTTTCCTTTCTTCCAGAAATCTTGAAAAAAGTAAAGTTGTTCCTGCATCAGAACTGAATACTTATGATATTATGAATGCAAACAATATCATTTTGGTAGAAGGTAGCATTCAGAAAATCGAAACCGTTTTAAATAATTAAGGCGATGAGTACAATTTTGATTAAACCAATCATCACCGAAAAGGTGACCGCCGAAAGTGAAAAAGGTCGCTATGGTTTCATCGTTGCGCGTAAAGCCAACAAGATTGAAATCCGTAAAGCGGTAGAAAGTCACTATAACGTTAAAGTAAAAAGTGTTAATACAGTTGTTACAGGTGGTGGAAAAGAAGCTACCAAGTATACCAACAAAGGCGTAGTAAAAGCTTCTCGTCCAGTAGTGAAGAAAGCATTTGTTACGCTGGTTGAAGGTGATGTAATTGACTTGTACGGCAACATTTAAGGAAAAGTAAGATGGCTGTTAGAAAACTTCAACCAGTAACTCCGGGTACGCGTCACAAGGTGACAGCGAACTTCGATGATATTACTACCAATCTTCCTGAGAAAAGCCTTTTGGTTTCTTCTAAGAAGTCAGGTGGTAGAAATAACAATGGTAAAATGACCATGCGCTACATCGGTGGTGGACATAAACGTAAATACCGTTTAATTGATTTCAAGCGTAACAAGCACGGAATTGAGGCAACTGTAAGTACAATTGAATATGATCCCAACCGTACTGCACGCATTGCACTAGTAACCTATAAGGACGGTGAGAAAAGATACATTCTTGCTCCACAAGGTTTAAAAGTTGGTCAGGTTATCAATTCTGGTACCGGTATCGCTCCGGAAATTGGAAATACTTTATTCCTGAGCGAAATTCCACTGGGTACAATTATTCACAACATTGAAATGTATCCTGGTAAGGGAGGTTCAATTGCGAGAACTGCAGGTTCATATGCTCAATTAAGCGCACGTGACGGTAAATATGCAGTTATCAAAATGCCTTCAGGTGAAACCAGATTAATCCTTGGAACCTGCCTTGCAACTATCGGAGCTGTTTCTAATTCAGAACACAATCTGGTTCGTTCAGGTAAAGCAGGTCGTACACGTTGGTTAGGTCGCCGTCCACGTAACCGTGGTGTTGCAATGAACCCTGTCGATCACCCAATGGGTGGTGGTGAAGGTCGTTCATCAGGAGGACATCCACGTTCACGTAAGGGTATGCCTGCTAAAGGATACAAAACCCGCACACCTAAAAAGCAATCCAATAAACTTATTCTCGAAAGAAGAAAGAAATAATTAGACTATGAGCCGCTCGCTTAAAAAACCACCATTCGTACACTATAAGCTTGCAAAGCGTGTCACTGAACAGCAGGCATCTGGTAAGAAGACAGTACTAAAAACTTGGTCACGTTCTTCAACCATTACCCCTGAGTTCGTTGGATTAACTTTTGCGGTACACAACGGGAATAAGTTTATTCCGGTTTATGTTACAGAGAACATGGTAGGACACAAACTTGGAGAATTTGCTCCAACTCGTACTTACCGTGGTCACGCAGGTAACAAAAAAGATAAAGGAAGTAAGTAAGCAATATAAATCTCATTCCAGAAAATGGGTGCAAGAAAAAAAATAAGTGCCGAGAAGATTAAGGAATCAAGAAAGTCTAAAGGACTTGCAGTTCTTAAGGACTGTCCAACTTCTCCTCGTAAGATGCGCCTTATGGCCGATCTTATCCGCGGTGTAGATGTTCTTAAAGCTCTTCACATTTTGCAACACCATCCCATGCATTCTTCCAAGAACATGGAGAAGGTTCTTCGTTCAGCTATCGCTAACTGGGAAGCAAAAAATGAAGGTCAAAGTGCAGAAACACTTGTAGTAAAAGAAGTAATGGTAGATGGTGCGCGTGCACTGAAGCGTTTACGTCCTGCTCCACAGGGTCGTGCGTACAGAGTTCGCAAGCGTTCTAATCACGTTACGATAGTAGTAGATTCTAATAACAATTAATAAGCTCGATAATGGGACAAAAAGCAAACCCGATTGGCAATAGACTTGGATTCATCCGCGGATGGGATTCGAATTGGTTTGGCGGACGCCGCTATGCTGATAAGCTGGTTGAAGATGAAAAGATTCGTAAGTACCTTATGGCTCGTCTTCGCAAAGCTAGTATTGCCAAGATCGTCATCGAACGTACACTTAAACTTATTACAGTTACCATCAATACTGCACGTCCTGGTGTTATCATCGGAAAAGGCGGACAAGAAGTTGACAAGCTGAAAGAAGAGTTGAAAAAACTTACCAAAAAAGAAATTCAAATCAACATTTTTGAGATTAAACGTCCGGAAGTTGATGCTCGTTTGGTAGCAGATGGAATTGCTCGTCAGATTGAAGCTCGTATTTCTTACCGTCGTGCAATTAAAATGGCAATTGCAAGTTGCATCCGTATGGGTGGAGAAGGAATTAAAATCACTATCTCCGGTCGTTTAAATGGAGCTGAGATTGCACGTACTGAAACATTCATGGAAGGTCGTGTTCCACTTCACACTTTGCGTGCGGATATTGATTATGCAGTTGGTGAAGCACTCACAACTTACGGATTGCTTGGTGTAAAAGTATGGATCTGCAAAGGCGAAGTTTTCGGAAAGAGAGATCTTTCTCCAAATTTCGGAATGACCAAAGCTCTTGGTTCTTCAGCTTCCGGCGGTAATAACGAAGGAAAAGGAAGAAACGACAGAGGTGGGGCAGGTAAGCCAAGAAGAAAGAGAAGTAAATAATGCGATAATAAAAAGTAGCAATGTTACAGCCTAAACGCACAAAATATAGGAAAGTCCAAAAAGGTAAAGGAAGCCTTGGTGGAAATGCCAAAAGAGGAAGTGTGATTTCCTTCGGATCATTCGCACTGAAATCTGTAGATGGCGCTCTTTTGACTTCACGTCAGATTGAAGCTGCCCGTATCGCTCTTACTCGTTTTATGAAACGTGAAGGAAAAGTTTGGATTCGAATTTTTCCAGACAAACCAATAACCAAAAAACCGTTAGAGGTTCGTATGGGTAAAGGTAAGGGTGCAGTTGAATATTACGCCGCAGTTGTGAAACCCGGCCGTATTCTCTTCGAAGCAGATGGAGTAAGCGAGGAAATCGCACGAGAAGCACTTCGTTTGGCTGCTCAAAAACTTCCTGTTCGTACACGTTTTGTAGTACGTAACGATTACGATGGTAATATTTGATAGAGTAGAAAATTATGAAAGCGAAAGATATCAAAGACCTTAACCTTGAAGAACTCAAGGATAAGCTAAACGAAAAAACTGCTGAATTAGCTAAAATGAAAATCACACACGCGATTTCTCCAGTAGAAAATCCGATGTTGATCAGAGCTAATCGCCGTACAGTTGCTCGTCTTAAGACAGCTATCAAACAGCAGGAAGCTAAAGCCAATAACAAGTAATAAGAAAGAAAATGGCAGAAAGATCATTACGCAAAGAACGTATCGGTGTTGTTACCAGTAACAAAATGGATAAGTCCATCGTTGTTTCTGTAGAACGTAAGATGAAACACCCGAAGTATGGTAAGTTCGTAAAGCGCACCAAAAAATTTGTTGCTCACGATGAAAAAAATGAATGCAACATTGGTGATACAGTAAAAATCATGGAGACTCGTCCTCTCAGCAAAACTAAATGCTGGAGATTAATCGAGATCGTTGAACGTGCTAAATAATATTGAGCGATGATACAACAGGAATCAAGGCTTTCAGTAGCCGATAATAGCGGTGCAAAAGAAGTTCTTTGCATCAGAGTACTTGGTGGAACTAAAAGAAGATATGCTTCAATTGGTGACAAGATCATCGTATCCGTAAAGGATGCCCTCCCTTCTGGTAATGTAAAGAAAGGACAGGTTTCTGCAGCGGTTGTTGTTCGCACCAGAAAAGAAGTTCGTCGTCAGGATGGATCATACATCCGATTCGATGACAATGCAGTTGTGCTTCTCAATGCTCAAGGGGAGATGCGCGGAACCCGTATTTTCGGTCCCGTTGCTCGTGAACTCCGCGAAAAGCAATACATGAAGATTGTATCACTTGCACCAGAGGTTCTTTAATCGATAGAAATTTCCAGAGTATGCAAAAGAAACTAAATATTAAAAAGGGCGACACTGTTCTTGTTCTTGCCGGGGAATCCAAAGGCAAACAAGGGAAAGTCATCTCTATCGATCGCAAGAAAGATCGTGCGGTGATCGAAGGTGTAAATGTCGTTAAGCGTCATACCAAACCCGATGCAAAAAATCCACAAGGTGGAATTGTTGAGAAAGAAGCAGGTATTCATATTTCAAATTTGATGCTTGTTGTGGGTGGAACTCCAACACGAGTTGGTCGCAAAGACGAAAAAGGTAAATCAGTACGTATTTCTAAAAAATCAGGGGAGGTGATTAAGTAATGAGCTACGTTCCCAGACTTAAGCAAAAGTATAAGGCAGAAGTAATTCCTGCAATGCAAACGCAGTTCAACTATAAGAGCTCGATGCAGGTTCCAAAAATTACAAAAATCTGTATCAACCAAGGTCTTGGTGATGCAGTTGCCGATAAAAAATTGGTAGAAGCTGCAATTAAAGAACTTTCGATCATTGCTGGTCAAAAGGCAGTTCCTACACATTCTCGTAAGGATATCTCCAACTTTAAACTCCGTAAAGGTATGCCAATCGGAGCCAGAGTTACACTTCGTGGAGATGTGATGTATGAGTTTCTCGATCGTTTGATTTCTGTTTCTCTTCCGCGTACCCGCGACTTCCGTGGTGTAAATGCAAAAGGATTTGACGGAAAAGGAAACTTTACGTTCGGTGTAAAAGAACACATCATTTTCCCAGAGATCAATATCGACAAAGTGAACAAAATTCTTGGTATGGACATCACATTTGTGACTACTGCCACTACCAATGAAGAAGCGTTCTCTTTATTGAAAGAATTCGGATTCCCATTTACAAAAAAATAATAGAGACATGGCAAAAGAATCAATGAAAGCGCGTGACCGTAAGCGCGCGAAAATGGTAGCCAAGTACGCTGAGAAGAGAGAAGCTCTTAAGAAAGCCGGAGATTGGGATGGTTTGCAAAAACTTCCTAAAAATTCTTCAGCAGTTCGTATGCGTAACCGCTGTCAACTCACAGGTCGCCCTCGCGCTTACATGCGTCAGTTCGGGGTTTGTCGTGTGACATTCCGTGAGATGGCCCTGAATGGCTTAATCCCAGGAGTAACTAAATCAAGTTGGTAAAAAGATAAAGAAAATAAAATGGTAACTGATCCCATTTCAGATTATTTGACCCGAGTTAGAAACGCAATCAAAGCCAACCACAAGGTTGTTGAGATTCCAGCTTCTAACCTTAAAAAGGATATGACAAAAATCCTTTTTGAAAAAGGGTATATCCTCAACTATAAGTTTGAGGATGACAGCAAACAAGGTATCATCAAAATTGCATTGAAATACCACCCGGTTACAAAGATCAACGCGATTCGCAAATTAGAGCGCATCAGCCGTCCAGGTCTTCGTAAATACACCGGAGCTGACAGTCTTCCACGCGTTCTAAACGGTTTGGGAATCGCAATCCTTTCTACAAGTAAAGGATTGATGACCGACAAAGAAGCTCGCAAGAATAATGTTGGTGGTGAAGTATTGTGCTTCGTTTATTAATCTAAGAAAGAACTCACGGATATGTCACGTATAGGAAAAGCTCCCATTGAAATCCCGAAAGGGGTGGAAGTGAAGATCGAAGGAAACAATGTAGCAGTTAAGGGGCCAAAAGGCGAACTTAATCAAGCAATCAATCCATCGGTATCTGTAAGCATGGAAGAAAACAAGTTGGTTTTAACCCGTCAAGGAGATGAAAAACAAACTCGCGCTCTTCATGGTCTTTATCGTGCCCTGCTCAACAACATGGTTACAGGTGTATCGAAAGGATATAAAATTGAACAAGAACTCATTGGTGTAGGTTACCGTGCTAACGCAACTGGTCAGCAGCTTGAGCTTTCTTTAGGATTCTCTCACAATGTTGTGTTTGAACTTCCAAAAGAAATCAAGGTTACCACAACGGCTGAAAAAGGACAAGCACCTCGAATCATTATGGAGTCGCACGACAAGCAATTGATCGGAATGGTAGCGGCGAAAATCCGTTCACTCCGTAAGCCTGAGCCTTACAAAGGAAAAGGTATTCGTTTCGTTGGTGAAAATGTTAGACGTAAAGCCGGAAAATCAGCCGGAGCCAAAAAATAATAGATTAAGATTATGGCAACCAGTAATAAAGTTATTCGCAGATCAAAGATCAAAAAGAGCATTCGTAAGAATGTTACAGGAACAACTGATCGTCCACGTTTGTCTGTATTTCGCAGCAACAAACAGATCTATGCACAAATCATTGATGATCTGAAAGGGGTTACAGTGGTTTCTGCAGGTTCACTGAAAAACGATGATGCTCAGAAGGTCAACAAAGTTGAGCAAGCTAAGCTTATCGGAAAAGAAATTGCAGAAAAAGCACTTAAAGCCGGTATTCAGCAAGTAGTATTCGACCGTAACGGTTATCTTTACCACGGAAGAATTAAATCTTTGGCTGAATCAGCTCGCGAAAACGGATTAAAATTCTAAAGATTAAGGAATAAGCTATATGGCTAACGAAAATGTAAAAAGAGTCAAGGCTACCGACATCGAATTAAAAGATCGTCTTGTAGCAGTGAACCGTGTTACCAAGGTAACAAAGGGTGGTCGTACGTTCAGCTTTTCTGCTATTGTTGTAGTAGGAAATGAAAACGGAATTGTAGGTCACGGTCTTGGTAAAGCAAAAGAAGTAACTGAAGCAATTTCTAAAGGAATTGACGACGCTAAGAAAAACCTTATCAAAGTTCCTCTTGTGAACGGTACTGTTCCGCACATTCAGGAAGGAAGATTTGGTGGTGCGCGTGTATTCCTTAAGCCTGCTGCAAACGGAACCGGAGTAATTGCTGGTGGTGCGATGCGTGCAGTATTGGAAAGCGTAGGAGTGAAAGATGTATTGGCAAAATGTCAAGGATCTTCCAATCCACACAACGTAGTGAAAGCAACCATCGAAGCCCTCGTTCAATTGAGAGATGCGCATACTGTTGCTCAGAACCGCGGAATTTCAATGGAAAAAGTATTTAACGGATAAGAATCAGGGAAATGGCTAAGGTTAAATTAACTCAGATCAAGAGTTCCATTGATCGTCCAAAAGACCAAAAGGAAACTCTTCGTGCATTAGGATTGACCAAAATGCACCAAAGCGTTGAAAAAGAAACCAACGCTCAGATCCTCGGAATGATTAAAAAAGTTCAGCACCTTCTTGAGGTGACAGATGTAAAATAATTGATAACTGCTGAGTGATGAAATTGAATAATTTGAAACCTGCAGAAGGTTCTGTTAAGGCGAATAAACGCCTGGGTCGCGGACAAGGATCCGGTCGAGGTGGAACATCCACACGTGGTCACAAAGGTGACAAGGCTCGTTCCGGTTTTAAAAATAAAATCGGATTCGAAGGAGGTCAGATGCCAATCCAGCGTCGTTTACCGAAATTCGGATTTAAAAACATTAACCGTGTTGAGTACAAAGGATTAAATCTTGACTCAATTCAGGCTCTGGTTGAAAAGAAAAATCTTACTGAAATCAATCCTGAAGTATTGTTCGAAAACGGACTTGTAGGGAAAAATGATTTGGTGAAAATTCTTGGACGCGGAGAGTTAAAAGCTAAAGTAAAAATCAGTGCTCATGCATTTTCTGCAGCTGCTAAAACAGCGATCGAAGGAAAAGGCGGAGAAACGGTTATTCTTTAATCACATCGAAAACTAAACGATGAAGGACCTGGTAAAAACATTAAAGAACATCTGGAAGATTGAGGAGTTGCGTCAAAGAATTATTTTGACTTTCTCCCTGATCCTCATTTACCGGATTGGTTCATACGTAGTATTGCCTGGAGTAATTTCAGACAATCTCTCGAGCAACTCTACAGGGCTTGCCGGACTTATTGACCTTTTCGCAGGTGGAGCATTTTCCCGCGCATCTATTTTTGCTCTTGGGATTATGCCATATATTTCTGCATCCATCATTATGCAGCTTTTAGGAATTGCAGTTCCTTCTATTCAGAAAATGCAACGTGAAGGCGAAAGTGGAAGAAAGAAATTAAACCAATGGACGCGCTTCCTGACAATTGCTATTACAATTTTCCAGGCTCCTGGATACATTGCAACAACAATTCCGGATTCAGCGCGTGTAGAAGGATTCAGCTATCCTTTAACAGTGCTAATTCTTGTTGCCGGTACCATGTTTATCATGTGGCTTGGTGAGCGAATTACCGATAAAGGAATTGGAAACGGTATCTCCCTGATCATTATGATCGGAATTATCGCCAAACTTCCGGGTGCATTCGTTCAGGAATTAGTTTCGCGTCACACAAACGGTGGATATGTTGTTCTCTTGGTAGAGGTGGTATTACTGTTATTAGTTATTGCCTTCTCGATTTTACTTGTTCAAGGTACAAGAAGAATTCCCGTTCAGTTCGCAAAACGAATTGTAGGAAACAAACAATATGGTGGTCATCGTAATTATATTCCGTTAAAAGTTAATGCTGCCGGGGTAATGCCAATCATTTTTGCGCAAGCGATTATGTTTATTCCAATGTATGTGAATCAGGCAACAGAAGGACGTTGGTTCTCCGGTCTGGTAAATTTCGAAGGTTTTTGGTACAATTTCCTTTTCGCAGTAATGATTATTCTTTTCACTTACTTCTATACCGCTATCATGGTTAATCCACGTCAGATGGCAGATGATATGAAAAGAAACGGCGGATTTATTCCGGGAGTAAAACCAGGAAAACAAACGGAATCATTTATTGATAGTTTGATTTCAAGAATTACACTACCGGGAGCAATTTTCCTTGCAATCGTTGCAATTCTACCTGCTTTTGCAATGATGATTGGAATTAAGCAACAGTTCGCATTTTTCTACGGAGGAACTTCTCTTTTGATTATGGTTGGTGTTGTACTTGATACACTCCAGCAAATCGAAACTCATTTGTTAAGCCGTCACTATGATGGATTAATGAAGAGCGGAAAAATAAAAGGAAGAGGAATGCAAATGCCAACAATGGCCAGCTAATCAGAAAGGAAGAATGGCAAAACAAGGAGTCATAGAGCAGGATGGAACCATTGTAGAAGCATTGTCGAACGCAATGTTTCGGGTGGAGCTGGAGAATGGACACATCATCATAGCGCATATCTCAGGAAAAATGAGAATGCACTACATTAAAATATTACCCGGAGATAAAGTACGTGTGGAAATCTCTCCGTATGATTTAACAAAAGGAAGAATTTCGTTCAGATATAAATAACAGGAAAAATGAAAGTTAAAGCATCCATTAAAAAGCGTTCTGCAGACTGCAAAGTCGTTAGGAGAAAAGGACGTCTTTACGTGATCAACAAGAAGAATCCGAAATTTAAGCAACGTCAAGGTTAATCAACTTATTCAATAGAGAAAAATGGCAAGGATTGCTGGTATAGACTTACCTAAAAACAAAAGAGGAGAAATCGGTCTCACTTATATTTTTGGAATTGGCCGTAGCACTGCTCGTAAAATTCTAGATTTCGCCGGTGTCGATTACGACAAAAAGGTAAACGAATGGAACGATGATGAACTGGGGAAAATCCGTTCATACATTAGTGATACCATTAAAGTTGAAGGAGCACTTCGCTCAGAAGTTCAGCTGAATATTAAGCGACTGATGGATATCGGTTGTTACCGTGGAGTTCGCCACCGTGTGGGACTTCCATTGCGTGGACAAACGACCAAAAACAACGCTCGTACCCGTAAAGGTAAGCGTAAGACAGTTGCTAATAAGAAAAAGGCAACTAAATAATAATTGAGATATAGTTAATTCAGGTTATGGCAAAGCAGACCGACGACAAAAAAAAGAAAAAAAAGAAAGTAGCAGTTGAGGCTGTAGGACAGGCTCACATTAATGCGACTTTTAATAACGTGATCATCTCCCTTACTAATGCAACAGGACAAGTAATTTCCTGGTCATCTGCTGGTAAAATGGGTTTCCGTGGTTCTAAAAAGAACACCCCATACGCAGCACAGGTGGCAGCAGAAGATTGTGCTAAAGAAGCATTTGAAAGTGGGCTTCGTCGCGTAAAAGTTTTCGTAAAAGGACCTGGAGGCGGACGCGAATCTGCCATCCGTTCTATCCACAATGCTGGAATTGAAGTAATGGAAATTGTTGACGTTACTCCACTACCACATAACGGATGTCGTCCTCCAAAGAAGAGAAGAGTTTAATTTATTTTTGTAATAAGAGTTTAAAATGGCAAGGTACAAAGGCCCCAAATCAAAGATATCCCGTCGTTATAAGGAGAATCTTTTCGGTCGTGTTGATAAAGCACTTGAGAAGAAAAATTATCCTCCCGGTCAACACGGTCCGAACAAGAAACGCATGAAGCAATCGGAGTATGCCGTTCAGCTTTATGAGAAACAAAAAGCGAAATTCATTTACGGAATTCTTGAGCGTCAGTTTGAGAATCTCTTTAAAGAAGCTGCGCGCATTAAAGGGATAACCGGTCACAACCTTCTTGCATTGTGTGAGTCGCGTTTAGATAACACTGTTTACCGTATGGGAATCGGTGCTTCACGTCGCGCTGCACGTCAGCTGGTTGGTCACAGACACATCACCGTTAATGGTGAAGTGGTGAACATTCCAAGCTTTCAGTTGAAGCCGGGTGATGTAATTGCGGTTCGTGAAAAATCGAAAGGAATGGAACCAATCGTGAATTCAATTGCGGCTAACTCGAAGCGTTTCGACTGGATTGATTTCAGCGCATCAGAAATGAAAGGGACATTCTTGAACCGTCCGGAGCGTGAACAAATTCCGGAAAACATCAAAGAACAACTCATTGTTGAATTGTACTCTAAATAATAAATAAACGATTTATGGCCATACTTGATTTCCAAAGACCGGATAAAGTTATCATGATCAGTTCAGACGACCGTATTGGTCAGTTTGAATTCAGACCACTTGAACCGGGTTATGGTATTACGATCGGCAACGCCCTTCGTCGTATTCTTCTTTCATCTTTAGAAGGGTACTCAATTACCTCGGTAAAGATCGAAGGTGTCGATCATGAATTCTCCACCATCAAGGGTGTGGCAGAAGACGTGACTGAGATCATCCTGAATCTTAAACAAGTTCGTTTTAAGCGTCAGATTAACGCAGACAATGAGCATGTTTCTATTTCTATCAAAGGACAGGAAAAAGTAACTGCTGCTGATCTTGGTCGTTTCACTTCTTCTTTCCAGGTGTTAAACCCAGATTTAGTGATTTGCACAATGGATAAAAACGTGAACCTGAACATGGAAATTACCATAGCAAAAGGTCGCGGTTATGTTCCTGCAGAAGAGAATAAAGTGAACAACGCTCCAATCGGAACCATTTTTGTGGATTCGATTTTTACTCCAATCAGAAATGTTCGTTACAACATCGAAAACTATCGTGTTGAGCAGAAGACTGACTATGAAAAACTCGTTATGGAGGTTTCTACAGACGGATCTGTTCATCCGAAAGAAGCATTGAAAGAAGCTGCAAAAATTCTTATTCAGCACTTCATGTTGTTCTCGGACGAGAAAATAACTTTAGATACAATCGAAAAACAAGAAACTGAAGAGTTTGATGAAGAGTCGCTTCATATGCGTCAACTTCTCAAAACCAAGCTTGTTGATTTGGATCTTTCAGTTAGAGCATTAAACTGCTTAAAAGCAGCAGATGTTGAAACACTTGGTGAACTTGTGGCTTATAACAAAAACGACCTTCTCAAATTCCGCAACTTTGGTAAGAAATCGCTTACTGAGTTGGAGGATCTCGTTCATGCAAAAGGCTTACACTTCGGTATGAATGTAGCGAAGTACAAACTTGATAAAGACTAGTCATCTGTTTTCCAAACAGGAATTAATAAAGAATTACAATGAGACACGGAAAAACAGTCAACCATTTAGGACGTAAATACGGACACAGAAGAGCTTTAATGTCGAACCTGGCAGCTTCGCTTTTCTTGCACAAACGCATCAACACTACTGTTGCGAAAGCAAAATCGCTTCGTAAATATGTTGAGCCTTTGATTACAAAATCTAAAAACGACACTACTCACAATCGTCGTACAGTATTCAGCTATTTGAATAACAAGCATGCGGTATCTGAATTGTTCCGCGAAATTTCTCCAAAAGTGGCAGATCGTCCGGGTGGATATACCCGTATCATCCGCACCGGTTTTCGTTTGGGGGATAATGCAGAAATGTGCATGATCGAGTTAGTGGATTTCAATGAACTTCTTCTTGAAGGTAAAGGCGATAAGAAAGCTAAAACTACTCGTCGTAGTCGCGCTAAGAAAAAAGCTGAAGGTTCAGATAATACTGAGACTTCTACAGAAGCTTAATCGAATAAAAGATAAAGAAAAGGCCGGAACTATCCGGCCTTTTTTTGTTTTCAGGATTCGAAGAATGTGAGTTCAAATTGCTTTTGTTTCCTCTGTTTTGTCAGGAAAAATGGCTATATTGTCTCAAAGAAATTTCCATGCGCTTTTTTGCCTTTTTTATCTTGTTTCTCCTTGGTGCGGGGAGTCAGGCTCAGGTGGTGATCAATGAATATTCCTGTTCGAATGTTTCCGGATTTACGGATAATTATGGCGAACGGGAAGATTGGGTAGAGTTGTATAATCCAACCGGATCAGCAGTAAGTATTGCAGGTTTTCACATGAGTGATAAACTTAGCAATCCAACGAAATGGCAGATACCTGCGGGTACAACGGTTCCTGCTAACGGGTATTTACGAATTGTTTGTTCAGGCAGAAATGAAGTTTCCGGAGGGTTTGTCCATGCCGGTTTTAAACTGACCCAAACCAAACCTGAAAATTTAGTATTTGCAGATGCCGCCGGAGTGATTTTAGAAAACTATGTATTAGATCCTACTCAGGTTGATAATAGCCGTGGACGAACTACAGACGGTGCTAGTACCTGGTCTCTATTTTTAACGCCAACTCCCGGTGCCAGCAATTCGGGTGCGAGTCCGGAATACACCGCTCGTCCGATAATGAGTATGCCTGCAGGATTTTATTCGGGATCAATTACCGTTTCTATTACCACAACGGATCCGAACGCAACCATTTACTACACCACCGACGGAAGCGAACCAACGACATCATCTACCGTTTATTCTGCACCGATTTCTATCAGTTCTACAACCGTTTTACGCGCAAGAGGCTTTAGCTCCGTAGCAGGAGTTCCGGCATCATTTGTAGAAAGTAATACCTATTTTATTAATGTAACTCATACCGTGGCCGTATTATCCATTTTTGGTGATGGTGTTGACGAATTATTAGGAGGCTCTTATGGAGAACCGGATGCAACCGTAGAATATTTTGATGGCACAGGAAACTTTCGCACGGAAGCAACCGGAATAGCTAATAAGCACGGAAATGATTCATGGGCCTATCCGCAACGTGGGATCGATTTTGTGGCGCAAGATCAAAAGGGATATAGCTATGCCTTGAAGCATCAAATTTTCCGCAGAAAAGACAGAGATGAATTTCAGCGGATCATCATAAAAGCAGCGGCGAATGATAATTATCCATTCGAAGACGGTGCTCACATTCGTGATGCATATGTGCATACTCTTTCGATGGATGGAAAACTTCATCTTGACGAACGTACCTACGAACCTGCCATTCTCTATCGCAATGGTGAATATTGGGGCGTGTACGATATTCGCGAGAAAGTAGATGATGCAGATTTTACGCAATATTATTATGATCAGGATGAGTTTCATTTACAGTTTTTAAAAACCTGGGGTGGTACATGGTCGGAATACGGCGGTGCACAAGCACAGACTGATTGGAATTCACTGAGGACATTTATTACCACACAAAACATGGCAGTAGCTGCAAATTTTAATTATGTGGATTCGCTGTACAATTGGAAAAGTCTGGTAGATTATTTTATTCTGAATTCATACACGGTTTGTTCCGATTGGCTAAACTGGAATACAGCATGGTGGAGAGGAATGGACACGCTTGGTGATAAACAAAAATGGCGTTATGCATTATGGGATAACGATGCAACGTTTGGACATTATATCAATTACACCGGAATTCCGAGTACATTACCTGATGCTGATCCATGCGCACCGGAATCACTCGGTGACCCGGGAGGACAAGGCCATGTGGAAATTCTAAATGAGTTAATGAATAATCCTACGTTTGAAAACTACTATATCAATCGTTGGATTGAATTAACCAATACAACCTTCTCCTGTGCAAATATGATAGCTAAACTGGATAGCATCATCAATGTGATTACGCCGGAAATGAATGGGCAAGTCACCAAATGGGGAGGTACTGTAGCAACCTGGCAGGCGAATGTTCAGCAATTGCGCGATTTTATAAATGCACGGTGTGCAGCTATTGAAACGGGATTGGAAGATTGCTATAATTTATCCGGTCCTTATACCATCACCATTGATGTAGATCCACCGAATTCAGGTATCGTTTATTTAAATGATTCTCCACTTCCTTCTTATCCTTATACAGTAACTTTATATGGAGGAATTACCAATACATTATCTGAAGTTCCAAATGCGCCATTCACGTTTGTGAATTGGACGATGAGTTCAAATACTGCATTACCATCTACGAACGACACATTAATCACCATCGATTTCGTGGCCAACGATCAGATTGTTGCTCATTTTGAAACACCGATTGCGGTATTTATTCCAACCGGATTTTCACCGAATGGTGATGGTTTAAATGACTTACTCCAAATTCAAGGGCAAGGAATTTTATCAATGAGTTTATCCATTTACGATCGTTGGGGTCAACGTGTTTTTAGCACCAATGATGTAAATGCAACATGGGATGGAACGTTTAATGGCAAAACACTTAATTCGGGTGTGTTTGCATACAAACTTCACGCAGTGTTGTTGGATGGTACAGAAGTTGACCAGAGTGGAAACATTACTTTAATGCGATAAGAATGAAAAAGATTTTTCTATTCGTGTTTTCTGTTTTGGGTACCTTGCTTCAAGCACAGGATATTCACTTTTCTCAAGTGATCAATAATCCATTACATATTAATCCCGCCAATGCCGGTGGATATGATGGCTATGAACGTGTGGTGTTGAATTATCGCAATCAGTGGTCGGTAGTCGGAGCGGCTTATAATACCATGGGATTTTCATTTGATATGCCGATGTTTCAAGGTAAGCGTTCGGATAAAGCACATTTGGGTTTGGGTTTGACTTTTTTTAAAGACAAAGCGGGTGATGCAAATTTCGGAATAACACAAGGAGCATTATCTGTTGCAGGTGTTGTTCCATTTGATCGCGAAAACCGATTTGTTGCAGCGGTGCAGTTAGGTTACGGACAACGCTCTGCCGATATTTCCAAATTACAATTTGGAACTCAATTTAACGGACAAGCATTTGATCCCGCTATGATTTCCGGCGAAACAAATTCGCTGACGTCATTCGGATATATGGACCTTGGTGCAGGTGTTCGTTATGAATATGCAAGCAAGTCGGATCATATCAAAGGCTGGGATGTAAATCGTGTTACCATTGGTGCAGCGATGTTTCATATTAATCAGGCAGATTTAAAATACTTGAGCGGATCGGAAGAAAAAATAAATCGCAAATTGGTGGTGCATGGTATGGGCCGATTCGATTTGCCTAATACAACGTATTCGATAATTCCATTCTTTACTTATTTTACACAAGGTCCACTCAGTGAATTTAACATTGGATCTTTAGTGCGCATTGAATTAAATCCGGGTACAAAAGTTACAGGTCTGTTAACAGAGTCTTCCTTATACGCCGGATTACAATGGAGGAAGGATGATGCTATTATTCCATATGTGATGTATGAATTTTCCAGTTTTTCGGTTGGACTTTCATATGATTACAATTACTCCACGCTCAAGAAAGTTTCACGCGGCGTTGGCGGTTTCGAAATCTCGCTCAAATATCATAATCTCAAAGGAGCCTTGTTTACCAGAAGAACCGGTAGTCGGATTTATGATTAATCTTGACTATTTTCATTCTTGAAATGAATCAGGTTTTTAAGCAAGCTAGTTTTATTCAGCGCGTTTTAGTGCTTTCGATGTTGTTGTCGGTCATAGCAACACATCATGTTTGGTTTTCGTATTCCATCGACTTTCCAAAAATCCCACTGATTCCCTTTTTGAAATTTCAATTTTCGGAAATGATTCAAATGGTGCTTGTTGTTGTAATGATGGCATCATTGCTTGGATTGTTTATTCGGGTTTATTCTAAAATTTTCCTGAGTTTATTTTTAGTCAGCACACTTTTACTATTAGCAGAAGATGTAAATCGTTTACAGCCCTGGCTTTTTATTCACGGAGTGATGATTGTTGCATTGGCCATGTTGCATGATAAAGGTTTAAATCTGTTGAGGTGGGGACTAGTATTTATGTATGCCTGGGCAGGAATAAATAAATTGAATTTAAATTTTGCATGGGAAGTTTTTCCATATTTCATGAAACCATTCGGAGTGAATGAAATGTTTTATCACCCTTCGGGTGACATTGGGAAATATTCCATGAATGGTATTAATCATATCGCTTGGATTGTTCCTCTCGTTGAATTACTGATCGCACTTTTTTTATTGCTGGAAAAATGGAGAACACAAGGTGTGCTATTAGCTCTTATTCTTCATGTAATTGCACTTTATATTTTAGGTCCGTTCGGACATAATTGGAATTCGGTAGTTTGGATCTGGAATGTTGAATTAATGCTTTTAGTTGTTGGATTGTTTTATCAATTCAAAATGCCTTGGTCGGAATTTAAAGCAGGACTTTTCAATTCTAAAATGGGCAGAGCGTATTTTCTGTTAATGGGATTAGCGCCGTTATTGTGGTACTTTAGTATTTACCCCCATGTGTTGTCTTATCATTTGTATTCGGGTTATAATCCCCAAATCAATTTCTGGTTTAACGACGAATCTTCGGTGAAATTGAAGGATGAAGGCGACCGGATTACGAATATTGATTTTAAAGGTGTGAGTCCAAAACTACTCGATACTCCGTGGATGGATTTCACATTTTATGATGTGGACCGGAATGAAAGTTTTATAATGGCCGATCATTACGCCATGCAAGAGTTGAATGTCCCCATTATGGCCGAAACGTTTTATTTTAAAATGCTGGGAGCGGAATTATGTACCTGTTTTGGTTATGCGGGCGATGATGCAGGAATACGCATCGAAGAGCGAAGTAAATTTTCCGCCAAAATTATTGAACGTACCATCACCTGTAAAGAGTTGTTAGGGAAGTAACTTTAATTCAGAATGACATCGGTCCCATTGCTGTTGAAATTCATGTTCATCAGAAGAAACCCAATGTTCGCCTTGCATTTCTAACATGTCCTGAATAAAAACCCTTTCCGGTAAAATGCTTGCTTTTATTTCATAAACGGAAAAATAATTCCCCATTATTTTTAATTCTACAAAATGATTTTCCGAAACAATTTTAAAGTAGGATTTGTTATTGGAGTATTTACGGAAAATGGGGAAGCTGTTTTTCATCGTTTTCAAAGATAAATAATCTATTTTTACACTATGAATGCGCATCAAATTTATCAGGAAGCGGTTGGTTTGTTAAGAGCCGGTAATCCGCAGGCTGCCCTGGATAAACTTCATTTAGCACTGGAGATTTGTCCGGACCATCCCGATTATTTAAGCGAGCGGGGTGTAGTTTATTTTCATCTGGAGAAGTTTGATTTAGCATTAATTGATCTGGATCGCGCTCAACTACTTGAACCCGAAAATCCATACCGCTATTCGAGCAGAGCTTATGTAAAGGACAGGGTGGGGGACCTGGAAGGGGCAATTACAGATTACAGTAAGGCAGTTGAACTGGATCCGGAAGATGCGGTTGCTTATAATAATCTTGGATTAGTTCAGGAAAAAATGGGCTATCAAAACAAGGCGCAATCAAATTTTAATAAGGCGGATGAGTTAGCCGATAAAAAAGGATTTTTTGATCGGATTCCCGATAATGAAAAGCAAACAAAGCCTGAACCTGAAAAATTTATTTTACCGGGTAAACAAAAAGCAGCGAATTACATCAAGAAGGATGATGATTCATCTGCTAAAAAAGAAAGTAAATGGGGTATTATCAAATCTGTCTTTACTTCCAAAGAAGGCTTTAAAGATTTTATGAGTTTTATTTTTAAACGGAAAAAACAGGATTGACTTTTCTAAATGAAATAGCCACCATACTTATTCGGGATTACGGAAGTGATTTCTCGAACATTGAAGTAGTATTGCCCAGCAAGCGGGCAGGTTTGTTTTTAAAGAAACATTTGTCCGACCAACTAAAGAAATCTTTTTTCCCGCCTCAAATTGTTACATTAACCGAACTTTTTAGTCGCTATACCCCTCTCCATATTGGAGATCCTGCCGAATTGTTGTTTGTATTGTATGAAGCCTATTCGGAAATAGAAAAAGAAAAAGCAGAATCGTTCGATCGCTTTTTACGTTGGGGGAATATGTTGTTGACGGATTATAATGACATCGATCGTTATTTAATTGATCCGAAATTAATTTTCAGAGATCTGCGGAATATTAAAACGCAGGAAATGGAAATTGAAGCTTGGAGTTTCGAAGAAGGAGAATTATCGCAAAATCAGGAACGGTATTTGGAGTTTTGGCTCAATATGCAACCTATATATGAAGTCTTCAGAAGGAGATTGAAAGAAAAGTCCATTGCCTATTCCGGTATGTTGTATCGCGATGTGGCGGAACATATTTCAGAAGTATTTGTTGCATCGGAAAAGAAATTTCTGATTGCGGGTTTTAATGCTTTTTCTGCTTCTGAACAGAAAATAATCGAATGGTTAATCGATCAGGATATTGCAAGGATTTATTTTGATGGAGATCCTTATTATATCGATGACCCCAATCAGGAAGCGGGTTTGTTTTTAAGGCGAATGAAAAAGCAATGGGAGGGAAAAGGTTTTGAGTTGGTGAAGTCGCATTTTGCAAAGGGGAAAAAATCCATTCATGTTTTAAATGCGCCGGGTAATGTTGCACAAGCGCGCATTGCTGGTCAGGTTTTGTCTGAAGCAGGTACGGCAGATACGGCCATCGTTCTTGCTAATGAGCAATTGTTATTACCGGTTTTAAATTCGCTTCCGGTTACCGTAGATCGTGTGAATGTGACCATGGGCTTTCCATTGCGAAACAGCGATTTGTTTCAGTTGTATTATGTAGTGCTCGATTTGCAACAAGCTCGTAAAGATGAAAATGGAAAAGATAAAGGCGGATTTTATTATCGTCCTTTTATAGAATTTTTATTTCATCCTATTATTCGGAATTACCTGGGACAGGAAGCCGAGCAAATCAGGCTGGATATTACAGAGCGAAAACGGATTTTCATAGCAGACAAAAATCTGAATGAATATGCAAAAGGAAAATTTTCATTCATTCATTTTTTGGTTGAGGATTGGAAAAATTTTCCTGTTGATGCTATGTCGTCCTTTGAACGCTTAAATGAAATTTTACGTGAAGAATATCTCCATATTCATCCGGATAAACTGGCTTTGGAGTATGTTTATCACATGAGTTCGGCGATGGACAAGTTGCGTTCTATGCTGCAAAAATATCCGCTTGTAAAAGAATTTCATTCGTTCAGGACCTTATTGCGGCAATACGTTTCTCAGCTCGATATTTCATTTGTAGGAGAACCATTGGATGGGTTGCAATTGATGGGTGTTCTGGAAACACGGAGTCTGGATTTTAAAAAAGTAATCATGCTTTCGGTTAATGAAGATGTATTACCAAAATCGAGATGGGAACATTCCTTTATTTTACATGAGGTAAAAAAATATCATGGTTTACCTACATACAAGGATAAAGATGCAGTATATGCCAATCACTTTTATCGTTTGTTGCAACGTTGTGATGAAGCCTGGCTGGTTTACAATTCAGATCCCGAAAGTTTATCGAGCGGAGAAAAAAGTCGTTTTGTTCAGCAGTTAACGGAGGAACTTCCTGCCTACAATCCGGAAGTAAGTATTACTGAAAAAACGGTGCGATTAAAATCCGGAGAATATTCCGGAATAAAATCCGTCGAAAAAACCGAAGAAGTACTTCAACGAATCCGCCAGCATTTGGAAAATGGAATTTCTCCTTCTGCATTAAATACCTACCTCAATTGCTCGCTGGATTATTATTACAAATACATTTTAAGTATTAAAGAGCAGGAAGAATTGGATGAAGTTTCCGATAATGCCATTGTTGGAAATGTGGTGCATCATGTAATGGAACATTTTTATAAGGATTTTATCGGGAAGCAACTACAGGTTCAGGACATAGATACCATGTTAAATAATTATCCTGAAACAGCCTTACGATATTTAAAACAGGAAGCTGGATCTGCACAGGTGGATCAGGGAAATTATTTGCTTTTATATCAGGTTTCGTTGTCGATATTGGAAGGCTTGCTAAAAATGGAACGTGAAGTAGTTCGGCAACATGAATTAATCATACTGGGAATTGAGGAAGATCTTGGTCAGGATTTAAATACACCTCATGGTGTTATTCGGATTAAAGGTAAGGCCGACCGGATTGATTTATTGGATGGACAAGTACGTATTATCGATTATAAAACCGGAAAATTCGAAGCGCGTGATGTGCATGCCAACAGGGATAAAGATTTAGGAAGCAAACCTAAGGCCTTGCAATTATTAGCTTATGCCTGGTGCTACCAAAGAAATCATCCTGAAGTGAATATAGTTCAATCCGGAATTTATCCTTTATTGAAAAAAGAAGAGTTGTGTTTACTGACCATTGAAAAGAATGCTAATCTTCAAGGTGAAGACTGGGATTTCTTTGAGACAGAGATTAACCGGATAGTTGCTGAAATGCTCGATCCCAACGTATCATTTACGCATACGGAAGCGAGTACTTTTTGTATTCTTTGCGATTAATATTGTACTAATAGGGGTGACTCAAATTGAAGTTCATTTCCGTTACTTGCAGTAAAGCGAACCTGAACACTTGCATAAACGGATTGGTAATAGCCGCCGTGATATGTTCCGTCCCACCCGTTTTCAGGTAATGAAGAAGAGAAGAGTAAATCTGAATTCTGACTATATATTTTTACCGAAAAACTTCCTTCGAGATAACCGGTTACAATGGGTTTAAATTCATCATTTATTCCATCTCTGGTTTGAGGGGTAAAAGCAGTTGGAATAAAACATGTAGAAATAGTATCACCGTTTTCGATATAATAATGTCCCTGCGAAATCAAATCGGTATGCTCATATTTTTTGCAGGAGAATAGAAATGTCAGCGCTAAAAAAATATATAAAGTAGTTTTCATAGGCTACAGTTTAGTGAATGAATATTTCATTTTGTTTACTTTTAAAATCAGCGTGACTGTTCACTTTTCTGATTTTTAACAGTAGCGAAAGTTGGTGTGTGCCGCCGTATTTTAATTGCGGATTATTCCATCCAAATGAATAAGTGATCCCAGCCGATTTTCCATTATAACCAAAACTGATGCTATTGAAAGGATTGTAATCCAGCGATTCGGTAATGCGTTTACTATATTGAATTCTGAATTGTTGCCATTCAAAATTCAATCCTGCTTTTATATATGGATTAGCGTTTACATAAAATGTTCCCGTAGAAAACAGGGCTGTATTTAATTCTCCGCCTGCTATTTTTAATTTCAATTTGTATGCTAATTGCACATCTAAATACGATTGATAGTTTTTGTTATCCTTATCTGCTTCGAATTGAATAAGCTTTGGTGCAATATTTTTTCCAAGGTGATTGATGTTGTGTAGTGTAATTCCCCCTAATAAATTTTTATACTGGAAGCTGGTACCATAACTGATAAGAAAAAAATTAGATCTGTAGTTTGGATAATTATCACCGCTATCAAACACAAATCCTATTCGCGGATCAATTTGATCCCCATAGAATATTTGGCCGTTATTATGCTGTTGATGAAGTAAACTTAATTGTAATCCATGGGTCCAAATGATATTCTTCTTTATATAAACAGGTTTTGCTACAAACAAAGAGTATTGGTTGTAGTGAATTAAATCCGCCTTATTATCAAATAAATGTCCGAAGCCAATCCATGCATTGGGTTTATTCAGGTATTGGCTAACCGTTAAAAAATTCTGGAATTGCCAGCTATAGGATCCCGGTGATTGTAGTTGTGTGCTGTTTCGAATCTGTGTACAGGTATCACCACCGGTAAAGGCAGGATTATAAAATGAGGATGAAGCCGTTGGGTCGAGAAACAGAAAATTCTGTGCATTTATTTCATTGATTAATACCAGATGAAATAGAATCAAGTAAAATTTCTTCATAGCCTTCGAGTATAACTGTACAACGACAGGAACTTGAATAGGTTGCTAATGATTGAATGAAATGTGATGAATGAAAAAAAAGAAACCTGAAAAGAGTCCGGAGGTTGGAGGAGGAGATGGGCTCTTTTCAGGTAATCCTGCAAGGAATATAAAACCAGTAGAATCGTGGAGGTAGCAATCTGCCAGATTCCGTAATAAAGACGAACAAATTTCACAGAGGTTGCCTCATATGTAAAAATTTGGGTAAACGGTTGCCAGGACTGTATTATCGGAATTAGAACGATTTATCGGGCTGTAATCTGCTGTAAATCAGGGTGTGAATTTGTATCCCACACCTCTTACGGAGTGGAAATAACGGGGTTCTTTGGGGTTCGATTCGAAGTTTTTACGGAAAACGAGAATATAATTATCGATGGTACGGGAGGTCGGGTAGGCATCTTCTCCCCAGATTTTATCCAGAATTTCTTCCCTGGAGATGACTTTTCCGGGATGTTGAATGAGCAGCTTCAGCAATTGAATTTCCCGTTTACCTAATTCCGTTTTTTTATTTCCGTTTTCGAAAATTTCGAAGGTGTTAAAATCAATTTTAAAATTTCCGAAACTAAAAACTTCTTCACGCTCTTCTTGCGTGATGCTTTTTTTATTCCGGTTGAGTAAAATTTTAATGCGTAATAATAATTCTTCGAGATGAAACGGTTTTACCAAATAATCATCTGCTCCACGTTTTAATCCATTAATGCGGTCTTCACTGGTTCCCCTGGCGGTTAAAAATAAAATCGGACTTACATTTCCTGTTTTTCTGAGCTGTGTGCAAATTTCAAATCCATCCATTTTTGGCAACATTACATCCAGTAATATCAAGTCATAATTTCCTTCTTTCGCCATTTTTAGAGCAAGCTCTCCATCGGAGCAGGTATCAACATGATATTGCTCTAATTCCAGATTCATCCGGATTACATTCAGAAGACTTTCCTCATCCTCTACCAATAATATTTTTGAACTCATCACTTGCAATTTTTGGTAAAAAACTATGGTTCCGGATTAATCATTTCTTCTTCACATTGAAGCAGTAATCCTAGTTTAAATAAATCGAATTTCCGAAGAGAGGGATGTTCAGAAAGAAGATTTTTTTCTATGGATATTTTATTTCGTTTAAACCAGCGTATAAACCATTTCCGGCTCCAGTCGCCCTTAAGCATGCGGTAAGCGGAATATAACTTATTATCTGAGTTTATCTTTTTTTCCTGGATTAAGCGATGGAGATTTTTTACACCAATGGCAGTTTGTCTTAAAAAAACATCAGCGTCTTCGAGTCCTATATGTCGTAATGGATTATCAATATGTTTTACCGGAATTTCCATTACTGATAATTCATAAGCAAAGCGCGAGTCTTCATGTCCGTATCCCTTTACCGTTTCATCCATTTTAATTTTTTCATACACATTGCGGTGAATCAAAAAATTATTGGTCATAAAACTGCGGTATGGATTTACCTGTCGTTTATGATAGGGAATAACTTCCCGGTTAATGCCATAATGCCAACGTAAGAATTGCGATTTTTTTTCAGGTGCCATTGGAGAATAGGTCCTGCCTCCATAAACCACTTTATCTTCTTCTGCCTGACGGATATAATTAGAAATGTAGTTCTCCGTTTCCGGCCACGAATCGCAATCCATGAAAAGTAAATAGGGGAACTTTGCCTTTTCGAAAAGTAAATTTCTGATTTTACTTCGGCCAATGTTTTCATTTAGCTGAAAATAGCAGAGACCTCCTTTCTCTTTTAATTCCGAATTCATTTGCTGAAAATCGGGGGAGGAGCAATCGTCGATGATAATCATCTCGAAGGCTATTCCACTATTTTGAACCTGCTTCAATAATTCATTGACGAGCGGACGCACATCGAAATTATAAACGGGAATTAAAATAGAGATCATTTTAATCTCTGGATAAAGGATTCATGGGGTTAAAATGTGCCACCGGAGTAACTTCGATTAATTTTTTGTTCTCACATTTCATGGTGCGCATAGGAAAACGT
Organism: Flavobacteriales bacterium; assembly: GCA_019694795.1. NCBI lineage: Bacteria > Pseudomonadati > Bacteroidota > Flavobacteriia > Flavobacteriales > Flavobacteriales bacterium. The sequence continues at coordinate 202,025 of JAIBBF010000001.1, read as the reverse complement.
TCCATAATGGAATAATCGTGTGTGGCCATTAAAACTGCTGTTCCGTTTCTGGATATAGCAAACATTAAGTTCAAAATTTCTGCAGACGTTTCAGGGTCGAGATTTCCCGTAGGTTCATCGGCGAGGATTAATTCCGGTTCATTCACCAGGGCTCTTGCTATGGCCACGCGTTGTTGCTCTCCGCCGGATAATTGATGGGGTAATTGGTTGTTTTTTCCTTCTAATCCCACCATATGAAGCAGCTGATCCACCGAACTGCTCATTTTCTTCTTGTCTTTCCATCCGGTGGCTTCCATAACAAACAGCAAATTATCACTTACGGTTCTGTCGCTTAGCAACTGGAAATCCTGAAAAACAATACCGATTTTTCTTCTCAGGTAGGGGATTTGTTTTCGTTTTAATCCCGAAATATCAAAACCCGCTACATGCCCGGTTCCCGATTTTAAAGGAAGTTCACCATACAGGGTCTTCAATAAACTGGATTTCCCACTTCCCGTTTTACCAACCAGATAAACGAATTCACCCTTGTTCAATTCAAAGTTCAGCTCCTCCAGAATGAGGTTCTCGTTTTGGTAAATACCAACGTTTTTTAAGGTAATGGCAGTGGACATATGTAACCCTGATGGATTTGGATACGTAAAGATGCCAAAAAAACACGCTACTTCAGGCGTTTTTTCAATCAGAAGCCAGTCTTAATGTTAACAGAAATGGGTTGAAAACTTATACAAGTCGGAGAGGATGTCCCCTATGGGCTGTCTAATTTTACTAAGTTGAAATCTGTCCGTTTTCGCGGACCCAAACCCATTATGAGATGGCGAGAAGAATCGTATGGTTTTGCGCTTTAGTTTTTGTGCTGTTTATTCAGTCTGGAACACTCTATGCGCAAAAGACTAAAATTTACACGGATAAATACGTTGCATACCGCGACGCATTGGAGTTGTATGACAAGGAAAAATATTCTGCTGCACAAGAGAAATTCGAAGAGGTGATTAAAGTCCTCAACGACCAGCAGGATGAGGTGAGCATAAACGCCGAGTACTATTACGCGCTCTGTGCGTTAAAATTATTCCATCCAGATGCAGAATACCTTCTGGAGCGTTTTGTCGACATGCACCCTGAATCGCCACAGGTGCGTACAGTGTATTTGCATTTAGGCCGCCACTTTTTTCAAAACAAAAAATGGAAGAAAGCGCTCGAATATTTCGATAAGGTAGATTTGTTTCATCTCAATGAAAAAGAAAAAGCGGAATACCATTACAAAAAGGGATATTCCTATTTTCAATTGAAAGAAAATAAAGCGGCTGCCAATGAATTTGTTTTAATTAAAGAAAGCGAAAACGACTATAGAGAACCTGCTTTATATTATTATTCCCACATTGCGTATCAGGATAAAATTTATCAGGTTGCATTGGAGGGATTTGAAAAATTAAAAAGTAGTGAAACGTTCAGGGCGCTGGTTCCCTATTATATTGCACAGATTTATTATTTACAAGGAAGATACGATGATGTAATCACCTATGTGCCTCCGATTCTGGATACCTGTAAAGGAAAACAAAAACCTGAATTGGCCCACCTTGTTGGTGATTCCTATTATCGCCTGAAAAAATATGATATTGCTGTTCCTTATCTGGAACAATACCTTGCTACCGTTACACCCAATCGCGAGGAAAACTATATTATGGGTTATTCCTATTACCGAAGTGGATTTTATGAAAAAGCGGTTCCTTATTTAAACAAGACAACCAATGGTAAAGATGAAATGGCGCAATTGTCCTATTACCACATGGGTGATTGTTACCTGCGATTGAATAAAAAAGATTATGCAAGAAATGCTTACGAAGGTGCATCTGAATTAGAATTCGATAAAAAAATTCAGGAAGACGCTACCTTTTCTTACGCACGTTTATCTTACGAGCTTTCCAATAATCCTTTTCACGAAGCGATTGATGCGCTTCAGGCTTATTTGAAAAAATATCCGGAAAGTCCACGTCGTGATGAGGCGTATTCCTTCCTGGTGAATGTTTATCTCACCACCCGCAAGTATCAGTCGGCTTTAGATGCCATTGATAAGGTGAAAAACAAGGATTTCAGAATTCAGACGGCTTATCAGATGGTAACGTTTAATCTTGGGGTGGAATTATTTCAGAATGGAAAATACGATGAAGCGATTCGTGCATTTGAAAATGTGAAGACTTATCCGATCGACAAGCGCTTGAATGCAGAAAGTCGTTTTTGGATTGCGGAATGTTTATACAAAAAAGAGAAATACGATGAAGCCATCGAATCCTATTCCCGATTCCAGCAGGAACCCGGTGCCTTTTCCATGAAGTATTATAACATTGCCAATTACAACATTGCCTATGCCTGGTATGAAAAGGGAATGGATGAAATTGAGCGTACAAAATCGGGTGGCGATAACAGTTCTCTGAATTCAAGTTTGTATGCATTTAAAAAATTCATTGCGGATAAAGACGAAAAGGATAAAGTAAAACTTGCGGATGCCAGCTTAAGGGTTGGTGATTTGTATTATTTCAAAAAGGAAAATGAGAATGCCATAGAGTTTTATAATAAAGCTTATGATTACAATGTGGGTTCGCGTGACTATGCACTGTACCAGATTGCGCATTGTCGTCACCTCATTCGTAAATATGATGATGCCGTAACAACCTACAACAAACTGATTCGTGATTTTCCGTCGAGCAATTATGTCCCCGAAGCCGTATTTGAAATCGGTGAAGTATATCGCGAAAATCAAAACCATGCGAAAAGTATTGAATCCTATAAGGAATTTATTAGCCGCTACCCAGCCAATCAGCGGGTGAATAAAGCGATTGGGTACATAGCACTTTCTTATTATCAGCTTAAAAATTATCCGGAGTCGGAAACCTATTACCGGAAATTGCTAACCAGCAAAAACGCGCAGGATATTCAAACTGCTTTGGATGGCTTAAAGAATGTATTAACGGCCCAGGATCGTGAAGCGGAGTGGGTGGCACTTGTGAAGCAATATGATAAACAAGGTGAATCTTCGAAAGAAATTGAAAACACCTTGTGGGATCAGGCCGAAAAAGCCTACAACGAAAACAATTGTGATAAAGCCATTGAAAAATTCAACAATTATCTAAATCAGTTTCCAAACGGAGTTTACGTTTTACAAGCTCGTTTTTATAAAGGAGAGTGCTTGTACTCGAGGGATGAAACCAAAGATTTGGCCATTGCTGAATATGAATATGTTTATGGCCTAAGCGGGAATCCTTATATGGAAACCATTTCCTTAAAGATGGGTAATTACTGGTTCCAGAAGAAGGATTACGCTCAGAGTAATAAATATTATTTAAACCTCGAAAAAGTAGGTTCTTCGGGGGTTAATATTCTCAATGCGCAAATTGGATTAATGCGCGGGTATTTTCTGACCAACGATTTTGTCCTTGCGCATGAATACGCGAAAAAGGTGTTAAAGGACAACACAGTGAAAGATGATTTAAAATCAGAATCGTATTTCATCTCCGGGATGTCCTTATTGCAAACCGGTGATTTGGTCAATGCCAAACTCGATCTGGAAAGCTCCATTAAAATTACCAAAACCGGATGGCGGTGGGCTGAATCGCGTTATAACATTTGTTTCATTCTGTTTAAGCAGGGAGATCATAAAAAATGCGAGACGGAAATTTTCAGTTTCGTAAAAGTTAAACCGAATTATGATTATTGGGTGGCAAAATCATATATCCTTCTTGCGGATAATTATTTAGCACTCAACGATGCATTCCAGGCAAAAGCTACCTTAAAAAGCGTTATCGATCACTATGTGGGAGATGATGATATTGTTGCTACTGCTCAACAGAAATATGATGCTATTATTCAATCTGAGAATACCCAGAACCAGAAGCGAATGATGGAAAATACCAATACCGAGGAAGGAACCGAAGAAACTAATCAGGAATGATCATGAGAAAAGTCAAAATAGCAATTGTTTTCATCGCCGCTTGTATAGGAACTATTTCCTATGCACAGGAAACAGGTGGTGGAGAAACGTATTCAACCGTTATTGTGAGCGGACTTCCACGTTCCCTGGTGCGTACTACTAAATTAGGAGAGAGTCCGAAAACTGCAGATACCACAGTGGCTGTTCCTCCAATGACGTATAACAATCTTCCGGGACAATCATCCGTAAAATTCGAGCCCGAAAAAATTTCTGCGGCCAATGTTTTTCCTAAAACTCCATTAACAAAACTTTATCGTTTTTATGCCAAGGGAGGAATTGGTAATTATGTAATGCCACTTGCAGAATTGTATGTGAACGATTTGTATAACAAGAAAGGAAGTTGGGGAGCGCATTTAAAACATTTCTCCTCCAATGGTGGAATAAAAGATGTGGGATTCAGTGGTTTTTCGGACAATGAATTATCGGCCTACGGAAAGTATTTTGTGAATAAGCTGGAGATAGGCGGTGATGTTTCGTATAAGCGAAATGTAGTGCATTATTACGGTTTTGATCCGGACAGCTTTAACTGGGCAAAGGATACCATTCGCCAGCGATTTAATTTTATCGGTGCCAATGCCTATCTGAGCACTTATACACCGGATTCACTGAAGATCAATCACCGTGAAGAATTGAGTTATTATTATTTCAACGACCTGTTTGGTGCGAATGAAAACTACATCAAGGGTGGTACCTCTCTTGCAAAGAAAATGGGTAAGGAAATTTATGGTCTTGATTTTTCGTTGTTGTACAATTCCTTTAAAGGGACTTATAACTATGATAGTTGTCTAACTTGTTTAGAAGATAAAAAAACGGTTACGGCACAAGAAAATTTTCTGGCAGTATTTAATCCGCACATCATTTCCAAAGGGAAAAACTGGATTGGAAAAGCTGGTTTAAAAGTAGCTATGGATGTCTATAGCGGCGATGCCAGTTTTTATTTTTTCCCGGATGTAGAATTCAGGTATAGTTTGTTCAACGATATTTTTGTCCCCTATGCCGGAGCAGATGGTGGTGTTCGCAGAAATGGTTATAAAACATTAACCGATGAAAATCCGTTTTTAATGACCTTTAATCAGGACCTGCGAAACACCATTGATAAATTGAATGTGTATGGTGGTATCCGTGGCACATTTAGTTCTACGCTTTCATTCAATGCCAAGTTTTCATTTACGAAAATGAAAGATCTGGCGATGTTTGTTACGGATACGGTTTTTTCTCCGCAGACCAAATTCGGATTGGTGTACGACAATGGGGATTTAATTCGGTTGAGTGGTCAGATTAATTGGCAGAAAACAGAAAAAATTAAAGTCCTGCTTCGCGGAGAATATTTCCATTATAATTTAACCAATGAAGAACACGCCTGGGGAATTCCTGATTTAAAAATTACGGCTTCCGGTTTTTATGATTTATACGATAAGCTGGTTATTCGTGCTGATATATTTTTTGTTGGAAATCGTTGGGCACGTTCTCCTTTTGCAGTGGATGGAGCGGAAGAGGTTAGCTATGACAATGGCGACAAAACCTACGCTTACAAAATGAAACCTTTTGTTGATGCAAACCTTGGTATTGAGTACCGCTATACAAAACGCATTTCTGCTTTTTTAAACATCAACAACATTGCTGCACAACGCTATCAGTACTGGTATAAATATCCCGTTCAGGGTATAAATATCCTGGGCGGAGCCACTTATTCGTTTTAAGGGCAAATTTCGCGTTGGAGAGCTTTATAGTTATTAACACTTGTCTGAACCGAATTTTGGAATCTAAGGCCTGTAAAATCCCTTTTCAGGCCTTTTCTTTTGGGGTGCATCCAGTTGTATGGAATTCCAGAAAATGGACGGCGTTTAACCGTGTCGTTTCTCTGATATTTCAAGGTGTTGTTTATCAGTTATGTAGGGTTGGTGTGGTGCATGTATTCGGATTGGATTCCGGGATGATTGAATAAAATGGGATTGATTTTTTAGTGTAAAGATGAATCTCCGAGTTTCACAAGTTTTTGGTTGATTTTTTCTTTCAACAATTACCTTGTTTTTGATCCTGTTTTCTGTTGATTTTTTTTTGATTTTCTACTCCATTTTTAAGCTCTTTTTCCCTCTTTAATTGGGCTATAATGTTATCTTTGTTTTCCTTTAAAAATCACATTAAAAATCTGATAAAAAATGAGTGAAACAACCGAGAAAAAAGCTGGTGAATATTCGGCGGATAGTATACAGGTTCTGGAAGGTCTTGAAGCGGTTCGTAAACGTCCTGCGATGTACATCGGAGATGTCGGTGAAAAAGGTCTCCATCACCTGGTGTATGAGGTGGTAGATAACTCGATTGACGAGGCCCTTGCGGGTCACTGTACGCATGTTGAAGTGTGGATCAATGAAGACAATTCGATTACCGTTAAGGATAATGGTCGCGGTATTCCGGTAGATTTCCACGAAAAGGAGCAGCGTTCTGCTTTAGAAGTGGTAATGACGGTGCTTCACGCCGGTGGTAAATTTGACAAGGATTCGTATAAGGTTTCCGGTGGATTGCACGGTGTAGGGGTATCGTGTGTAAATGCACTTTCTACTGCATTGAAAGTTGAAGTTCACCGTAGTGGTAAGCATTATGTGCAGGAGTATTCCATTGGTAAACCACTTTATTCGGTAAAGGAAGTTGGTGAAACGGATTATCGCGGAACGATTGTTACGTTTAAGCCGGACACTTCTATTTTCTTCGTTCATGAATATAAATTCGATACGCTGGCGACCCGTTTGCGCGAGTTGGCTTTTTTGAATAAAGGAATTCACTTGAGTTTAACGGATAAACGTTCGGCAGACGACAATGGCGAATTCCGCAGAGAAGAATATTTTTCTGAAGGTGGATTAAAAGAGTTTGTTCGTTTTCTGGATCAAAACCGTGAAGCCCTGATGGCTGATGTGGTGTATATGGAAGGCGAAAAAGCCGGAATTCCTGTTGAGGTGGCGATGATTTACAATACATCGTTTTCCGAAAACATTCACTCGTACGTAAACAACATCAATACGCATGAAGGCGGTACACACCTTGCCGGTTTTCGTCGCGGTTTAACACGTACGTTGAAAAAGTATGCAGATGATTCGGGGATGCTCAAGAACTTGAAATTTGAAATTTCGGGTGATGATTTTCGTGAAGGATTAACCGCTATCGTTTCTGTAAAAGTTGCAGAGCCATTGTTTGAGGGTCAGACCAAAACTAAATTGGGGAACAATGAAGTAATGGGGGCAGTTGATCAGGCCGTAGGCGAAATGCTGAACAATTACCTCGAAGAAAATCCGAAAGACGCCCGTCAGATCGTAAACAAAGTAATTCTTGCCGCTACTGCTCGTCACGCCGCCCGTAAAGCGCGTGAAATGGTGCAGCGTAAGAGTGTAATGGGTGGAACATCATTGCCGGGTAAACTGGCAGACTGCTCCGAACGTGATCCGGCTGCTTGCGAATTATTCCTCGTTGAGGGTGATTCTGCGGGTGGAACAGCGAAGCAGGGACGCGATCGTCGTTTTCAGGCGATTATGCCGCTACGTGGTAAAATCCTGAATGTGGAGAAAGCGATGTACCACAAAATTTTCGAAAACGAAGAGATTAAAAATATTTACACCGCATTAGGGGTTAAAGTTGGAACCGAGGAAGATTCCAAAGCACTGGATATCTCCAGACTCCGTTACCACAAAATCGTTATCATGACCGATGCCGATGTGGATGGAAGTCACATTACCACTTTAATTCTAACCTTCCTGTTCCGTTACATGAAAGAACTCATTGAAAATGGATATGTTTACATTGCTACCCCGCCGCTGTATCTCGTTAAGAAAGGACAACAAGCGAAATACGCATGGAACGATGAACAACGTGATCAGTTTATTGCGGAGTTAAAAGGACAAGGGAAAGACAGTAGCGTAAACATTCAGCGTTATAAAGGTCTTGGAGAGATGAATGCAGAACAATTGTGGGAAACCACCATGAATCCTGAATTCAGAACCCTGCGCCAGGTTACCATTGAAAGTGCAGCAGAATGTGATCGTATATTCTCCATGCTTATGGGAGATGACGTTCCGCCTCGCCGCGAATTCATTGAGAAAAATGCGAAATACGCAAAAATTGATATTTGATGGATGTATCTTCATCAAGGAAGCCGGTTCAGTAATGGACCGGCTTTTTTTATACCAATCTGATTTTTTTGCGTTTGCTTATGGAATTATTCTCCTCACGCATCTTATACTAAAAAGCGCTATGAAAAAAATCATCCTCTTGTTGTGCCTTTCACCTCTTAGTTTGTGGGGTAAGGACCTTGAATTAAAAACCGCTATTCGCGATGTCACCGTCTTCACCGCAGGTGCGCAGGTGAACAGAACCGGCTATTTGCTTATTCCGGCAGGTGAACATGAAATAAAAATTAAAGATGCCACACCACTTCTGAAAAAAGAAAGTCTGCAAGTAAGAACAGATGCAGATATTACCATCCTTTCCGTAAATCACCAGGTGAACTACGACGACCAGGAGTTGAGTAAAACGAGAAATACGGAACTGGAAATTAAGAAAAAAGAATTGCAGCGAAGTTCAGAAGACCTCATTGCGAAATTCAGTGTATTGCAAGCCGAAGAAAACATTATTGGCAATTTGCAATACATTTCCACTACTACCCAAGGTGTAACAGTAGAACAGGTTGTAAAAGCACAGGAAATGCTGCGTTTAAAAATGAATGCAATTATGACGGAGCAATTATCGGTAAAGCGGCAATTGGATCAGATTGCAGAGAATTTGCAAAACATCATGCAGCAAATTGTTGCACTTAATATTTCCCGTCAAACCGTTTCTTATGAGGTAGTCATAAAAGTGCTGGCCACAAAAGAAACCAAAGCAGATTTTGAAATTGGATACATCGTTCCCAACGCACGCTGGTTTCCGAGTTATGATATCCGTGTAAAAAATGTTGGAGAACCAATGCTGATTGAATACAAAGCCAATGTGATGCAAAACTCCGGCGAGAACTGGGAGAATGTAAAAATAAAATTGTCCACCGGCGATCCTTCCCGCAGCAGCAGAGCACCTCAGATTCAACCCTGGTACTTGCAGCTCAATCAATCGTATCAATCCCCCATTCCGCAATCCAATTATTATCAGTATACCGATAGCCGCTATGTAAAAGTGAAAGGTGTTGTTTACAGCAAAGAAACCGGAGAGCCTTTAAAGGGAAGTGTGATTATGGTAAACGGAACCAATGTGGGAACCACCAGCGATTCGGAAGGGAAATTTGCATTGACCTTGCCACAAAACGGGAATGCTTTAACGATTTCTTTTGTCGGATATCAAAATCAATCCATCAGTGTGAACGATGATGAATTTATTGTTTACATGGAACCCTTAAAACAACAAGAAGAAATTGTAGTGGCTGTGGATAAGCGTCCGGAAATAGTTTTTAGTGGAAATGGAATGGGTTATGCAGATGGAGCCATCATTGCCAATGAAGGCACTTCGCAATTGTATTATGCGTCACCAAGCATGATGATGAATGCGACTTCATTGCAGGAAGTGGAGGTGAAAAGTATTCGTAAAACACGGTCTAAAAAATCCGGACAAACCCAAAATGCGCAGCCGCAGGTTAGTCCACAACTCAACATTGTTAATGCGGAATTTGTAATTGAAGAAAAATATTCGATTCCCTCCAATCAGCAATCTTACACCGTGCAAATTCAAAGTATTCTAGCTCCTGCTCAATATCAATATTATTGCGCTCCGCGGTTAGATAAAGATGTTTTTCTCACTGCACGCATGAGTGATTGGGAGCAATACAATTTTCTGGAAGGACAAGCGAATGTATTTTTCGAAAATACCTTTATCGGCAATACCTTACTCGATACAAAATTTCTGAAGGATACACTCGATATTTCATTAGGTCGCGATAAAGGCGTGCGGGTTGAACGAAAAAAAGTGAAAGAATATAGCAAACGACAATTTATCGGTAATGATCAAACCACTTCCAGACAATGGGATATTACAGTACGCAATGGTAAAAACAAAGCCATCGATATTATTATCGAGGATCAGTTTCCATTATCCTCTGTTTCTTCTATTGAAGTTAAACGGGAAGAAAAAAGTGGCGGGTCACTGAATGATCAAACCGGTGTGGTAACCTGGAAAATAAAATTGGAACCCGGACAAAACAATCAGTTTAAATTGATGTATAGTGTAAAACATCCGAAGGGGACATTTATAGGATTGGATTAAATCGGTTAAAATAGCTGTACTATAATAAAAAAAGACGACCATTGGTCGTCTTTTTTTATATCGATTTATGCTTTATTATTTTTTACCGCCATTTTTTTTCTGTTGTTGCATGCGCTGAGCTTCTTCGAGACGTTGCATGAATGCGGATTTCTTTTGAGTCTTCGGATTTTTTCTGTTTTCGTGAATTTGAGCCAGAATTTTTTGTTCATCGATGAACCATTTTTTAATTCCCCACATAATTACCAGCGACATGATGTTTGAGATGAAGTAATAGAAACTCAAACCGGAAGCCATGCTGTTGAAGAAGAAAATCATCATTACCGGGAAGAAGTACATCATGAATTTCATCCCTGGCATGGAAGTGTCCATCTGTCCACTGTTCATGCGTGTAATTAAAATGGTAGATACAGCCATTAATAAAGCGAACAATGAAATATGATCGCCATACAATGGAATGCTGAATCCGAAATTTAAAACAGAATCATAGGAAGATAAATCCTCAGCCCACAGGAAGCCTTGTTGACGTAACTGAATTGCCGATGGGAAAAAGCGGAACACGGCAATCAATACCGGCATCTGAATTAACATAGGAATACAACCCGCCATAGGATTTACACCGGATTTACGGTAGAGGGCCATTACCTCTTGTTGTTTTTTCAATGGATCATCCGTTCCAATGCGTTTTCCGATTTCATCTACTTCCGGTTTCAAAACACGCATTTTTGCGCTCGACTTATAGTTTTTATAAGTCAATGGCATAATGATGATTTTTACGATCAGGGTCAACAGGATAATGATTAAACCGTAATTGATGCCCAGTGAATCCAGTAAATTAAATACCGGAATAACCAGCCACTTATTCACCCAACCGAAAATTCCCCAACCGATGTTAACGATGTCCTCCATACCATTGTTGAACTTCGCCAGTTCATCACGGTCGTTGGGACCGAAATAGAATTGTAAAGCCACATTACTTTTTGCAGCATCTGCAGTGGAAATATTTAAATCGGCATTGTATTCTTTGATGTACTTTTTAGAATTAATCATGTTGATGGAAATTTGAGATCCATCGTAATTAATTCCCTTTTCCGACATCACTACTGCCGAGAAATAACTTTGTTTAAAGGCAATCCATGAAGCATTTGCTTCCAGGGTCAATTGATCGGAAGATGATTCACTTAAATAAGATCTTCCGGATTCGGTGTATTTAAAGAATACAGAGGAAGTGATTTTTTCATTATCCACCAATCGCTCGGTAGAGAGTAATTTCGAATTCCAGTTCATCTCCAACGATGATGCAACGCCTTCACTTTCCAATCCCACCACATTTATATCCATTTTAATGGCATATCCATCTTCTGGAAGCGTATAGACTACTTCGAGGTATTTCCCTGCATTCTCAGTTGCAAAGCGGTAGGTGATTTTATTGTTTTCGCCGCTGACTTTTAGCAAAGGTCCGGAAGTGGTTTGAGCAAAAAGGTCAAGCGTATTCAGTTGCAGGTTGCCCATGTTAAAACGCAACCCGATGCTGGTAGAATCTTCATCGAACAAACGTAAAGGCTGATCGCTATTGGCAACGAAATCGCTATAGGTGCGGTAATTTTTTACCTCGGCACTTACAATGCGTGCACCCTGATTGGTGGTGGTTACACGGATCTTATCGTTTTCGATAACGGCATATTTCTTTTCTCCTTTGGCAGAAGCAGAAAAAATTCCAAAACGCTCATTCAGTTTAGAACTTTCCTGTGCCATTTGAATTGAATCTCTAACGGCAGAAAGGGAATCAGCATTTAAGCCAATTAAACTTGAATCTGTTGCCGGAACCACTACTTCATTTCCTGCATTGTTCAAAACGGCAGTTTTGCTGCTGTCTTTTTCAACCTGAAGTTTTGTTTTCTGAGCTGCCTCTTCGGCGCGGGCAATTGAATCGCGTTGTTGAGCAATTAAACGCTGCTCTTCTTCCGAAGGCGAATTGAAAATGGAAAAAATCACCAGTATTCCGGCGATGAGGATTAATCCAATAACGGAATTTCTATCCATTGAACGTGTTGTTTTTTAGAAGGGGCAAAGGTAATGATTCCCTTTAATTGAACAGTAAGACGAATGAGGCAGGATTAATATTTTGAATGTTTACCATTAATATCGTAATCAACTGTTTATTAGATTGTTGTGTTTGTTTCTAAATGGATTTCTATTTTTTGATTTCACTTTTGTGAACGAAACACAAGGAAAAGGGTAACAGTTGATAGGCAGGAAACGTAGATTTGTAGCGTAAATGATTAGTGATTTTATCATAAAACACCGTTGGGGAATTATCGGAACCTTTGTGTTGCACATGGGCTTTCTGGTGTATAGCCAGAGTGTGGTGGTCACCAAATACGTTCCGGCGCTGCAGCTGGAGGAGGAAAGTTCTATTCCCGTAGAAGTGGTGCAGGAAGATCCTAAACCCGAAGAATTGATGCAGACAGATGCCAATGGAAAAATTATCAATACCGAATTTAATAAGGCCGATAAACAGGAAGCAAGTACTCAGAAATACGATGCACGTTTCGATAAGTCGAGTGTAGAGAAAAGTGTGTACGAGGAATTAAAAGCCATGGAGAAAGCGGAGTTTGATAAACTGGCTAACGAGCGAGGCGGCGATCCGAATGCGATTCAAACCAATACGCAAAAAGAAAAAGTCAATCCCAATCCGAATCCCGATCCCAACGACAAAAAAAATAACGAGGGTAGTTCTTCCGGGGCGATGAAGGGAACAACTACAGTGGACTATGATCTTGGCGGACGAAGACACGAAAAACTTCCCAAGCCTTCGTATACCTGTATCGGTAGTGGCACCATTGTGATGAAAATAAAAGTGAACCGCAGCGGAAAAGTAACAAGTGCGAGTATCGATAATTCAAAGTCGAATGTCACCGACGATTGCATGCGCAGTGCGGCCATGACCTATGTGTACCGTGCAAAATTCGAAGCCTCATCTACTGCGCCGGAACCTCAGGAGGGAACCATCACTTACCGCTATATTCAGCAATAAGCATCAGAACGCAAGCAAGGTTTTTATCACTTGTTCCATTTCTGCTTTTGTAATGGAATGATAAAGTGGGAGACGAATTAATGCATCGCCAAAAGCTTCTGCATGCGGTAGGGATACATCTCCATAATGTTGTTTTGCAAATTCACTTTGGTGCAAAGGCAAATAATGAAACACCACTTTGATATCGTTTTTTGCAAACCATGAAATAAGCCGGTCGCGCGTTTCCTTATCCTTACAACGAATAAAAAAGTGATGCGCATTGTGCCGCATATAATCTTCTACCTGTGGAAGTCCCCAGTGTTCGCTTTTTACATTATGTAGTTGCTCGAAATAAAAATTCCAGTTACTGATGCGTTGTTGCGTGATGTCTTTTCCCGCTGTGAGTTGTGCCAGTAAAAAAGCAGCATTTAATTCTGAAGGTGTATACGAAGAACCAATCGATTTCCATTCGTACGATGACACTTTACCTCGTAAAAATTCGATGCGGTTGGTTCCTTTCTCCAATAGAATTTCTGCCTGAGCTCTTAGTTTTTTATTGTTCACCACCAAAGCACCGCCTTCTCCGCAGTGAATGTTTTTTGTTTCATGAAAAGAAAAAGCCGCCAGATCTCCAAAGCTTCCAAGAGGTGTATCGTTGTACTGCGAAAAAACGCATTGGGCAGCATCTTCTATGAGAAAGATATTTTTCTCCATAGCCAGTTTCATGATAGCTGCCATATCGCAAGCCATTCCTGCATAGTGCACAATCACTATCGCTTTTGTTTTTTCATTGATCAATTTGCGAACCGATTGCGGATCGATATTCGGATGATCTTTGCAGGAATCGGCAAAGCGTATTTGTGCTCCTCTTAATGCAAAGGCATTGGCCGTGCTCACGAAAGTGTAGGAGGGAACAATCACCTCATCGCCGGGTTGAATATCGATCAGCAAAGCTGCCATTTCGAGTGCAGCCGTGCATGAGGTGGTGAGAAAAACTTCGGGAAAAGAAAATTCCTTTTTCAAAAAATCAGTACACGCCCGGGTAAATGAACCACCACCGGAAAAGTGATTTTCACGGATGCAATCGGCCAGGTATTTTTCTTCGAGGCCGGTAAGCGTGGGACGATGAAAAGGGATCATTGTATAAATATAACAAAAGCAAGACGCAGCGAAGAGCAAAAGGTTGTAAAGAAAAAGGACTCCGAAGAGTCCTTTTCAATTACCATGCAAACAGCGGGCGACCACCCATCAGTTGATTCACCTCTTTTCTCACTTCATCAATCACCGATTGGTTGTCCATATTCATTAACACTTTATCCATCAGTTCCACCACTTTCGGAATGTCGTTTTCTTTCAGTCCGCGTGTAGTTATAGCCGGCGTTCCAACACGAATTCCCGAAGTAACAAAAGGCGATTTGTCATCGAATGGAACCATGTTTTTATTTACTGTAATATCGGCGAGTACCAAGGCATTTTCTGCGGCTTTACCGGTCAGGTTTTTAGAACGGAGATCAATCAGCATGCTGTGATTATCGGTACCTCCGCTAATCACTTTATATCCGCGGGCAATAAATTCCTCCGCCATTTTTGCTGCATTTTTTATTACCTGTTTTCCGTATTCTTTAAACTCAGGCGAAAGTGCTTCACCAAAAGCAACAGCTTTGGAAGCAATCACATGTTCCAACGGACCACCCTGTGTTCCCGGGAAAACGGCTGCATCTAAAAGTGCCGACATTTTTTTGATTTCACCCTTTGGTGTTTTATGTCCCCACGGATTATCAAAATCTTTCCCCATCATAATGATTCCACCGCGTGGTCCGCGCAAGGTTTTGTGTGTGGTTGAGGTAACGATATGGCAATGCGGCATCGGATCGTTCAGTAATCCCGCAGCAATTAATCCCGCAGGGTGAGAAATATCGGCCATTAACAAAGCACCAATTCCATCTGCAATTTTGCGCAAACGGGCATAATCCCAATCGCGCGCATAGGCAGAGGCACCGCAGATGATGAGTTTTGGCATACATTCTTTGGCCTTGGCTTCCACTTTATCATAATCAACACGACCTGTAGCTTCTTCTACACCGTAAAAATTCGGACGATATAATTTTCCTGAAAAGTTAACCGGTGAACCGTGTGTGAGGTGACCACCGTGACTCAGATCGAAACCGAGAATGGTATCTCCCGGATTTAAAACCGCCAGCATTACAGCGGCATTTGCCTGAGCACCCGAGTGAGGTTGTACATTGGCCCATTCTGCACCGAACAATTGTTTTAAACGATCTATTGCCAATTGTTCCACTTTATCTACTACTTCGCAACCACCGTAATAACGCTTGGAGGGAAGTCCTTCTGCATATTTATTTGTGAGTACAGAACCCATGGCCTGCATCACTTGTTCACTTACAAAATTCTCAGAAGCAATCAGCTCGATACCACGAGTCTGACGTTCTTTTTCTTCATCGATTAAATGGAAAATGGTTTCGTCGCGTTTCATAGAGGAAAAATATGGGGCGAAGATAAAAAGAAAATTATCCTTTAAGCTTGTTCTGCGCCTATTCCTTTTTTCATCACCCGGTGATAATAACCCAATGCTGCTAAAACCAGTAAAAAAGGCAGCCAGGGAATGCGAAAACGGGCCTCCATTTCTGCACCGCTACCGGTGATGAAGGCATAAATGAGGGGCAGAATAAGAAGTGTGAAATAAGTTAGGTTCAGCCAGTTTTTAATCGAGAAAAGAGCCAATACTACGCCGGTCCAAATCATCATTGTTTGCAACTCTTGCACGATGATGAGCAGGAAGGTGAAGGGATCAGTTTCGGTATTTCTCCAGGCTTGTTGCATTGCTTCGCCCGAGCGTTGTTGGAGCAGATATCCGCGCATGGGATAAAACCAAAGCCGAAGTTCAGCACCGAGTGCATGGTAGATGGCAGATGACGGATGATTTTTTATTTCCCGCAATGCCAGTTCCTGTAATGCGCCGTAAAATTCTAAGGGATATTCATAGGGATTTTTCCCGATGTGCTGATGTGCTTCTTCGAATAATTGATGACGCGCTTCATTCAGTGAAATGTGTTCCTGTTCCGAGCGAAGCTGGGCAGCCGAAAAATAGGCCATATTAAAACTACCAATGCAGGAAAAATACCAATGACCCATGATCATGAAATTACGTAGCATCCACAGTGAAATCATTCCATAAAAAGGAATTTGCATGTAAATAAAAATGCGCCAGCCTATTTTTTTTCTGAGAGTAATTACCAATAAAAAAACACTGAGAAGGACCGGAAAATAAAGCAGAATCGGGCGGGTTAAAACGGCGAGTCCCAACAAGAACGATCCCCATAAAAAAAGTCTTGGCCTGCCGCTGTCGAATGCTTGTTTCCATTGGTAAAATGCTTCAATCAGCAAAAAAGAAAACAAGGTTTCCGTCATCACCAGGGTGGAAAAAACAATAGAAGGAATATCCATTGCCAGCAACAAACCCATCAGGTAAATTATTTTTTTATTAGCGCTGAGTTGTTCGGTCCATTGCATCACCCGGTGAATAATCCAGAGCGACATGAATAGCTGTAGCACCAGGGTGAAAAAGTATAGCTCCGATTGACCCCCGCTTAATATTAAAAACAAGGGATAAAGTGGCGTGCGGAATACATCGGGATAATAAGGTTCTTCAACACTCATGCTGTAGGTGTTTCCGTTCATGATGTTTTGCGCAATAGCAATATAGCCCTCGGAATCGGCCAGTCGCGTGCTGTTTTCAGGATGGGGAAGGGTCAGAAGCCAGAGTAAACGCAAGAAAAAGGCAAGGAGAAGGATTTTTCCTTTACCGCTTTTTATTCCATATATCCAATGCTCTACCATCATAACGAAGATAGGGGATTAAATAAGGAATAAAGAATTGACTATTTTCGTTGTGTGAAAGCCGCTCAAACATTTCTTTTACTTTCCTTTCTCGAAGGAGCCTCGGTGATGGCCGCGGAATTGATCGGGGCCAAAATGATGGCACCCTTTTTCGGTTCGTCACTCTATGTTTGGTCGGCCGTAATGGCCATTACCCTCGGTGGATTAGCCGGTGGATATTTTACGGGCGGATTTTTCTCTTCGAAAAAAGATCCGGAAAAGGCCTTGTACAAAGTGCTGGTGCTTGCTGCGGTTTTTATGATCCTGTTACCCTTTACCGGAAAATTCACTTTGCACCTATTCGGTTATTTATCCCTCTTGCCGGCCGTTACCATTAGTTCACTCATCATCTTATTCCCTCCGGTGTTTATGATGGGAATGGTTTCGCCATTAATTATCCGGAATATTACACGCGATGTGGAGCATGCCGGACAAGCGGCCGGAACCATTTACGCTATTTCTACACTGGGAGGAATCCTTGCCACTTTTGCATTTGGGTTTTGGATTATTCCTTATTTCGGACTCAGCTACCCGGCCATCATCACCGGAATTGTATTGGGAATTTATCCGGCAATTCTGCTTTTAAAAAAAAAAGACTTTAGCGGATTAGCCTTGCTTTTCTTTTTTTTCTGGATGCTACAATTTGCAGCAGCTCCCCGTTTGGCCAATGCAGTAAAATTAGTTTACAACTCAGAAGGGTTATTGGGACAAGTCATGATCCTCGATTTTCCCAATGATATTTATTCGGGCGACACTTCTCGCCACGGCCAATACACCCGCTGGTTATTTGTAAACCGCGTTTCGCAATCGATGTATAATCCCTATGCCGATACCGCCGCCGGGGAAGAAATGTATTTCAGTTACATTCATCAACTGGAGACGCTTGCTGATACCTTTAGCATAGAACAACCAAAGGCATTAGTATTGGGCTTAGGAGGAGGATCCGCTGCCCAGATGTTATACCGCCAGGGGTTTCAGGTAGAAGTTTGCGAACTCGATGCGCGAATGGAATACGTGGCTCGGAACTATTTTGGACTATCACCCGAGGTGAAGGTGAACATCGACGATGCCCGGCATTTTATCCGCACTACGAAAAATAAATACGATTTAATATTATTCGATACGTTTAAAGGAGAAGATACCCCCAGTCATTTAATCACCCGTGAAAGCATAGAGGAAATCAAAACCTTGCTTTCGGAAAATGGAATTTTACTGATCAACAGTTTCGGTTTTATTGATGGAGAAAAAGGAAGAGGTGCCCGTTGTATTTTTAAAACCATACGCCATGCGGGATTGGAAGCGATTATCTGGCCCACGCATGAAGATGTGGAAACACGAAATCTGGTTTTTGTTGCAGGGAGAAATCCTATACCCGACAATGCTGTTTTTTATTCGGAAAAAGAATTGAATTTAGAGGATGCACTGGTGTTGAGCGATGAATATCCACTCTATGAAATCATCAATGCTCCGGCGGGATTATCGTGGCGCAGGGCCGTTATTCAATCGCTCAAAAAAGATCCGTATCAGGGATCTATTCCGGTGTTTGAGTAGAAGATGTTGTTTTTGCCAATGGCGAAAGCAATAATGCCGCAACAATCAAAAATAATACCGGCGATTGTGCCGCACCCATCATCCAGCGCGCAAAATAATACCATTGCTCTTGCATCCCCGAAATTTTTCCCACCAGCATGGCAAGTGCCGATAAAACAATGGCTGCAGCGTAAATTAAAATCAGCCAGAAATAATGTTCACGGCGATGAAACCAAATGCGGATTCCCAAACAGGAAATTCCAAAAAACACCAATGAAAATCCCAATGTAGCTATCCATTTTAGTTTCAGCAGGGCAGCAAGACTCAGGTTACCCATGAATTGGAGTCCAAATTGAAATTCGAAGGAATCGGTTCCGTATTCGAGCACAGAAATCTGCGCGTTGAGGTGACGAAAAAAGGCATCACGGTATAAACCGCAACATGCAAAGAGGAAAATCATTGCAAGAATACCACCAACCATTCGCCAACGATTCATGCTGCCTGTCGATTTTCTTTTTCTTCTTTACGGATAAACCAATACCAGAGGAAAAAAATGTAGCCGTACATCAGAAAAGTGAAGGTGTAACTGTGATTGAATTCCGTAACACTTCTGGAAATGGTTTCCATCACGGCAAGTGCAACAATGCGCAATACATTGAGTACATAAATAGAAATGGAACCGAGTGCAATAAAATAGAGTTTGCGTTTTATTTTTCCGGGATAGGCAATCATAAATCCGGCAAATAATGCAATCAGCGTTACGGCATTGCAGGCATCACCAACCGATAGACCGGAGGTTCCTTCCACCGCAAGAATTCTGCTGCTGTAGGTTACTACCGAATAACCGAGCAATTCCAGGAGATCTTCTGCCATCCAGATGGTGTAAAAAACAACACCCGAGTCCAAATCACCCTTCGGGTGAAGCCATAAATCGTAAAGCAGGAACCAGAGCAAATACAGTCCTGCAAAGCGAAGCAGAAATTTTGCGATCGGATGCCGGAGATTCAGGTCCATATTCGTTGAAAAAAAATCCCCGGAGGACCGGGGATCGTATTATGCAGTAGGTTGTTTTTTGTTCTTATCGTAAAGCTTTTTACCGGCAAAAGCGGCACCGGCTGCCCCCAGGAAAAGAAGTCCGCCATCAATAGGCACCGGACATGGAGGATAAGGCGCTACTCCGCATGGAGGGTTGGGAGGACCCATACCCATACCGGCATAAGCCATGTTGATTTGCGTTGCCAGAAAGGCCAGAAAAATAAGTAAGAGGAATTTCTTCGACATGGTGCAAATCTAATTAAAATCAGAGATTAAAGAATTTTTTGCTGATCATTTTATCGCCAAGTTGCACGTTTACAATGAAAATACCACTGTAGTCGGCCGGTAACTGGATGCGGATTTTTCCGGTGGATACGCTAACGCTGCGGGCATTAACGATATCCTGACCCAGTACATTTACAACAGAAATCACCGAGCTTTGGTCGCTATCTAAATTGTACTCCACAAACACACCTTCGCTGGTGCGATTGATGTTAACACCTTCCAATGCGGCAACTGCTGAGCTTTGAATTTTTTCGCAGGCGCTGTTGTTGTTGCTGAGGTGCAGTACAAAACGCGATTTTTCATTCTGACTTGCATTAAAACGGTAAGCCCCCGAGCTGAGGTCGTGGAACGAACCAGTTTTTTTATCCTCCAACACCACGCAGCTATAACCCAAATCCTGCGCAATACTCATGTCGTTAATCGAAAGCGTATAGAAACCTTCAATGCCAACGTTGTATTCGAGGGGGATTTGCTTTTCCAGTTCAAAAGGCATTTTGGAAATACGTAGCGCTTTTCCATCTGTGCTATATGAATAAAGAGCAGGAGCATGCTGATGAGGTACTTTTTTGAAAGTAACATCCGTGCCTTGTTCATATTCCGTTGAGGTATTACCTAAAAACTCGAAATAGGTACTAGAAGTAAATTTGGTTAAACCTTCACTTTCCAGCTTAAGCGCAAGTCGAACCTCTTCGCTGTTTCTAAAGGTACTCGAGGTAGTCGTTGTTTTAGCCGTTTCATTAAAGGTTAAGGTTGTAGAGGCTAAATTCGATTCTACCCAAAATCCCTGATGAGGAGCAACCTCACCACCGGTGGTATATGAAAAGTCTGAAATGGTTTCGTCATAAAAACCCCAGGTAGCTGCGATTTCGCCAGAATTCTGGCTTCTAAGAGTATTAATGGAAACATAAGAAGCAAACGGATTTCCAACTAAATTCCATCCATCATTAACCCGGGTCACAGTTACATTCACGGCTCCTGTATTCGGCGTTCCAACTGTTGTTAAGGTGGTGGCGTTAAAGGTGGTATAACCTCCGTCCGAGTCTAAATACACCTCATATCCAACTCCTGGAGTAAGTGCAGTTGCAGCTGATGTAATCGGAACATAATCAAATTGCACATCTTCATTGTACGACCATTGGGATGGATATGATCCGGGAGGATTATACGGGTAGATTAGCAATAACTCATTATCCCAATCCTGAAAGGTGGAAGATACAACAGGGCTGGACATATCTGAATATCCTGCCGAGCGGGCAGAGATAAATCGCTGGATTGTCATGGATCCGGAGATGGAACCAGTAACAGGGGCTATACGGGCAGTAGATCCTGCATTGGAGAGAAGTGTAATCAGGTTGCTTCCTGTGTTTACGTTTCCAGCCGATACAGTCATTACTCCGCTAATGGTGTAAGTGCCAGAGTTTACATTAACCCCGCTTGCATTGTTAAACGTTACATTGTTGAAGGCAATTGCAGAAGAGGAAGTCACGTTTTGAGCACTTGTTCCATTGAATGTTACATTACCGGTAGAAACGGTAAATGTTCCTGAATTCGCAAAATTTCCACCAACGCTAAAATCGAAGCCGTTCATGGAGAAACTCCTGGATGCGTTCACTGTAAAGTTACCATTTACAACGGAAGAAGAAGGCTGGGTAATATTTGTTCCATTGATCACCAGGTGATGAAATGTACTTGAGCTGGCTGCAGGTAGCGTACTGGAATTGTATTGAACGGTGACCGTATTTCCTGACGCTGAAGCGTTAAATACATTTCCGGCTCCGTTTAAAAATCCGGTCGTTTTAAGCGTTAAACTTCCTGTTGCTCCATTGGTAAAAGTAACATTGTTGCCGTTTACGGTTGATGTTAAAGTAAGAGATCCATTGTTAGTTACAACCACATTGTCGAGGAAACGAACAGTTACGTTTTTTGTTATAACTGTACCGGCACTGATAGTTCTGGTATTTGCGATAGTGTAACGAACACTAGCACCAAACGTACCTGTCCCGCTAATAAGGCCGGAATTTTTAAAGGAAATAGCACCCGAACTGCTTTCTATACCGTTGTTGGTATAATCACCCCAAATGTAAAGTACGGCAGAACCAATAGCGATATTACCGCCATTGTTTACGGTTAATGTCAGGCAATTCCCGTTGATGCCGCCACCAACAGTAACTACATGGCCAGATAGAATAGTAACATCATCATCTGCATCTGGAATCCCATTGGCATCTCCGGAAAAAATCCAAGTTCCGGGTTGGTCCCAGGCTCCGGTTCCATTGGAGGTAAACGTGCCTGCAATACTTGAATTAGATAATATTGCAAGAACAAAAATAAGTGGTACAAATCTATACATAGCCCAATTTCTTAATGGGTAAATTTACTAAAGAATTATTTTGAAAACGACAAAAATACCATAAATCGGTGGTTTTATCGTGTAAAAACAGTATTTCCACTGATAATTCATCATTTTTTTCAATGGAGAATTCGTTTTTTTTGGGTTAATTTGTCATTCATCAATTTTCATCCTCTCGTGGCTAAAACCTTGAAAAACAATAATGCACTAATTGAAATGGAAGACCTGAGATTAATCCTCAGGATTCTGGTTAAAAATTGGTGGATTTTTATTGGACTCCCCTTAATGTTAGCCATTATAGGATATTTCTTTGCGCACCGAAAATCTGAACAATACGGAGCAAGCTGTCAGATTCTGCTTAAATCCGGAGAAACCTATGATTACCAAAATCCATTGTATAAAGGGCTTGGGTACTATGGTGTTTACAATGATATCAATAATCAAATGCGGATTCTGAAATCGAGAGATATCATTGGTAATGCACTTGATCGGTTAGATTTTAAAGTATCCTATTACATTGTTGGTCGAATTAAAACCACAGAGCTTTTTGGTGGAATGCCCTTCCACGTTAGGGACATCGATCTAATCAATGATGGATTATATGAGTTCCCTATTGATTTCAGAATAAACGACCTCAAAACGTTCACAGTAAGTTTTTCTAAAAATGGCGATGAGTTTGTTAAAACCTTTCCATTTAACGAAGAAATTATTGATGAAAACTTTAGAATGAGAGTGGTAACCAATGAGCTTCTCAATAAAAAAACGGTTGAGAAACTTAGCATGAATCATTACCAGTTTACCGTTCATAGCAGAGAAAATCTGATTCGTAAATTTTTGAATGGACTAAGCATCGAAAATGAAGAATACACTTCCATTTTAACCATCACAGTTCAGGATGAGGTTCCGGAACGCGCAAAAATGTTTTTAGATACACTTTCGGATGTTTATGTCAATTATTCCCTGAGGTCGGAAATGGAAATTAATGAACGTACCCGGTTGTATATAGAAAAGCAATTGGATGAGGTTACTTCAATTATGGATTCCATTGAAACAGAATTGGAATTATACCGAACGAAAAAAGCAATTATTGATCTTCCGAAGGAAAGTGAACAATATTTTCAGGAGTTGGTACGCTATGACGCAAAAAAGCGAGAACTGGAACTGAAAATTGAAAGTATTAATTCACTGGAGGATTACGTCTTTATGAACGATAATGAACGCTTATTGCCTCCATCGTTTTATATTTTGGATAAGGATAATTATTTAGAATCCACACTCAATGAGCTATATGATATTCAACTGAAGCGCATAGAACAAAAACACAGTGTTACAGAATCCAGTGAGATCATAAAGGCTGTTGACCGAAAAATGGAATTGCTGAAAAAGGATTTATTGATTTACATAAAGAATACCCGAAAAGCGATTGGTGAAAGCATGAATGATGTTCAAAAGCAAATCAACTATTACGAAGGCTTAATTAAGGCTATTCCGAAATCGGAGCGGGATATGATTGGCATTGAACGTAAGCTTCAAGTGAATGAGAAATTATATGTTTTTCTATTAGAAAAACGTGCATCCACTGTTATTGCCCGCGCGGGTATTATTCCTCAGGTTCGCCTGATTGAATCTGCACGGGTAGTGGGATTAATTAATCCCGGCCGAAAACAAAAGCAGGTTTTATATTTTCTTTTGATCGGATTGGTTTTAGCATCTATTGTAGCGTTTTTCAGGCATATTTTCTTCGAACGAATTGAAAATATCAGAGAGTTGTCGTCCCTTACAAGTTTAAATATTTTGGCAGGGATTCCATTTTCTGCAAATGTTTCCGACGATAAAATCATTATTAAAGAACAACCAAAATCTCAAATTACTGAATCGTTCAGAAGTCTCCGGACAACCTTACAGTATTATGGAGATTTTTCGAAACCTAAAGTGTTTTTGGTTTCCTCTTTACACCCCGGTGAAGGAAAAACATTTTGCTCTATTAACCTTTCATATATTCTCGCCAAGTCTGAAAAAAGAGTTTTGTTAATTGACTTTGACCTCCACAAGCCAAAGGTGCACAAGACGATGGGAATGGAGAACTCAAAAGGTACATCTACTTACCTGATCGGAAGAGATTCCATAGAAACCATTATCCATCATTCAGATGTGGATAATTTGGATATAATCACTGCAGGACCCGTTCCTCCAAATGCTTCAGAGCTGGTGGTGAAAAAATTGGTGGATGAACTGATTGAATTTGGTAAATCGAAATACGATGTTGTAGTTGTGGATACCCCACCAATTGGATTAATCAGCGATGCATTGTCATTAATACCGAAAGTGGATACTGCCATTATTGTAATGAATACCAAATACGCCACCAGAAATGCGGTGAAGTTTTTGGAAGAAATCCTATCCAAAGAAACACAAACTTCCGTAGGTCTGGTTCTGAACAGCATTAAGATGAAACGCATTCAGTATTATTACGCGAAATATGGTTATGGATACGGCTATGGCTACGGCTACGGCTATGGCTATGGTTACGGCTATGGTTATGGAAGTGGTTATGGAAGTGGTTATGGAGAGGACAATAAGAAGGAAAATGCTTCAGTGAAAAGGAAGAAGAAAAGAGACGGTAATGAAGGATAATACTAAAGACTGGGATGTTATCATAAAGTCTGACCGAAAGCTATGGCATTTTGGTTTCTCTGAACTTTGGAGGTATAGGGATTTAGTTTTTTTATTTGTAAGACGAGATTTTGTAGCGAATTATAAGCAAACTGTTCTTGGCCCACTTTGGCATATTATTCAGCCGCTTCTTACGACCTTAACGTTTACCATAATTTTTGGGAATATTGCGGGTTTAAGCACTGATGGGAGTCCAAAAATTTTATTTTATTTATCGGGTATCATTGCATGGAGTTATTTTTCCTTAGGACTTACAAAAACTTCTACAACATTTATTTCGAATGCTCATATTTTTAGCAAAGTATATTTCCCTCGATTAAGTGTTCCTATCTCTATTGTGATTTCTAATTTAATTTCATTTGGAATTCAACTGTTGACTTTTTTTGGGTTTTTACTTTATTTTATTTTGGTTGAAAATTATTCCTTTAATGGAAATATCACCATAATTTTTCTTCCATTACTGTTGATACTTATGGCGTTTTTAGCTCTTGGAGCTGGAATTCTTGTTTCTTCTTTAACAACAAAATATAGAGATATTTCATTTCTTGTAGGGTTTGGAGTTCAGTTAATGATGTATTTCAGTCCAGTAATCTTCCCACTTGATACGGTTGAAGGAAAATTGAAATATTTGCTTTTAGCGAATCCGATGACGCCCATTATTGAAGCATTTCGCTATAGTCTTTTGGGCACAGGTGAGTTTAATTGGCTTCATCTTTCCTATAGCTTGGTAATTACCTTAATTATGGTTTTGGGAGGCGTTATCATATTTAATAAGGTTGAACGTAGTTTTAATGATACTGTATAATGAATTCCAGGAAAACAGTCATTAAAGTAGAACATTTAACCAAGAGATATCGACTTGGAGTTTTCGGAAGTGGAACCTTACGTGAAGATATTAGCCAATTCATTTCGAAGCTTAAAGGAAAGGAAGCGGACTCTAACATTATTGGCCCCAGGTCAAATGAAAAAGGTGATTTTTGGGCATTGAGGGATATTAATTTTGAAGTTGTAGAAGGAGAAATATTAGGCATCATTGGTAAAAATGGAGCAGGAAAATCAACTTTATTAAAAATTTTGTCGCAAATCACCTCGCCAACGCAAGGTGAAATAAAATTAAAAGGTCGAGTTGCAAGTTTACTTGAGGTTGGCACAGGTTTTCATCCTGAACTAACAGGTAGAGAGAACATTTTCTTGAATGGGGCCATTTTAGGAATGACTAAGTCTGAAATTCGCTCTAAATTAGATGAAATTATTTCTTTTTCAGGTATTGAACACCATATCGATACTCCCGTAAAGAGATATTCTTCAGGAATGAAAGTTCGTTTAGGTTTTGCAGTCGCAGCACATTTAGAACCTGAGATACTTGTAATTGATGAAGTCCTGGCAGTAGGTGATGCTGATTTTCAAAAAAAATGTCTTGGTAAAATGAAAGACGTTTCACAAAGCGGACGTACAGTACTTTTTGTAAGCCATAATATGACTGCAGTTAGATCCTTGTGTACTCGTTGTGTTTTATTGGAAGAGGGAAAATTAATATTTGACGGAAGTCCTGATTCTGCAGTTTCAAAATATTTAGGAGGGGAAGTTGGGCAACGTAAATTTCATAGCTGGGAATTAAACAGCGCATTTGGCAATGAAAATTGTAAATTAATTTCCATTCAAGTTGTTAATTTTTCTAAAGAATCGGATGCCCCAATTTCAATGGATGACATGCTTGGAATTGAAATTTCCTATCATTTGTCTGACATTAAGGATCGCCATGATTTTACATTGCAATTTAAGGGCCCAGAAGGAGAGATTTTATTTGCAACAGGTACTGGTGGTTTAACAATAAATCAGGGAAACATTGGATACAATAAAGCAGTTTTGAAAGTGCCGGAAAATCTTTTTAATTCAGGCACAATCGAAGTAAATTTATTAATGGTCAAAAATAGAAGAGAAGTTATTACTTCATTAGACAGTATTTTGTCTTTTACAATAGTTGATGGTCAAAAAGAAGAAGGTCAATGGTTGGGGAAAGCAAAAGGATATTTTGCTCCTAAACTTGATTGGAAAATTGA
The DNA here is from genome assembly GCA_019694795.1 of Flavobacteriales bacterium. Taxonomy (NCBI): domain Bacteria; kingdom Pseudomonadati; phylum Bacteroidota; class Flavobacteriia; order Flavobacteriales; species Flavobacteriales bacterium. The sequence goes on along the minus strand of JAIBBF010000001.1, from coordinate 174,966 downwards.
AAATTCGTCAATAAGATGATAACTGTAACCAAAGCTTTTATTCCCGAAAGTGGAAAATTGCAAGTAAGATTATCTCAGGTTTGGAATTCGGGTCATCTTACAAATAATGGCCCCCAATTAAATGAATTGGAATCTCGATTGTCCTCCTATTTAAATGTTTCTGGATTGCAAATTGTCTCTAATGGCACAATTGCTATTCAAATTGCTATGCGTGCTTTGGGGATTGAAAATGGTGGAAAAGTTCTTACAACACCTTATTCCTATGTTGCTACTACAAATTCAATTTTATGGGAAAATTGTGTTCCTGTTTTCGTAGATATTAACACTACTGACTTCAATGTAGATGTTGATTTAATTGAAAAGTATATTGATAAGGATGTTAAAGGAATGTTGTTTACCCACGTTTATGGATTTCCTTGTGATGTTGAACGAATTGAACAGATTTCAAAAAAATATAATTTACCTGTAATTTATGATGCTGCTCACGCATTCGGAGTGAAGTTACAGGGCAAATCAATTTTGAATTTTGGCGCCATGAGTACGCTAAGTTTTCATGCTACAAAAATCTTTCACATGGTTGAAGGCGGGGCTATTATTACCTCAGATCTATCCAAAATGGAACAATTGTTTTTATTAAAGAGTTTTGGTCATAGAGGTGAGAATTACCATCAATTAGGGATCAATGGAAAAAACTCCGAAGTGCATTCAGCAGTTGGCCATTGTGTATTGGATAGTATTGATGAAATTTTGAAAGTTCGAAAAAAACAGTGGGAATTCTACCATGAATCATTTATTGAGGAAGGAACTGTTTATTCCCTTACCGTTTCTCCTGATGTTTCCTATAATTACTCCTATTTTCCTTTAGTTTTTACATCGGAAGAAATTGTTTTGAAGGTTATTAAAGAAATGAATAATGAAAATATTTTTCCTAGAAGATATTTTTATCCTTCATTGAACGAATTATCTTTTGTAAATGGGAATTCGTGTCCAATATCTGAAGATATTTCACGCAGAGTATTGTGTTTGCCTCTTTATCATGATTTAAATAGGGAAGATCAAATTAGAATCGTAAATCTTATTAAAACCAACCTATGAAGTTGGCGGTTATGCAACCTTATTTTTTCCCTTATTTAGGGTATTATCAGTTGTTAAATGCAACAGATCATTTTGTATTTCTGGATAATGTTAACTATATAAATAAAGGATGGATTAATCGGAATAATATTTTAGTTAACGGAAAGCCTTCATTATTTACCATTCCATTATCTAATGGAAGTCAAAATGAAATGATAAATAATGTGAAGGTTGCTAATGCGGATGCGTGGCGTACAAAGTTTCTAAAGACAATTGAAATGAATTATAAAAAGGCTCCATTTTATTCCAATACTCTTGATATTATTGATTCTTCCATCGATTTAAATGATCAACGGATTTCAACCTGGGCTGAAAAATCAATTATTAATGTTTCATCCTATTTAGGATTTCAAAAACAATTCTCAAGATCATCATCTTTATCGAATATTGACGTAAAAGGTGAAGAGCGAATTATATCCATCTGTCTTCACCATAATGCAGAAATGTATGTTAATCTGCCTGGTGGAAAACATCTCTATCATGCGGATAAATTTCAGGAAAACGGGATAGAACTTTGTTTTATTGATATGCAAAATTCAGAATATAGTCAAGGTAAATTTCCTTTCGTACCATATTTATCAATGATTGATGTTTTAATGTGGAATAATGTTGATTCAATAAAATTAATGCTGTCAAAATACAATCTTAATCATGGCTAAAGTTGTCATTTTTGGTGTTCTCGATACTGCAGAACTTGCCCATTACTATTTAACTCATGATTCAATTCATGAGGTAGTTGCTTTTACAGTAAATAAAGAATATTTAAAAGAGAAGCATTTTAAAGGACTTCCTGTTATTCCATTTGAAGAGCTTAACGATTTTTACCCTCCAAACGAATACGCATTATTCGCTCCGATGACTGCAAAAAAAATGAATACACTTCGTGAGAGTATTTATTTAAAAGGAAAAGAAATGGGCTATTCATTCGTCTCCTATATTAGTTCAAAAGCAACTGTTTGTAATAACGATATCGGCGAGAATTGCTTTATCCTGGAGGATAATACACTTCAGCCATTTACAAAAATCGGAAATAATGTTGTATTGTGGTCAGGGAATCACATTGGTCATCATGGCATAATTCGCGACCATGTTTTTTTTACTTCTCATGTTGTGCTTTCCGGACATTGTGATGTTGGATCTTATTCTTTTTTTGGAGTAAATGCAACAATTAGAGACTACACAAAAATTGGAGAAGGAACATTAGTAGCAATGTCAGCCAGTATTACAAAAGATACCGAACCTTGGGGGGTGTACATGGGTAGTCCTGCTAAACTAAAAGACGGTGTAAAAAGTATTGATGCTTATTAATATGAAATCTCAAGTCGAAATACGAAAATTAGGTTGGGTATTTAAACCAAAAGGTGATCAGGCTTGGTCAACTTCACATGCTCAGGTTCCCTTTGCAATGGATATGGGCAATGGAAAAATCAGAGTTTACTTTTCTACAAGAGATCAATTTGGCCAATCAGGTGTTTCTTTTGTTGAAGTAAGTTTTGAGGATCCGACCAAGGTAGATTATGTTCATAATGATTTATGTTTTAAGCACGGTGGAATTGGAATGTTTGATGAAACAGGTGCAATGCCTTCCTGGTTTATTAAGGACAACAATTCATTATTATTATATTATACAGGTTGGAATAAAAGTGAATCTGCTGCATATCGCCTGGCAATTGGATTAGCCGAAAGCTTGGATAATGGAATCACATTTAAAAGAAAGTTTACCGGACCAATTTTGGATAGAGGTCCCGCCGATCAGGTTTGGGTGGGTCAACCTTGTGTTATGAATGAAGATGGGAAGTGGAAAATGTGGTATTTATCTTGTTCTAAAGTAGAAATAATCTCAGGTAGGCCAGAACCTTTTTATAATGTAAGGTATGCAGAGTCAACTGACGGTGTAAATTGGATGCGTTTAGAAAAAACGTGTATTGATTTTGATTTAAACACTGATGCTATTGGTCGGCCTTGTGTTTGGCGATTTAATAGTAAATACTATATGTTACATTCAAATAGAAAGGCTGATGGTTACAGAGATAAGCCTGAATCTGGTTATAGGATTTGTTTATCAGTTTCGGATAATGGGATAGATTGGAATCAAGATGTAGACTTTAAAGTTCCTAAGGATACCCCATGGGAATCCATTATGAATGAATATACAAGTGTTTTGCCAACAAAGGAAAATGGAAAATTTTTGGTGTTTTATAATGGGGATGGTTTTGGAGGCGCCGGTTTTGGAGTAATGGAGTTAAAGTTTCATTGAGTATGAAAAAAGTAGTACATATTGGATATCCTAAAAATTTTTCAACCTCTTTACAACGGAATTTCTTTTCCTTGCACCCAGATGTGTTTCATCTTGGTATAGGTTTAGAAGATAATCTTGGTTACTTTGATGATGTTGTCGATACTATATTTGAATTGTATTTAAAAACGAGTAAAAATTTTCTTTTTGAACGAGAATTTCCACGATTAAAAGTACATATAGAAAAACTAATTCAAAAAGCAGAAAATTCGTCAAAAAAGGTGTTGTCCGTTTCAAGTGAACATCTTTCCTTTTCATTTACGTTTGATTCTATTGATTTCAATGAAAAGTTGAAAAGATTGAAAGCCTTGTTTGGTGAAGACCTGGGTTTTATCATGATCATAAGGAATCAATTTGAGGTTTTCAAATCTTTATACAGAGAATCTGTAAGGGTTGGTTACATTGGGAGTTTTGCTGAATACATATATTCGGTATATAAATATCAGGATCGTAGTTATTACTTCGATTTTTCATATGATTTGGTTTTTAAAGCAATTGAAAAGGAATTTGGAAAAGATTCGTGTTCTGTCTTTTTATTTGAAGATTACCGTAATGAAAAGTCAAAATCTATGATCATGTCCGAAAGTAAGGTTAAGCTGATTAATGATCTGTGTGATTCCATTGGTGTAGAATATCTGGAAGTTGATTTTGAACATTATAACGAAGCATTAACTGATAATGAGATCAGAATGAAGTCTCAATTGAATAAAAATGCTCGACATGATCTTGGTGAGCAATTATATGGTGCAGCTGAAAAACATAGATTGAAAAAATACTTAATTATTGATTTAAAGCTGGTAGAGGCTGAATCTATTTTGTATGAAGATGTAATTAAGAAACGATCATTAATTGCAGAAGCAAAGTCTGCAATGTCAAATTCAGAGAAAGTCAAATTAGATTATTATTGCAGCCCTGAAATAAGTGAAAAAATGAAAATTTATTTTGAAGCAGCAAATCATAATTTTCAAGAATTATCAGGAATACAACTTCCTTCTTCATATTTTAATTTGAATTTTTGATGTTTGTTTTCAGAAAAAATAAAATTTATAAGCAAAAGATTTTTGTAATTGGACTTGGTAAAACAGGTACAACATCAACTGAACTTGCCCTAAAGGAATTAGGATTTTTATTAGGAGATCAACGGAAAGGGGAGCTTCTTCTTGAGAATTGGGCGAAAAGAGAATTTTCTGATATACTTGATTTTTGCGATACTGCTGAAGCTTTTCAAGATGTCCCTTTTTGTTTACCTTATACGTTCATTCACCTTCATCATAAATATCCCAAAGCAAAATTTATTTTAACGCAAAGAGATAGTCCAGATGATTGGGCTGACAGTTTAATACGATTTCATTCAAAACTTTATTCAGACGGGAAACGCGTTCCAAATGCAGAGGATTTGAAAAATGGAACTTATATTTTTAAAGGCAGACCATATATTTCTAATAGATTACTTTATAGTACACCTGAAAATGATTTGTATAATCGTGAATATTTGGTAAACTATTACCTTTCTCATAATAACTGTGTTAGAGAATTTTTCAGACATATTCCAAATCAATTATTGGAAATAAATGTTGCAAAAAAAGAAGATTACCATCGTTTTTGTGAGTTTCTTGAAAGAACACCTGTTCGGGATGAATTTCCATGGGAGAATAAAACATGAAAATTAGTGTTTGTATCATAACCTATAACCATTTCGATTATATCGAAAGAGCAATTTCTTCCGTAATTGATCAAAAGCATGATTTTGAGATGGAGATTTTAATTGGTGATGATGGATCAACAGATGGAACCTCTATGATTTGTGAGAAATATGCTAAAATGTATCCTGATTTGATAACCCATTTTATTAGGGATAGATCAAGTGGGATAAATATTAATGGACGAAGAACCGGAAGAAAAAATTTTCTAGATCTTTTGCAATCCGCAAAAGGGGAATTTATCGCTTTACTTGAAGGTGATGATTATTGGAGTGATACAACTAAATTAAACCTTCAGGTAAAAGCATTGGAAAAATCTCCTTCTGCTTCATTTTCATTTCATCCGGTACAAATACTTAAAGGAGGGGAAATTTCTCAGGATTACCTTAATGAATTTACTCCCACTATTGTAGAACCATCTCTGATTGCGAAAGGAAATATAATCCGAACTTGCAGTGTTGTTTTTCGGAATAATTTTGAAAGAGAAATAAATAAAATTCTTTTTAGTGCACCTGTAGGCGATTATGCTTTACACTTAATCAATGCCTCATTTGGCCATGGAATATTTATTAATCGAAATATGGCAGTTTATCGAATTCATGAAGGTGGTATTTGGAGTAATTACAAATCTATTTCCAGGAATTTGGAATGGAATGATATGCTAAGTGAATTCTCTACTGTATTTGGTGAACCAATACGATCAAATCTACTGTATCAACAGGAAGAAATTTTAAATTCATTGATTTCATATTATAAGAAAGAAAATGAATTAGGTAAAGTGAAGGAATTTGAATTACAATTGGCCTCAGTAAAGACGTCTTGCATTTTGAAAAATATTTATTCAAAGAAGAAAAGGTCTAGTAATTTTTCCCGGAAGTCCATATTTCACAGGTTTATTTCAATTATTTCCAATAGAAAATGAACGCTGTTATTATTATACCAGTTTATAAATCTAATCCTAGTGATTTAGAGGAAAAATCTATTACTTCCATAACTTCTGTTTTGACAAAACGAAGAATTTTATTTGTCGCTCCTTTTGGGCTTGATATTAGCGCCTACAAAAAATTTCAATTACCATTCGAATTCTTCCATCCCTCTTTTTTTTCCTCGATTTCCGGCTATAATCGCCTTTTAATGTCGATAGAGTTTTTCAAGCGATTTTCGGACTATAGTCATATGTTGATTTGTCAAACCGATACCTGGGTTTTTCGGGATGAACTGGATAATTGGATGCAATTATCCTACGATTACATTGGCTCCCCCATTCAGGGAAAGGATGGGACATGGATGCCATATGGGGGCAACGGAGGTTTTTCTTTACGGAATATCGAAGCCTCCCTTAGGGTCTTAAAAAAATGGAGAATCATGGATTCCCCTAAAAATGTATGGAAGGAACATCAAAAATTCCATAATTGGTCAGGTCTTTTGCTCCGTTCACCAATTATATTAGCCAGAATGGCAGGGTATCGTAACAATTCACTAAATTTCGTGAAGGAATTCGGTAACAATGAAGATGTTTTCTGGTCGGTTTGGGCAGCCCAAATTTACAAGGGCTTTAGAGTGGCGCCATTTTCCGAAGAAATTGCATTCGGCTTTGATCGCTTTCCGCAAGAATTATTTGAAAAGAATCATCAACAATTGCCTTTTGGATGTCATGCCTGGGAAAAGAACTACGATAATTTTTGGAAAAATTTCATTCATTAGTTTTTTCTTTTTATTTCATTTTTATGGAATAAATGCGCAGTCTATTACTCCATATGTAATAAGCTCATCGGCAGGAGTAGCTTCCAACGCACAGATTGAATTAAATTCGAATCCCGGCGAATTAATTTCCAGTACACTTTCTTCTAATGGAATTACTTTTACTCAAGGATTTCTTCAACCTGAAATTTACACGGTTGGAATACCGGAATTGAACCCAATCAACTTATATGTTTTTCCAAATCCCTTTTCGGATTCATTTACCATGCGCATTGAAGGAAGTGATGAAGCTTTGGAAGTAAAATTGTATTCCTTGAGCGGACAAATTGTTTTTCAAAGCAAATTAAATACTGGGGTTAATTTGTACCAACCAGATTTACCGGCATTAAATTCAGGATACTATTTTCTGAATATTCTAGGTGTGAATAGTGGCAGGACCTATCAATTCAAACTCGTAAAGTTATGAAACGGCTGGCCCTTCTATTCTTTTTAGTTTTAAGCGCTTTGGTGGGATCGACCCAAACCAATAATGGTTTTTATTACCAGGCTGTAATGCGCGATATCAATGCATGGCCAATTTCGAATCATTCCGTCACCCTTCGTTTCAGTTTTTTTAATACCCTGGTTCCATCTTCTGTTTTTTGGCAAGAGGATCATTCATTGATTTCCGACTCTAAGGGATTACTTACAACGATTATCGGAACCGGTGTTTCCACCAATGCCGGAAGCGTATTATCCTTTGATCAAATTCCCTGGTTAGATGCTGAGATCAGCTTACACATCGATTTCGACACCAGTGGAACAGGCGTATTTCAATCACTTGGTGATGTAAGATTGTTCGCACAGCCCTATGCTTTGGAAACTGATACAGCGGTTGCATTGGACCAAAATCCAACACTGGAAGAACTTTCTGATGCTACTATTTTAAATGTTCAACAAGGAGATTTAATTTCCTATGATGGAATTGAATTTTATAATTCAATCGATCACACGAGTGATACTGTTTTGTTTGCATGGAATTCTTTATTAGCAAACCATGTAGATAGCTCGAATTTTGTTTGGGATTTTGTCATTGATACAGTTTCATATGCAGCTTTTTCTGATTCTGTTTTGTTTGCGTTAAATAGCGGAACAGCAGATTCAACCATACATACTGTTTTTGCAGATACTGCAAATTATGCCATTTATTATCCAAATCAACTTTGGGAATTGGATGGTAATCTTCAATGCAATCAAAATTACATTGGCACGAATGATTCTATTTCTTTTCTTGTTAAAACTAATAACAATTTGATTTGGTCGATAAATCCTGCTGGTGATTTTGTACAAGGTAGTGGAACCAGTATTCCGGGATATGCATTATATTCTAACCTGGGTTTTTTAATGAAAGGAAGTCCTGGTACAGGAACTCATCCATTTTCTCCTGGAGCTTCCATGGTATGGTCAGGTACGCGAAGTGCATTTAGAGCAGGAAAAGCAGATGCGATCCAATGGGATAGTTTAAATACAGGATTATATTCCATTGCTTTTGGCGAAAATAATATTTCAGGAGATTATTCTTTTTCCTCAGGCTCAGGAAATGATGCTTCGGGTGACAATGGTGTTTCCTTTGGAAGGGTGAACAAATCAACCGCAACAGGTATTGCAGGATCAGGAACTTCGTTTTCCATGGGTGATAGTTGCTTGGCCACAGGTATAAGAACGGTGTGCATAGGTCGGCATAACCGTTGCACGAATACAACCGGAGTAGCTATCGGACATAAGGCAAATGCTTTAGGAAATGTTACAACAGCACTTGGAGTTGCGATTACTGCACAAGGAAATTTTTCTTCCGCTTTAGGTTCAACGGTTAGTTCGGGAACAAGATTAGGTGGTTTTATCTGGGGTGATGGCAGTGCAGTGGTAAACACCGTTCCTTCTGCCAATTATATGTTTGTTACCCGTGCTGATGGTGGGTATGTTTTTTATACTGATCCATTAAATACAATGGGTGTTGTTTTGTTTCCCGGTTCAGGAAGTTGGTCAAGTATTAGTGACAGTACAAAAAAGCGAAATATTCAATTAGTTAATCCCGAAAGTGTATTGGTATTGGTGCGTTCCGTTCCTGTTTATTTTTGGAGTTATAAATCGCAAAAAGGTGTTAATCATATTGGACCATATGCTCAGGATTTTTACAAGGTATTTGGTTTAGGTGAAAATGAGTCTTCCATTGTATGTTCAGATATGGATGGCGTAATTCTGGTTTGTGCAAAAGGCATTAACAATAGAATAAATTCCTATTTAATCAAAGTTGAAACCGCTGATTTAAAAAACAGAACAACACAGTTAGAAACGGATCAATCTCTACAGGAAAAACGAATAAAAATTCTTGAAGAAAAGTTAAACACTAAGAAATAATTAGCATGAAATATATTGTTTCAAGCCTTTTGATATTTTTATTTGGATCACTTTTTGCTCAAAGTGTTCCTCAAGGTATCAGCTACCAGGGGCTCCTTCGGAATACAGGTGGTTCTTTGGTCACCACCCAATCCATCAGTTTGCGTTTTACCATTCTTGAAGGATCAATAAATGGTCAAAATGTTTGGCAAGAAGTGCATCAAACAACAACCAATGAGCAAGGTTTGTTTTTCGTAGTAATTGGTACGGGTACTTCCACAAATACAGGGTCACAACCCTCGTTTAGTGCAATTAATTGGGGTAGTGGTCCGCACTTTATCCAAGTGGAGGTAGATATAAACGGCGGAAGTGTATATACTTTTATCGACACACTTCAATTTTATTCTGTTCCTTATTCACTTTATGCTTTAAAAGCAAATGCCTTATTAAATCCTCTTTCAATAAATGATTTGTTTGATGTGGACACCTCAGGAGTTCAGGTTGGACAGGTATTAAAATGGAATGGTTTCAATTGGGTTCCACAAAATGAAATGGTAGTGGATACGGTTTTGTTTGCCTATACAAGTTCAGTTGCCACGCATGCAGATACTGCAATTGTTGCTGATTATTTGATTCATCAACCTGATTCAGTTTTATATTCTACGTATGCAGATTCGTCCTTATTCAGCAATAATTCATCTTTCTCTGATAGTTCAAATTATGCTTACTATTCCGACTCCTCTACATTTGCATGGAATTGCGGAAACATCCCTGCTTCCTGGTTGTTAAGTGGAAATTCGGGGATAAATTCATCTTCTCAATTTCTTGGTACTACGGACGCAACTGATTTGGTACTGCGTACAAATAATGTGGAAAGAGCAAGATTTACTTCAACCGGCCGGATCGGAATCGGAACGGTAAATCCACTAGCGGATTTACATCTGGAGTCACCAAATGGGTTTATTGCAGCAGGAACTTTTGGAAATGGAGCAACTTTACCTATTTCAGGTGCCGGAACACGAATGATGTGGTTTCCTTCTAAAGCAGCATTTAGAGCGGGAACAGTTTCTGCTTCGGAATGGGATATTTCTAATATAGGAAACAACTCATTTGCGGGAGGTTTTAACAATATTGCAAAGGGGGATAATTCATTTGCTTCCGGACAACAAAATCAGGCTTTAGGAACGAATTCAGCTGCTATAGGATGGGGTAATATCGCTTCTGGTTTTAATAGTTTTGCGGTTGGTTCGGGTGGACAGGCAAGTGGTCCATATGCAATTGCATTAGGAAGGGGACCTATCGCTAATGATTCGATGTCGATTTGTATAGGATATCATTGTAATTCCACAGGGATTGCATCCTTAGCCTTCGGTTATCAAACTACAGCCTCCGGCGATTATTCATTGTCGATGGGATATAATAGTTCAACGGGGGGCAAACGGGGTAGTTTTGTATTTGCAGATGCTTCTTCTGCTGCAGTAACAACAAATACGGCAGACAACCAATTTATGGTGCGTGCTTCAGGTGGTTATATGTTGTATTCAAATACGGCTCTTACTTCTGGGGTAAGTCTTGCTGCCGGGGGAGGATCATGGTCTACATTAAGCGACCGGCAAATGAAGAATAATATTAGAAAGGTAAATTCAGATCATATTTTAGAGGGATTAAAGGCACTTCCGGTATATACCTGGAGCTACAAAACGCAGGACTCTTCGATCATCCACATGGGGCCCATGGCTCAGGATTTTTATGCTGCCTTTAAAATGGGAGAAAGCGATTCTACGATTTCATTGGTAGATGCAGATGGAGTAAATTTTGCGGCTATTAAAGCATTGGAAGTAAAAACGGCAGAGCTTAAACTAAAAGAGAAAGAAATTGATGATTTGGAACGAAGAATAAAACTAGCAGAAGAAAAAAACAAAGCTTTAGAAGAGCGCTTAAAAAGATTAGAAAATGCTTTGTTGGAAGAAGAATGAATTCGAATAAAAAAATTACAGTGTTAATGCCGGTTTACAATTGTGAGCCGTATTTAAAGGAAGCCATTGATAGTATCTTAAATCAAACTTATGCTGATTTTGATTTTTTAATTATCAATGACGCATCAACCGATAAATCTGAGGATATCATTTTATCTTATTCCGACCCCAGAATTATTTATTTAAAGAATGAGACCAATCTCCGTTTGGTTGGCACATTAAACAGAGGATTAGACTGTATTTCTACCCCGTATATGGTCCGAATGGACGGTGACGATATCAGCACACCTGATCGTCTTGCAAAACTCCTGGACTTTATGGAATCTCATCCGGAAATCGGTGTTTGCGGATCATTCATTGAAACTTTTGGGAATGATAATTCCATTTGGAAATACAATGAAACAGATGAGATGATTCGACCTTGTATTTTTTATAAAAGTATGGTTGGTCACGCCAGTGCAATTTTTCGGATGTCAGTTTTAAACCATCACCAAATCCGATATTCTGAACGTCATATTCACATGGAAGATCGCGTAATGTGGCTTTCCTTGTTTTCCATTGCCAAATTTCACAATCTGCAGGAAGCATTATATAAATACCGGATTTTGGAACATAATGTTACGGTAAGGAATCGGGAGACATTATCAGAAAGAGTAACTAGGTTTTATGAAGAATTATTCCCAGAATTTGGGATTGAATGTACTAATAACCTTTTGCAAATACATTTGGGATATACTGATTTATTAAATTTTGAAGAAAAAGAAATTACAAATTACATTACTTGGTTGGAAAAATTAAGATTTTCTCATTTCGATGTTAATCTGGGGCTGACTAAATTTGCCATGAATTTTCATTATAAAATAATGGAGTCTCGATTTGTTAATCGTGCGAAAGCGACGGGGAACGGTGCAATTATCTGGATTTCTACTAAAAATGAAACTTTATTTAAACGGATCCTATTGGTTTTGAGGTCAAAATTGAAAAGAAATAACCATTAATATTTATTATTTTTGAATTAATAAAAACCAGAAATGTCAGATTTTAACGCAAAGGAATATTGGGAAAAGAGGCTAAAAAATGATTATAGCCTTCATGGTGTAGGTTATATTGGCCTGGGTGAGGAATATAATAAATGGATGTATAAGGTGAGGACCAGAATTTTTAAAAGAGCTATAAAAAAAATTTCTTTGAATAATTCTTCAACAAATGTTTTGGATATCGGATCAGGAACTGGATTTTATATTGATTTATGGAATAAGCAAAAAATAAAGAATGTTGAAGGCGCTGATATCACACAAGTGGCGGTTGAAAATTTAAAAGAGAAATTTCCTGAAAATAATTTTTACTGCTTAGACATTTCATCAAGCAATGACGTTAAAACCTTAAATCAGGGTACTTATGATGTAATAAGTATTTTTGATGTGTTATTTCACATAGTTGATGATGAGAAATTTTTAAATGCGTTAAAAAATATCAATGCACTTCTTAATAAAAATGGGAAGCTGATATTAACTGATAATTTTATTCACGATAAAACATTTAGAAGCCAACATCATGTTTCTAGGAATATAGATGAATTTTACAATGCATTAAATGAGGCAGGTTTTAAAGTTGAATATCGTAAGCCTGCATTTGTTTTCATGAACGCTCCTGTTGATGCGAGAGGAAAATTTCTAAAATGGATATGGGTAACTCAGGAAAAACTTATTTATAGGAATAAGCGGTTCAGTTCAATCGTTGGGTCATTTTTTTATCCTTTGGAATTATTATTTACGAAATTAAAAACTGAAGGGCCTTCAACAGAAATTGTAATTTGTTCTAAAAAATGAAAATTAAAGCCGCGGATCATATTATATTTCACCATATTCCCAAAACAGCTGGCACCACACTTTATTCTATAATTGACAACTCATTTTCCGGAAAAGTCTATACTATTAATGGCAATCAGACAGAACATGATGATTCAAAAAAAGAGTTTTCTGGCCTTCCTCAAAATGTGATTGATTCAATTGATCTTTTAAAGGGACACCGAACATATGGAATGGATCGACTTTTTAGTGGCACAGTAAAATATCTTACAATATTGCGGAAACCCGCACAACGGCATATCTCTGGATATTATCAGATTTTAAAGGTTAAGCCGGAACTAAAAGAAAGGATCGAGTTTGTAAAATCTCCACCCAGTTTAGAGGAATACGTTAGAATGGGAGATATTTATTATGGGAAAAATCCTCAACTAAAAACGTTTCTAAATATTCCTGATCCTACAGTTGAAGTTAATGATGAAATGTTGACAGTGGCATTGAAAATCATAAAAGATCAATATTTTCATGTTGGGTTAACCGAAGAGTTTGATCGGACATGTATAATATTAAATCAATACGAAGGATTTAATATTGAAAAGTATTTAAAGCGTAATGTTGCGAATAATTATGATCGCACTAAAATTTCAGATAATTTAATAAATCTTTATAATAAAATCCATTCTTACGATGTGATATTTTATGATGAGGTTCGAAAAATTTTTGAAGGCGAATGGGATAAGGTAATCAATGGGGAAGAATTACTAGATAAATTTCAAAAGAAAAATAGAAAGTGGAATAGGCAGTTTCTTTTAAAAGAAAATATTAAACGAGTTGTTAAAAAAATAATTAGACGATAATGCCAATAGTTCGGCTAGTAAGAAATTACAAATTTCCGGAAATTGCTAGACAATCGCCTGGTTGTAGTTCAGAATGGAAGGGATATTTTTTTACTGAGGAAGAAATTCCCGAGGCTGATTATTTGGTAGTTTTAAATTATCCTTTAAAGGATGTTAACTGCAAAATTAAAAAAGGCGGGTCAGTTCTAATTGTCCAAGAACCTCCATTAGAGAGAAATTTATATAATCGAGAGTACTTCCCTTATTTTGACCTTGTTGTTTCTCATTTTGATTTCCCCAAAGTAAAAATAATACATGAGCAAGCTGCATTGCCATGGCACATTAACTTGACCTATGATCAATTATTAAAATCTGATGTGTCTAGTTTAGAAGATAAAAAAGATGAAGTCTCATGGATAACAAGTAATATTAATTTATTTCCTGCACATCAATTGAGATTAAATTTAATTGAACATCTTAAAAATACATCAATCCCCTTTAAGCTTTTTGGAAGAGGATTTAATCCAATTGATGATAAAATTGAAGTTTTAAAATATTCAAAATACACAATAGCAGCGGAAAATTTTATCGGTAATGATTATTGGACTGAAAAGATTCAGGATGCTATACTTTCATGGAATGTCCCCTTTTACTACGGTTGTCCTAATTTAGGTAAGTATCTACCCTCGAATTCCTTTATCCCCGTGAATATAGAATCTCCATTAGACACAGTTTCGGAAATTGAATTAGCTATGACCGGAAAGTTTTGGGATAAAAATATTGATCAATTAAGTGAGGCTAGAAATATAATATTAAACCGCCTTCAATTTTATCCTAGATTAGTGAATATAATAGAACAACTTGAAGTTTCTAATAAAAGAAAGAATTTATTTATCCCGAAAGATCCTTTTAATAAAAGCCTTCTACACAAACTGATTTCAAAATTTAAATATGGAAATGGTAAATAAAAATATTACCATCCTCTCCCAATCCTATCCCTTCGGTGTGGCAGAAGTTTTCCTTGAAAATGAATTGAAGGTGCTGGCTTTGGAATTCAAAACAATCACTGTAATTAATGCTGATTCTCGTTTTTTAACACAAAGGTCCATTCCTGAAAATGTCCATTCTGTTTCATTAGGAAAGGGAGCAGGTAAAAAGGAAAAATTTGGGGCTTATTTATCCCCCTTATGTTTAAAATCCATTTTTTCCTTACCGTCACCGGAGAGAAAATTTTGGTTAGGTTATTATGCTGAGGCCTTGAACAGAAAAAAATTTCTTGAAAAGAATGGATTAAATAAAACAGAAATCTATTATTCGTATTGGGGTGATGAATGGTCATTAGCATTAGCCCTCCTTAAGTCGGAAGGAAAGATTAAGTCATTTTATTTCAGGGTACATGGATATGATTTGTTTGAAGAACGTACAAGTGGGGGTAAAATTCCATTTCGATCGTTTGTAATTAAGCAAGCAACACGCATTTTTCCTGTTTCCGAGGCTGGAAAAATATATCTCGATAATAAATATCCTGAACACAAATCAAAATATGTGAAAGCTAGTCTTGGTGTTTTTGATCGTGGCATCACCTCCATCAATGAAGACGCTATTCCCATTGTTGTATCCTGTTCCAATCTTATTCCTCTCAAGCGTGTTCATTTGATCGCTGAGATTTTAGGTAGCTTAAATCGAAAAATTAAATGGGTTCATTTTGGCGATGGGGTAGAACGTGAAAAAATCATGCAAAAAGTAGCTTCTTTTCCACTGGTTGAGTTAAAATTAATGGGCCATGTGAAGAATGATATTATTTTGTCATTTTACCAGGAAAATGCTGTTGATGCCTTTCTTCATATGAGTGAGTCGGAAGGAGGAGTTCCTGTTTCAATCCAGGAAGCCATTAGTTTTGGAATCCCTGTTTTGGCAGCAGATGCCGGGGGTGTTAAGGAAATTGTTTCGGAGCGAACAGGTATTTTGCTTAATCATGCTGTTGATGTGCCTATAGCAACTGAGCAATTGCAATCGCTGCTCAATACCTATTCCCGGAATAAAGAAAAGCGATTAGCAGTGCGCGAAGTTTGGAAAGAAGGTTATAATGCAGAAGTTGTTTTTCATCAATTTGCGAAACAATTAACCAATGAATGATTTAGTGTCCATAATCATCCCTTGTTTTAATGCTTCACTTTATGTTAAGGATGCGGTACAGTCAGTTATTGGCCAAACCCATTCTAATTGGGAGTTGATTTTGGTTGATGATCATTCTACGGACTCTACATTTTCCGAATTGGAGAAATTGCAATTGCTCCATCCTTCCAGAATAAAAGTTATGTTAAACCCTGCAAAAGGAGCTGCTGCAGCCAGAAATGCAGGTTTGGCCATATCAACCGGAAATTACATCCAATTTTTGGATGCGGATGATTTAATCATTTCTAATAAAATTGAAATACAGTTACAGGGATTTTCACCGGATGTTGATGTGGTATATTCTGATCTTCGGATTGATTCATTTCATGAGAACAAAATTTTAGAACATCAGAATTTTAAATCATTCGGTGATGATCTTTTTTATTCCGTTTTCAGGCAGATTTTAACCTCAGGAAACCCTCTTTACCGGGCTGAAGCAGTAAAGAAAATTGGGGGGTATAACCCGGATTTATCTGCTGCACAGGATTGGGATTTTCACATTCGATTGTTTCTTTCGGGTTCAACGTTTTCATATATTCCCGGCGAGTTTTTTATAATTCGCAAAATGTCCGATTCCATTTCATCAAATTGGGTAAAAGTGTATGAAACGGCTTGCGATCATTTACCACAATTAAAGTCCGGGATTCGCAATCATTCCCTTTATTCGATAAAGGTGGGGGATTATTTGGCTTCTGTTTATTATTTAACGTTGGTCCATAGTAAAAAAGTTAGTAACCGAAGCTTTTATAGGACTGAAATGAGATTTTGGGCTGAGAATCGGGTCTCTTTTATCCATTCAGGAATGAAAAGAGTCATTGCAAAAGTCATTGGTCTTCGTTTTCTTGAATTACTGGACAGGATTAGGTCCCGGAATTAAGAATCATTTCCATATTTCATTATCTTCATAGTTTAATAATCCGTACAACGATCATCTTCTCAATTGGAGATTTAAATTGAACCTGCTTCATGGAGTTTAACCGTGGCATAATAACCTTAGCGCAAGGCAAACAACGATATATTGATATGGCAGTTAATCTTGCTAAATCAATTCGTTTAAATTCTCCTGGTTTACCCATTGCAGTTATCACGGATCGCCCGGAGGCCGAAATGAAAAAGTGGTTCGATTATGTAGTGCCTGTGAATCCTCGTCATGGATTGGGCCTGGTTCAAAAGGTTTACTTATATGATTATTCACCTTTTTCTGAAACGATCTTTATTGATTCGGATTGTTTGGTGGTGAATGATTTTTCTTTTCTGTGGGATCTTTTTCAAGGAAATGATGTTTCTGCAATTGGAGAAAAACTCATAGATGGAAACTGGGCCGGAATGTCTGTAACGGAAACATGTGACCGATTGAAGTTGCCTTACATCGTTCAATTGAACGGAGGTGTTTATTACTTTAAAAAAAATGATACCGCCGCTGCCGTTTTTTCTAATGCTCAGAAGTTAATTGAAGCCTATGACACCATTGGTATTGCAAGATTGAGAGGGCAGGTAAATGAAGAGCCTCTAATGTCACTTTCGATGGCTCAATTTGGTCTGAGTCCAATTAACGATAATGGGAAAGGTATGCGTACACCTGTTGGTCAGAAAGGTGTTTTTCGAATGGATATCTTAAAAGGATATTGTTCTTTTCTCAAACATAATATTAAGGTTGAGCCTGTAATCATGCACTTTGGAGGCGGTTACCCTGAAGCTTTTCATTACAGGAGAGAGGTTCTGAAAATGAAAATTTATTTAGCTACCCGTATTCCTAAATTTATTATTTCAGCCTTTGTTAATGGTTTCGCGAATTCATTTTATGCTATGTATGTTTTTGCATATCGATGCTTGAAATTTATAATGGGAAAATCGAAGTTTAAAATGAGTCCACTATTACCTATGTTTAAATTTGAATGATATGAATTGGAGAACCATTCTGTATGCATTGAGGTATCCATCCATTTCCGGAAAATTTATTCCGTTTGTTGTTTCTATTCCTGCCCGAATTAAAATAAGAACAAATAATCTCGTCCTGCACGGACGTTTATTTATAGGTGCACCGGGGCGAAACAAACAACGTGTTTCTGCAACTAAAGTAAATATAGATTTCGCAGATAACAGCGTTGTACAAATTGGTCATTCAGTAAGTGTTGGACCGGGAGTTCATATTGTTGTCAAACAAAATGCGGAATTAAAGATTGGCGATGGTACTTACTTTACTTCCGATTTACATCTTGAATGTTGCAAACAAATTTCCATAGGAAATAATTGTGCAATTAGCTGGGGATCCACTATAATTGATTCTGATCACCATGAATTGGACTATGAAGGAAAAATCTCTGCTGAAGAAAAAGTTATTATTGGTGATAATGTATGGATCGGATGTAACGTTACCCTGTTAAAAGGTACAGAAATCGGATCAGGAAGTGTTGTAGCGGCAGGAAGTGTTGTAAAAGGGGTTTTCCCAGCTCACGTGTTAATTGCCGGAAATCCCGCACGAGTTATCAAGCAAGATGTCAAGTGGAAATGATATGCCGGTTTTACAGTTAATATATTCAAAAGGAAGCAATGAAATATTGAACCGGCAATCTGCTTTGGGTTCTTATATCTTTTGTTTATGTGGTTTGTTGGAGAAAAATGGGTGGAAGGTATTTATCAATAAAGATCCTTTCGATTCATTAGTCATTTCTTCGGATAAGCCAGGTACTTTAAAAAGCCGGAAGAAATTCAGCGTTGGAAAATTTGTCCCTTCTTTTATCAAAGATGTTTTGCGCGACAAAAAGCTTTTTCGTCGAAACGAATTAGTTTACAAGGATTGCATTTCCTTGCCGAATTCTCCTGATTTAATTATGGAGTTTTACACCTATGGCTCGGATCTTTCATTAAAAGTCAGTGCCTACTACAATAAACCATACTGTTTAGTGTTTGATGCTCCGGTGTTGGAAGAGTATGAGTTTTTTAACGGTAAAAAAATAGTTGGCAGGAATAAAATTTTAAAGTTGCAAAAAGCTTCTGTTGAACATGCTTCAGGAATAGTAGTTTACTCAGAAAGCATGAAAGATTTTGTTGCGGGGATTGGTGCAGTAAAGGAAAAGATCCGTATTCATCAGAATGTTGATTTTTCCCGGTTTGAATTTTTTGAACCTAAACCTTTTTCTAATGAAATGTGTATTGGTTTTATTGGTTCATTCTTAAAATGGCATAACGTAGATCTTTTATTGGAAGCATTTAGTGATCTAAGAAAGGATGGATTTAATATTCGCTTAAAGTTGGTTGGAGCTGGAATGGAATTTGATCGGATAAAAAGCAAAGTGATGTCCGGACCCGATTCAAATCAAATTGAATTATTAGGTTACCTTGATGGTGCTGAATTAGCCAGTGAAAAAAGGAAGATGCATATAGGTGTTATGCCTGGTTCCAATTGGTATGGAGCTCCAAATAAAATTTTTGAATATGGAGCAGCTGGATTAGCTGTTGTGGCTCCTGATACTTTAACGATACATGATCTCTTTGGAAAGGATAAAGAGGTATTATTATTTAAAGAAAATAGCAAGGATCAATTGGTTGCTTCATTGAGGGTCTTAATTACAGATTCGAACAGATATGATGAGCAATGTCTAAAACTTCAGCATCGGATAAAGTCGGATTATTCTGAAACAAATACTGTACAATTTTATTCCTCATTTTTTGATTTTATTTTGTCATGATAAAATCAATTGCACTTTTAACCGATGGAATTCATCCTTTCGTTTTGGGAGGCATGCAAAAGCACAGCTTAGGTTTATGTCGTGCATTAGCATGGAGTGGGGTAAAAGTCATTTTATTTCATGGCATACCAGAAGGAAATCCTGTTCCCTCCAATGAGGAAGTCGTCCAGGCTATTTTTCCTAATGGAAATTTGCCTCCGGTATTACCGGAAATCAACACGGTGATTTTTCCTGCAGCTGGAAAGGTACCTGGACATTATCTCCGAAGATCAAAACGATTCTCCCGTGAGATAGCCCGACAATTAAATCAATATAAGGTCGATTTAATCTATTGTCAGGGATTTACTGGCTGGACAATTCTTGAAAACAAAATGCGCAAGGCTCCGGTTTGGGTCAATTTTCATGGATTAAACATGTTTCAAAAATCCTTTGGTTGGAGGGCTCAACTAGAATCATTTATGTTACGCGGTCCTGTGAAATCACAATTGCAACGGGCAGATAAAGTTATTTCTTTAGGCGGCAGATTGACTGAAATTTTATTGGAAATGGGAATTTCCTCCTCTAAAATTTTGGTTCAGCCGAATGGTTTAGATCAATTTTGGTATGAGAATACTGAAAAAATAAAAATAAATACCCCAAGGAAGATTTTATTTGTTGGTCGGAATGATAAGGTGAAAGGCTTGGATTTATTATTCCCTGTCCTCAACATGTTTACCACAGATAAAGTGGAATTTCATTTTGTTGGTCCATTTAATTCTTCGGAATCAAAAAATAATGCAAACATCATTTTTCATGGTGTAATTTCTGATGAGACGGAAATGCGATCCTTAATGGACAAAATGGATTTCGCTATTTGTTCGAGTTATTCAGAGGGAATGCCGACGTTTTTATTAGAAGCCATGAGCCGTTCTTGTGCCTTAATTTCTACGGATGTTGGAGCGGTGTCGGAGTTGGTGACTACTCAAAATGGCATATTGATAATACCTGGCTCGACCGAAGCCCTTTATTCTGGGATAAAAAAGGGGATTGAAATGAGTGATGAAGAATTGTTAAACATGAAACAGGCGTCCCTTTCCCATGCTGCAAAGTTTACATGGAATTCCATTGTTCAGTCAATGGATGTGGGCGCTTAGGGATTTTTTAAAGTATTAAGTATTCCCTCTGTTAACCCCGTCTCCGGTTTATACCCCGTTGCATTAAATAATTTCTCCGAACTTCCCCAGCGGCGACCTACTTCATAGTCGTAGCGTTTACTGGGTGATTCTATAAAATGTATTTCAGATTTCGATTGCGT
This sequence comes from Flavobacteriales bacterium, assembly GCA_019694795.1. Classification (NCBI taxonomy): domain Bacteria; kingdom Pseudomonadati; phylum Bacteroidota; class Flavobacteriia; order Flavobacteriales; species Flavobacteriales bacterium. The sequence continues at coordinate 153,984 of JAIBBF010000001.1, read as the reverse complement.
AATATCGATAATGGTTTGAGCCAGATCTTTGATTTTTATTTCGCGTTCATTGGCCACATTGTATATTTCACAACCCTGAATGTTTTGCATTAAGCGCATGCAAGCCTCAATGGTATCGTCAACATAAGTAAAGTCGCGGGTTTGCGAACCTGATCCATAAACGGTGATAGCTTCATTGTTTTTCGCTTGTTCAATAAAGCGCGGAATAACCATGCGGTTGTCCTGGGCAGGACCATAAATATTAAAAAAGCGAAGGGAAACCGATTGCAATCCTTTTTCCTGATGTAAAGCGGCAAGATAAATTTCATTGTAGCGCTTCGCAATGGCATAACTTGTGCGCGGATCTACAACGATGTTTTCCGTAACGGTTTGATCAATGGCGGAATGTCCGTAAATCCCACTGGTGGATGCGTACATTATTTTTTTGATTCCGTTTTGTAATGCGGCTTCACAAATATTACGCATGCCAATCACTTCGGTGTCCATGGTTTCTACCGGATTATCGGCTACAACATCTACCCCGAGAACAGCGGCAAAATGGATGATTAAATCACATCCCGCAGAGAGCTCATGCATTAATTTATGGTCTCTTACATCCGCATGATGAAATTGTATTTTTCTGAAAATTTCAGGTTCTATTTTGTTTCCCCGAAGCAAAATGTCGGCAACAATCACGTCGTGCCCCTCATTAACCAGTCGTTTTACCAGGTGACTCCCAATAAACCCGGCGCCTCCGGTGATAAAAATTCTACTCATAGCCAGTGTGTGTAGCTGCAAATATACTTGCTATTCGCATTGGTCTAATGGTAAAAAGGTTATTTTTGTTGAGTAACAGGATTTTATCGATGAAAGCACTTTTTTCTGATTTACTCAATGGTTTTGCACTGTCTGATGTGCCATTATTCCTGATACAGATTGCCAGTGCTGCTATTTTGGGTCTTCTGGCTGGATTATTCAGCAAAAGTGATGAGAAAATTTATTCTTCTGCTTTATTTTCTTCCTTATTCGCCGTGTTAACCGCATTGGTAAAATATTCTTTTCCGCTTTCCATCATGGTGCTTGTACTTGCTGTTTTATTCAGTGTGCGTTTTATGCGCTTCTGGAAAGATGATGCGGCATTTATCCTGTACCTGGCCAGTGCTGTAGCCGGAATTTGTTGCGGAGCGGGATATGTTATTTTAACATTCCTTTCATTTATTCTCATTGTGTTGCCATTGTTGTGGCTGCAAAAGCGTTCATGAGATCAAAAGTCAATATCGCTTTTATTTATTTCCTGCTGGTGATTGGTGTTTCCTATGCATTCATGTCGCCTGCTGTTAAGTGGACCGAATTACCCAATTATGCGATTGATGCTAAGCATGAATTTTCTTCAGATGCTGAAACCTATTATTCAACCGATGGTCATCACTGGGTGAAGGACCAGTCGCAATTGAAATTTTTTCTTCCGAAAGGAATTCATCGCTTAAGTGCCGTATCTACGTCCATTCGTTGGAAAGCTCCTGTCGGAAATTTCCCTGCTTGTGATTTTTACGTTTCATGTCAGGTGGATCGGAAAAATAAAAAGCGCTCAGCATTAAACTATCATTTCCATTCATTAAGCACTTCCGGAATTCCCCAAATGGCATTATGGATCAATCCGGATGATTTTTTCAGCAATGAAAGTGGAATATATGTAATGGGAAATACATCCTATTTCAGCACCAATGTTCCAACAGGAACTCCCTGGTGGGAACGTCCGGCAAATTATAAACTCAGAGGCAAAAAGTGGGCGAGAGGTGTGCATGTGATGATGAATGATGCCAATGGAAATCTGGTTTTTGAGTCGGATGCATCAGCGCGGATTCACGGAAATGCTACAAGGGCTTATCCGCAAAAATCCATTCGCTTAAGTGCAAAAGGCAAAAAGAAAAACACCGGTTTCACGGGTGATGTTTTTTCGGAAGGAAAAGCTGGAAAATGGAAAGATTTGATTTTACGGAATGGTGGTAACGACTGGGATCGCACCATGATTTCCGATGAATTTATTCATCGCCATTTTTCGCATTGGCCGGAGTTAGGTGTCCACCTGATTGCTCAACGCTATGTTCCGGTTGAATTATTTATCAATGGGGAATATTGGGGACTACATAATTTAAGAGAGCGTATCAATGAAGATTATTTATCCAACCGTTTCTCCGTCTCAAAAAAGGATGTCGCCATTATCGAAGGTACAACCTTGAGTCATGGAAATAAACGCGATGTAGATGATTTCAACCAATTGCTGGATTTTTGTCGCACAAAAGATCTTTCGCTAGAGGAAAATTACAATTACGTAAAGCAACGTTTAAACATTCCCGCCTTTGTTGCCTATTTAGTAACTGAAATCTATGTGGCAAATACGGATTGGCCGGCTAACAATGTAAAGTGTTTTCGCATTAATGATTCAAAGGCTGACAGCTCCATGCAAAAATGGAATTTCGTGCTTTGGGATATGGATTATGGAATGGCATACTCAGGGAAAGATGCTTTTACCACAAACATGATTCAACGAATTCGAAATTCGAAATCTCCAATAGGAATCTTGTTTAAATCGCTGGATCATTCCTTAGAATTCAAGCAGATGTTTGGCCAAACCTTGAATCAGGATCCTAAATTAAATTCGGAGACGCTGATTTCCTCCTTTCAGCAAATGTCAGATCGCATTGAACCGGTAATGCCTCAACAGATCCGGAGATGGAGAAGACCTCTTGGAATGGAGGAATGGAAAAATTTTCTGCAACTTCAAATCGAGTTTTTGGAGAATAGACATCAGGAAATAATGAAGCATTATAAAAATGATGTTTCCGAAGAAAGTATAAGGGCAGAAAAAGCTTCAAAATGAAAGATCATTTAAGCAGACATATTCAATCATATGTGATTTTTCTGATTTGGGGAATCGTGGGTTGGTTTTCTTCCGTTGGAGCCATGATGGTGGTTTCCTTATCACTTTTATTATTTTGGAAAAGTGAAAGGTATCTCGAATTATTGATGGGATTTTTGCTGGTCCTGGTTTTTTCAGATAATCTAGATCACTTTACTTTCGCAAAATCTTTTAAAAACGTATATATTCTGTTTTTGTTTATTACGATTTTCACGCGTAAAAAATATTTTTCACCCTTTCCAACTATCCATGTTGGATTTATACCTTTTTTAATTATTGCAACCATTGGTTTGATGTACGCAGGGAATTTTTCTGTTTCACTTCAAAAAACAATTTCTTATTTTTTATTACTTGTGGTTGTTCCTTTTTATGTAGTTGTTATTCATAGGGAGAAAGGACTAATCGGACTAAAAGATTTGGCCTGGCTGATGGTCCTAATAACCTTGTTTGGGATTTTATTTAGGATAGTCAATCCAGAATTTTCTTATTTGGCAGGACGATTTCGAGGTTTGTTTGGTAATCCTAATGGTGTTGGTATTTATCTATTTTTATCGTTTGCCTATTTCTTTGTATTGCAAACTTTGTATCCCTCATTATTTACCAGAAATGAGAAAAGATTTTTTTATATCATTTTTATTTATGCACTATTGATTTGTGGATCCAGAACGGCACTATTATCCGTTTTTATATTGCTGCTTTTCACCCGGCTTTATCGCTTCTCTCCGTTTATTGGTTTTATTATTTTAATCATCATTATGTTTTCGCTGGAATTGATTTTCCAAAATCTGGTTTACATCATTCAAACATTGGGCCTTGAGCAATACTTCCGGTTAAATACATTGGAAGAAGGTTCCGGCCGTTTCGTTGCATGGGGTTTTGCCTGGCAAAAAATTCAGGATTTCTTCTTTATTGGAGGCAGTATGGGTAACGATGAATTTATTATGAGGCAGAATTACGGTATGCTTGCAAAGCTGGGGCATCAGGGAGGGGTACACAATTCTTATTTAACATTGTGGTTCGATGTAGGAATTATCGGACTAGTCCTATATTTTACCAATTTTATTAAGCTATTTATTCAGGGGGCAAGAAAAAACCGTGTAGCTATACCTGTCCTGTTCGCAACCTTGTTTTCTATAACTTATGAAAGTTGGCTGGCAGGTTCACTCAACCCATTTACCATTATTTTATTCTGCACGATTACAATCTTAATTTCGCCTGAAATTATACCTGAAATTCAGGAATCTGAAGAAAATTTAAATGAAGCGATACAGATTAAGAATTAATTAATCATTTATTCTTCATTTTCAAGTATTTTTACCCCATGGCTCTGCAACCCAAAACGCGTAAGCGGATTTTTTACGGATTTCTTGGATTATTTGCATTTTCTCTAGTTGGGGGATTTTTTGCCAATCGTTGGGTGAAATCCAAAGGTTATTCCAACCTCTGGGAGTTTATTACTACTACCAGTTCAAATTATGCCGGAAGCTTTAAAGCACAATACGAAACATTGTCCATCACCATTGATGAAGCTGATTTTAAAAAACTCGAACAACAAAGGGAACGATCGCTGGAGCGGGGAGTCATGGTGAATGAAGAGGACAGTTATGTAGATGCCTTACTTGAACATAACGGTACTCCCATTCGTGCAGAGTTGCGCTTAAAGGGACACATGCTTGATCATTTGCAGGAAAAAAAATGGTCCTTCCGGGTGAAGACGAAAAAGGGGGATGCCTTTTTAGGGATGAAACGCTTTTCACTCCAGCATCCCGGAACACGCAATTATATTTACGAATGGATTTTTCACACCATGATGGAACATGAAGACATTATGGCATTGCGCTATATGTTTTTACATGTAAACGTAAACGGAGAAAACTGGGGTGTATATGCGCTGGAAGAACATTTCGGTCAGGAATTAGTGGAAAACAATGAACGTTTAAAAGGACCCATTATCCGTTACAATCCGGAATTATATTGGGTGTATCGATTGAATGAATTAAATAAAATAAATATTACGGAAGAATATGCACAAATGCAGTCTTCCTACTTTGAACCTTACGATACCAAGAATACCTTAAAAGATTCTTCCCTGCGTAAATTGTTTGTCAATGCCATGGAACGCTTAGAAGGATTTCGTCGCGGCGATTTAACTACTTCGGAAGTTTTCGATATCGAAAAATTAGCACGCTTTCATGCGATTATCGATTTGGTTGGTGGACACCATTCTCTCGATTGGAGTGATGTAAAGTATTATTATAATTCTCAAACCCAATTACTGGAACCTGTTTCGTATGAAAGTTTCAGCGTAAGAAAAACCAATCAGCTGGCAGGTTCATATCGTTTTACCGGAAAAAAGGAATACATCAATGATCACCACAATGCACTTTTTAATGATACGGCATTTTTCGCGGCTTATATCCGGGCCTTGGATCGGATTGCCACCAAAGAATGGCTCGATCAGTTTTTAACTTCTGTTGATCCCGTTTTAAAATCGCATTTGGCCATTCTGAATGCTGAATTCCCTTTCAAAAAATATGATCCCAATTTATATTATAACAATGCCAAGAGCATATCGGCTATTTTAAAATCACCTAAAGGATTTTATGCTCATCTCGAGAAAATCAAAGATGATTCATTGGAGTTTAGTATTGGAGGTATAGAGTCATTGCCTTCGGTTATTTATGCGCTAAAAATTGATTCTCTTCGTATTCCATTAGCGCAACCAATGGTTGTCCCTTCCAAGACGCCGGATGATTATGTGAATTATAAAAAAATAAAAATCGGACGTCCTGCCGGTTTAGCCATTACTGAAAAAACTGATTTTGTATTTGAGTATTCATTGCCTGGAAGAACTGAACGTAAAGAAGAAAAATCATTTACATATTCTGCTTATAGCTATTCCAAGGCAGAAGATGCTTATTTGAATCAGCCTGCCAATTTATCGGAGTTTCCATTTATGGTGGTAGAGGAGTCGAGCAAAACCATTCATGTTGTGCCGGGGCATCATACCCTAGATCGCGACATGATTATTCCTTCTGGTTACACCGTGGTGATATTAGCTCAAACCTCATTCAACTTAAAGGATAAAGCAAAAATTATTTCTCATTCATCCATAGATGCCAATGGAGAAGAAGGAAATCCAATTGTGTTTAGTTCGGAAGATGGAACAGGAATGGGAATAATACTACTGGAAACTTCCGGTGAAAACCATTTTAATTTTGTTCATTTTAAAAAATTGTCGCGACCCAAAAAGGGTGATTTTTCGCATGATGCAGTATTCAATGTTTATGGTTCATCCGTTGAAATGAAAAACTGCCTGGTGGAAGAATGCAAAGGCGCAGGATTAAGTTTTGTACGATGCAATGCCCGACTTCAAAACGTGTATGTTTATGATTGCTCTTCCGATGGAATTCGCTTTTTCTTTGGTAATGCAGCACTGAATAAAATCACGGTAAAAAAATGCGGCGATAATGGAATCGTATTGAACAATGCCATTGTTCGCGCCGAAGAATTAAAAATTTCGAAAACAGAGGATGAATTATTGAAGATCGAAGATTATTCAACGTTACGCTCTAACACTTTAGATTTAAGTGAGGGTCCACTTGGAATTAATCTCAGTAATTCTTCGGTGCTGAACGTGGAAAAATTAAATCTGTCGCAATTAAAATTAGGATTGAAAGTGCATCATAAGGGACAAGTATTTGGTCCCGCTTCCGGCACAATTAAATCGCTGAAGTCAACCGAAGTTGATCAATTGGATGAGGTGGAAGAGGATTGTAAACTTGAAATCCTTAAGCAATGAATCGCATTAAAATTGTAGTTTCCATTTTAGCTGTATTCGTTCAGGTGCAATTCGGATTCGGGCATGCCATGAATGGGAAATCGCTTCCTACAGTAACTGGCGATTCCTTTTCGTTTTTTGTCAGCGGACATTTTCACGGTAGTTCCAACAATACTACCGGTCACCCTGCAAAAACCATCACCTCCAATCTTCAAAAAATAAATGCAGACAGTTCACTTTTTCTGATTCACCTGGGTGATTTTTTTCTGGATGTAAAGAATGATATTCCGAATTATACCAGCGATATTTTAAATCCCTTGCGAATCCCGCTTTATAATGCAGTCGGAAATCACGATTTGTCTTCAGATGTTTATCAGAAAAATTACGGAGCCACCTGGTTTTCCATGGTAGTTGGCCGCTGGAAATTTATTATTCTCGATACGGAACTGAATGATGGTTCAATAGAAGGAGAACAATTAGATTTTTTAAAATCGGAATTAAATCTTGCCGATTCGTTACATGGTGTGTTTTTGTTTGCACATCGCTTAATCTGGGCTGAAGAACATCCGCAGCTCAAAGATTTATTTACGGATAATACCCGAGGTTCTCATCCCTCCAATTACAGAAAAGATATCTTACCCTTACTTGAACAATTATCTGCCACCAAAAAAGTCTGTTTCATGGGCGGTTCCATGGGAAATGTTCCCACGTCATTTTTTGTGCATCGCGAAGGTAATATTCAATACGTCGCAACCGCCATTCGCGATACGCCAAGGGATGCGCTTTTAAAAGTGAACATAAAGGGAGATCAATACCAATTGGAAAGTTTTCCGCTTGCTATGTCGCCCGAATTTTATGATCTCGACTATTATGCGCCTCACAAAGTAACAAAGCCTGCCTTTAACTGGCGACTGGTACCGCTCTATACCAAACAAGCGATCGGTCATCGTTATTTCTGGTATGGTGTAATTTGTTTGTTGTTGCCATTGGTGCTGATTCGTTTTATGTTTAAACGCCGAAAGAAATGAGCGATTCAAAACGTAAAATTCTGTTTTTGTACACCGAATTAGCCGGTTATATTCTGAGCTGTATCGATGAATTAGTGAATACTACTTCTACAGAAGTAATTTTAGTACGTTGGCCCCTCAACAAAGAAGCTCCGTTCGATTTTAAATTTCCGGATGGTATTAAGGTGCTACAACGAAATGAAATCAAGGATGATGAATTACTGGCAATGGCTAAAAATTTTAATCCGGATTTAATTTTTTGTAGTGGTTGGGTGGATAAAGGTTACCTGAAAGTTTGTAAGGAATTCCGATTCAAAATTCCGGTGGTTGTTGGACTCGATAATCAATGGGATGGAAGTTTTCGTCAACGCATCGCATCATTGTTTCGCTTTAAATTGATTCGTCCCTATTTTAGTCACGCCTGGGTGCCGGGCGAGCGACAGAAAAAATTTGCAAGGCGATTGGGGATTCCCGAAAAAAATATTTCGACCGGTTTTTATTCGGCAGATACGCGTCATTTTTTTAAAATCTATAATGAATTATTACCCCTTCGAACTTCTCACTTTCCGAAACGATTTATTTATGTAGGCCGTTATTTACCATTTAAAGGTATTCAGGATTTATGGGATGCTTTTGTTGAATTACAAAATGAACATCCGAATGAATGGGAATTGTGGTGTTTAGGAACGGGTGATTTATGGGATAAAAAAGTGGAGCATCCAAAAATAAAGCACTTCGGTTTTGTTCAACCGAATGAGATTTCCGGAATCATTGCTCAAACCGGTGTGTTTATTTTGCCCAGTCAATTTGAACCCTGGGGAGTAGTGGTACATGAATTTGCAGCAAGTGGTTTTCCTCTTATTTGCACACCCAATGTTGGTGCATCGGAAGTGTTTCTTGAGGAAAATAAAAATGGCTTTTTGATTGAGGCAGGAAATAAAAATTCAATTAAAGAGGTCCTAACTAAATGCATGAATTTGAATCAGGATTCTCTATTGTCCATGTCGGTGCACAGCCATTTACTTTCAAGCAAAATCACCCCGCAGGTTTGGACGGATAAATTGCTTAATATTCACTAACTTAAAAAAAATTGGTCGAAATTTATCTATTGATATTCAGTTAGTTGTTTAACCTGAAATTGCTTAGATTTTTTCTGTTTCGCGAATTGATGTTGATAATCAGTTGATTTTATTTTCAAAGGTAATCGATGTCATAATTCCGTGTACCCGGTACTGAGTGAGGTCATTTTTCTGTCCATGCTTAAAACGATAACTTTGGCCTCAGAAATTAAAACCCCAAAACCAAATTTTATATGAAAAAGTTTACTTTTTCTGTTCTTATTGCCTTTTTATTAAGCTATACGGCTATAGGACAGACCTATCCAACACCTTATAATTTAGCTTTACTTGGAAATTATTCCATGACGGATTGGGCTTCTACAAGTACTGCAGGAACCTATCCTACTTCTATGGTTTTTCACAAGCTTTCACAAGTCAATCCAAATTTATCTTCCACTGAAGTAGGGAATATTACTGGTTCGTATAGCCTGTCTACCAAAACACGCATGAATGGATTAGGCGCCGGCGGATTTAGCTTTACCAATTCCAACACTACTCCAGATAATACGGGATATCAAACGAACAGAGGCGGACATGCTATCCTCGCGGTTAACACAACAGACAGAACAAATGTTCAGGTTTCTTGGACCGCAGGTTGTACAAATGTGCAAATAAGAAAATATGCAATTCGCGCTCAATATAGAATTGGAACTTCAGGGTCATGGACCGATGTAATTTCTGGTGGCGGAGAGTACAGCAGTGTAAGTGGAGTAGGATCTACCAATTTTGGTCCTGTAACTCTTCCTGCTTCCTGCGATAATCAATCCGTAGTACAAATCAGATGGGTTTATTATTTTGTGTCAGGCGCTTCTACCAACGCTTCAACATTGTTTGTGGATGATATTAGCGTTACGAGTATTCCATTAGTTACTTTTAGTCCATTGTCAAGTGTTTGTATTAACACGCCATCATTTGTCTTGTCGGATGGTCAACCTATTGGAGGGGTTTATTCAGGTCCGGGCGTTGTAGGAAATACATTCGATCCTGCCGTAGCCGGTGCGGGTACACATACACTCACCTATACCTACACAGATGGTAACGGTATTTCTAATTTTGCTACTTCCAATATCACAGTAAGTTCTTCAGCCTGTGTTCCAACAACCGCATTAACTACTGCATCATGTGGAGCAGTAAATCTTAGTATGTCGAGTTATATTTATTGCGACAATGTTTACCAGGCACAAGATTATGAATTCGAATTTACCAATTCAGGTTTAGGCTACTCGCAAAACCGTGTTAGAGGTCAAGCCGTACCAAGTATTGGATTAAGTGCTGTTCCGGGTTTGTTATATGGTCAAACGTATAATGTAAGAGTTAGAGCAAAAGTTGGTGGAGTTTGGGGTGATTTTTCAGGTATTTGTTCTATTTCATTACAAGCCGTTGCACCAACCACTCAATTGACTCCAACATTCTGTGGTGCTTCTGGTATTTCTACCAATAGCAGTATTTCCTGTAATTCTATTGCAGGTGCAGATAATTATGAGTTTACCCTTACAAATACATCATTGGGCTATTCACAGGTGAAATATAGAGGTCAGGGTTTACCAAATATTTCCTTGTCAGCTTTTTCAGGTTTGATTTATGGAACCACCTATGATGTTTCTGTTAGGGCTTACATCAATGGCGCATGGACTGATCCCGGAGCAACTTGTCAGATTACTTTAAATGGTGGTGTTCCAACAACTACACTTGATGGTGCAAGTTGTGGTGCAACCGGATTAAGCAGATCAACCGGAACCATTACTTGTACTTCTGTAGCTTCAGCAGTAAATTACCAATGGAGATTTTATAATGGAAATACATTAGTTACATCTGTAACTACAGGTGGAACAACAAATACACTCGGAAACATTCAAGGGTTAATTGCAGGAAATTCTTACAATGTTGATGTTCGTGCAAAAATTGGAACTACCTGGGGCTCTTATTCAACTCGTTGTTCAATTACGCTTGCATCAGCCGTTGCAATGGATGAGATTATTGAAGTTCAACGCTCAATGGAAATAAATGATGCTTCAACAATTTCTGATTTCAATTTATATCCTAATCCAACAGAAGTTGGAGGATTTGTAAATCTATCTTTTGAATTGCCAACGTCAATGGAAGGGAATTTAATTTCACTTGATATTATTGATATTTCCGGTAAGCTAATTCACTCTTCTAAATACAATTCCAATGTTGGTGGTAATTTCTTATCGGTTCCTGTAGGAACAGAATTTTCATCTGGAATTTATTTTGCAAAAATCATGATTGGATCTGAAATGAAAACCATCAAATTTTTGGTTAAATAAAGAAATAAAACACGCTATATTTAGGGGGGGAGAAATCCCTCCCTTTTTTTTATATGTGCGGAATTAACGGAATTTTTGGTCTAGATGGAATTGTGGATCCATCGCAGGTTTTAGGTCGCATGAACAAAGCCATTGCGCATCGTGGTCCGGATGCTGAAGGTGTGTTTGCAGACTCCATGATAGTATTAGGTCATCGCCGACTTTCTATCATTGATGTTTCTGCCGATGGCAATCAACCTTTTTATTCGCAGGATCGTCAGGTGGTGATGGTGTTTAACGGTGAAATTTATAATTACCGTGAACTAAAAAATGAGTTGAGCGATTATCCTTTTAAAACACAAAGTGATTCTGAAGTGTTGATGGCCGCTTATTTAAAGTGGGGCGTCCACTGTTTATCGCGCTTGGAAGGAATGTTCGCTTTTGCCATTTGGAATACAGCGAAACAGGAATTATTTATAGCCCGCGATCGAATGGGGGTAAAGCCACTTTATATCGCACAAACGGAAAAATCGATTGTTTTCAGTAGTGAAATCCGGGCAATTATTCAATCGGGATTGGTGTCGAAAGAAATGGATAAAAGATCCCTGGTGGATTATTTGCGGTATCAAACCGTTCACGCTCCTTCAACTATTTTAAAGCAGGTTCAAATGCTGATGCCTGGTCATTATATGGTGATACAGGACAGTGAAGTAAAAACGGAAGAATACTGGAACGCAGCTGCATTGGTAAATTATCGCAGTGAGGGTAAATCCTATGAAGAGGTAACAGCGGATGTCCGTGCTCTAATGAAAGCTTCAGTGAAAAAACGATTGGTAGCTGATGTCCCTTTCGGCGCATTTCTTTCCGGTGGAATTGATTCTTCCGTTGTTGTTGCATTGATGGCAGAGGTTTCATCCGAGCCGGTTTCAACGTTTACAGTTACTTTCGATGATCAGGAGTTTAGTGAAGCACAATTCGCAAAAACTATTGCAGAAAAATTTTCTACGCGTCACACCGAAATAAAATTAAAGCCCGAAGATTTTTTAAACGATTTACCTCAAGCTATTCAGGATATGGATCACCCTTCGGGTGATGGTCCCAATACCTGGATTGTTTCGCGTGCTACAAAACAAAATGGGATTAGCATGGCTTTGTCGGGTATTGGCGGAGATGAATTGTTTGCAGGCTACGATGTGTTTAAACGATTGAGTGGACTTTCTTCCAAACAATACTTGCAATATTTCCCAATGGGATTACGCAAACTGGCAGGGTTTTCCTATCGAAAATTTAAACCTGGAATTGCATCTGATAAAATCGATGAGTTTTTGCGTTTGGAATATTTTGATCTCGAACATGTATATCCATTGAATCGTCAGGTGTTAAAAGATGTGGTCATTGCTCAATTGCTTGATCAAAAGAAATTACCGTCACGCAGTGTAAAAGAAATTCTAATAAGCGGAATTGGCACAGGTACTGCCGGTGTTTCGATGCATGAATTGAGTAAAATTTCGTATGCAGAAATGTACAGTTATCTGCAGAATGTCTTATTGCGTGATGCGGATCAAATGAGTATGGCACATGCATTGGAAATTCGCGAACCATTTTTGGATCATCATTTAATTGAATATGTACTGGGTGTTCGCAACCGGTATAAGTATCCGGATCGACCAAAAAAATTACTGGTGGATGCCATGAATGATGTATTACCGAAAGAAATCTGGGATCGCCCTAAAATGGGATTTACATTGCCATGGAAAAACTGGATGAAAAATGAATTAAAATCATTTTGCGAAGATGGAATTCAGGTGTTGGTTAAGGATGAACATTTTGATGCGGAAGAAATCAGAAATTGGTGGAATGCATTTTTAAAGGATGATCCACGCGTGAGCTGGTCGCGCGTTTGGCATTTAGTGGTATTGGGACATTGGATCAACACCAACCTGAAATAAAAAAAGCAGACACATCACTGTATCTGCTTTCTATTAAAAACAAGTAGGCTTTTTTTAGCCCAGGAATACCATATAGGAAATAATACCGAGCGCAAGAATCAAATAAATCCATCCCACACCTGCAACTCCGCCGCCATCAAAAAAGATGTGCTCGCTACCGTGTTCATGTCCGTGGTCGTGCTCTTGATCGTGTCCGTGATTGTCGTGGCTCATAGTATTATGATTTTGATGCTTCAAAAATAGGATTTTTTTTAAAACGAAAGCTGAAATTATTCAATCATTAATTCGCTGAAAAGCAAGACTTTAAATTTTTATTCACGCAAATAAACCCGTTTTACCCGGGCCGATACGGAGGTTAGGATTTCGTAGGGGATGGTGTGCGACTTTTGAGCTAATTCTTTTAATCGATCGGCGGAGTCAAAAATAATGACATCATCTCCTTCTGCTGCTTCGGGAATATCGGTGAGATCAATCATCAGCATATCCATGCATACATTACCAACAACGGGAGCGCGTTTTCCGGCTACTATTACATCACCGTTTCCATTACCCAATAAACGCGAAAATCCGTCGGCATATCCTAGTGGAACAATTCCTATTTTACTGTCGCGATTCAATTTCGCATTTCGGTTATATCCCACTGTTTCTCCTGCGGGAATGGATTTTATTTGTGAAAGGATTGAGCGTAGTTTGCTTACATTTTGAAGTTGTAATTGTTCCTGAGCCTGCGATCCCACGCCGTATAATCCAATTCCCAGGCGAACCATGTCCAGACTAGCATTTGGAAAACGTGCAATTCCTGCGCTGTTCAGTAAATGTTTCATGGGTTTGTATCCGAGGGAAAGTTCAATCTGTAATGCTGCAGCTTCCAATTCATGTTGTTGCTGCAGGGAGAATTCATCCAGTTGCGGATCATCACTTCCTGCAAGGTGAGAAAATATACTGACCACTTTCAGTCGGGGAACCGATTTTAATTCCTGGCAGAGTTGTTCAATTTCTTCCGGGAGAAATCCCAAACGATGCATACCGGTGTCAATTTTCAAATGGACACGAATAAAAATTTCGCTGTGCTGCATCAGATAATCGCGAATTTCATGAAGAATTTTGAACGAATATACTTCTGGTTCCAAATGAAAATCGATGATTTGACGGATGCTTCTTTCTGTGGGATTCATCACCATGATGGGTAAAGAAATCCCTGCTTTTCTCAATTCAACTCCTTCGTCCGCATAGGCAACAGCTAAATAATCGCAACGATTAAATTCCAACACTTCGGCTACTTCTTTACTACCGCTTCCATAGGAAAATGCTTTCACCATGCCCATGATTTTTGTTTCGCGGGGAATTAAATTCCGGTAGTAATTTAAATTATGTGCCAGCGCATTCAAATCGATTTCCAAAACGGTTTCATGCGCTTTTTCCTGCAGGCGTTGAGTGATGCGCTCGAAACCGAAAGAGCGGGCGCCCTTGATTAAAATCGTTTCCTGATTAAAATCGTCAACAGAAATTTCTTTTAAAAAGGCTTCGGTACTTTCATAAAAGGAAGAGGAACCCTGAAAAAATGTACTGCAGATTTTTATTTTATCACCAATGGCAATTAAACGATCCACTTTTTTCTCATTCAGCAAATGCGCTACCTGCCGGTATAGTTCTAGTTCAGCTTGTTTGTCCTGCAATATATCCGATAATATCACCGTCTTTTTCCCTTTTCTGTGGTGCTGATTCATAAAATCAAGCGCAATGGATAAGGAGGCGATGTCGGAATTATAACTATCATTAATCAGTGTACAATGATTTTCTCCATTTAATAATTCCAGTCGCATTTCAATGGGTGTTAATTGGGCAATGCGTTCTGAAATAATGGAGGGCTCAATTTGTAATCGTATTGCGCAGCAAATGCAGCAGAGTGCATTTTCGATTGAGGCGATATCGGTAAAGGGCAGGTCGAGCGAAAAATTTCCTGCGGGTGAATTCAGTTCGAGTTTTGTTTTTGAACCGCTGTTCAGTTGACTGATCACGTGCAGAAAGGCATCTTTGTTTTTTCCGAATGTAATCAACTCCCTTTCCGGAAATTGGTTTCGGATTTCTTCGTCCAGTTGTTCGTCATCATTCCCGTAAATGATGGTTTTGCAACTCTTGAACAATTCAATTTTTTCACGAATATGTTCCTTTCGGTCGACAAAATTTTCTGAGTGCGCATTTCGCACATTGGTCAAAATCCCAATATCCGGCTGTATGATGGTCTGTAATTTTTCCATCTCACCCGGCTGAGAAATTCCGGCCTCAATGAGGGCTAATTCATGCTGTTCGTTTAACAATAACAATGAAAGCGGAACGCCAACCTGGGAATTGTAGCTTTTGGGACTCCTCGCAATATTAAAATCCTTACGAAGAATTTGATAGAGCCATTCTTTCACAATCGTTTTTCCATTGCTGCCGGTTATGGCGATTAATGGTGCAGTAAAAAACGAACGGTGGTAGGCCGACCATCGTTGCAGGGCCTCCAAACTATTTTCTACCTGAATCAGCCAGCAATCATTCGAAGTAATATGATCAAATGTTTCGCCTACAATGACCTGAATGCCCTTTTCAATCATCTCAGGGATATAGCGGTGTCCATCGTGATTTTTTCCTCTGATGGCAAAAAAAGCTTCACGTCCTGCAACAGCATGAATCCGGCTGTCGAGCAAAGGATAAGTGATAAAACAATCCTTCCCCGAAGAAATTATGGTTCCTTTCAGAATGCTGCAGAGTTGTTGTGGACTAACTGAATTCATTGTTGACCTCTTGCTTTATTAAAACAAGATCGGCAGAGCGGTAAATAATGATCTGTTTCGCCGAGTAGCACCAGTTTTTCTTCTTTACTGGTACGATGTGAATGATTGGCCAGTTCACCGCAATCCATACATATCGCATGCACTTTGGTGACATATTCTGCTATTGCCAATAATTTAGGCATCACGCCAAATGGTTTTCCAAGAAAATCCATATCTAAACCGGCAATCACAACCCGCACGCCGTTATTGGCAAGTTGGTTGCAGACATTGGCTAATTCTTCATCAAAAAATTGTGCCTCATCAATACCCACCACATCAACATCGGTGGCCAAAAGTAAAATTTCGGAAGAGGATTCCACGGGTGTGGAACGAATTGTTGTTCCTTCATGCGATACCACTTCGGTTTCATGGTAACGCTTGTCGATGGTAGGTTTAAAAATCTCCACCTTTTGTCGCGCAAATTCAGCCCGCTTTAAACGACGGATCAATTCCTCGGTTTTACCGGAGAACATCGAGCCACAGATCACTTCGATCCAGCCCCTTTTTTTTCCCTGATTATTGTGCTCGAGGAACATCAATTCGCGATTTAAATGTGAAAATAGCAAAAAAGACGCTTAGTGGATAACACAATTCCATTTACGGCGTTCTGTTTATGCCTTTTGTTTATCTTTACCCAAAAGCTTTAGATCCATGGATACCAATGCTTATCGCAGCATGAAAGAACTCATTGATAACCTACAGTCCAAATTGGCCCGTCTGGAGGGTGGACAATTAGCCGCTTCCGAATTGGAAAACCTTGTGCAGGAGAGCCGGGAATTGTATGAACGCCTTGTGGTATTGAGGTATAAAGCGCTCGAAAAACAAATTATCGGTTCGGTAAAGGAAGCTCCGGTGGTGCTGGAGAAAAAACAGGAAGTAGCAGAGGAAAAAGTGGATGTCCCCACCTTTAAAATCAACATGTCGAACCCGGTTAAAACGCCAACTTCACAAACCAGTATTTTAGATGCTGAGGTTCCCGAAATGAAGGAAACCAAGGAGGAAATTAAACCGGTTGTAGAGCCTAAACTGGAGACTAAACAAGCTCCTGTTGCAGTGGAAGAGAAATTAAGCAGCAGCACTGATATTGGTTCGCTCAACGATAAATTATCGCAACAACAACAAAAGGTTTCACTGGCAGAAAAACTTCAGAAGAAACCGATTTCAGATTTGAAAACAGCCATAGGTCTGAATCAGAAATTTCTCTTCATGAATGATTTATTCGAAGGAGAAAACACGGCCTATAACGAAGCTGTGAATCAACTGAACTCAATGAGTTCTATGGACGATGCCAAAAATCTCCTGTTATCTCTCGGAACGAAATATAACTGGGACCTTGAATCGGAATCCGTCGTTCAGTTTACGGAATTGGTGGAACGCAGATATTCCTGATATGTTTTTTATTCGGACACTAGCTACGATTCTGTTTTTGGGAATCCATGTTTTTGCATGGACACAATCCAACGATTCCCGTAAGTGGATCAAGGATCTTGCTTCTCCGGAATTGTTTGGCCGCGGTTATGTAAATCATGGCGATTCACTCGCTGCCGAATACATTGCTGCCGAAATGAAAAATCTCGGTGCCCTACCTGTTCTTAATTCCTATTTTCAGCCCTTTCAATTCGGAGTGAATACTTTTCCGGATACCATCGAACTGAAGATGGATGGAAAAACATTAATTCCGGGAACCGATTATATAGTAGATCCGAATTGTCCTTCAGTAAACGCCACTTATAAAATAAAATTTTACGATCCCGCTCATTGGGAAAATGCATTAACGCGACATTCATCCGATGAAATTCTGGTCTTTTCTTCGAAGGGAATTACGGATAAAGATTCCTTAAAACGATATCAGGAAATTTTGAAATCCTGTTCCGAAAAATATCCGGTTATTCGCCTGCAAAATAAACTGACATGGAGCGTGGGACGAAAAGTTTCTGACGTCGTAAAGCTGGATATGCTTGCTTCTTCTTTTCCTGAAAATGCTGAGATGCTTCATGTAAAAATCAATAACCGATTTATTCCCAAATACAGCACACGAAATGTATGGTCTATCGTCCCTGCAAAGAAAAAATCGGATAAATATATTCTGATCACTGCTCACTATGATCATTTGGGTATGATGGGTACACAAGCCTGTTTTTATGGTGCAAATGATAATGCCAGCGGAATTGCTCAGCTATTGTCCCTGCTAAAAGGAATAGTTAAAAATCCGCTTAAAAAATTCAATGTCATTTTTGTCGCTTTTGCGGGAGAAGAAGCAGGATTGCTGGGTTCTTCCTATATGGCAGATCATTGTCCGGTGGACTTAAAAAAAATCCGCTTTCTATTTAATCTCGATTTACAAGGCACTGGTGAAGAAGGAGCGACGATTGTCAATGCAACTTTGCATGAAAAGGAGTTTAAATTACTGACCAATCTGAATAAAAAAACGAAATCGCTGGTGCAGATTAAGCCGCGTGGTACTGCTGCCAATTCCGATCATTATCCCTTCTCACAAAAAGGAGTTCCTGCTTTTTTTATGTACACCATGGGAGGATCAAAAGCGTATCATGATATCAATGATCAGGCCGATCAATTATCACTTTTTGCATTTGATGGCATAACAAAATTGGTCGATACGTTTTTACGGAAATTAAAATAAAGATTTAGCTCAAGATCTTTTTTAATACGGCTTTACTGTTCTCATTGTACATGTTATGTCCGCATTCCACTTCGAAAAATTTTGCTTTTCCTTCACTCAATTTTTGGAACCAGATTCCTGTAGAGGGTAAAATTACGTTGTCATATTTCCCAAAAAGCAGATAGCATTGAATCGATTGATGCGCTATGATACGGGAGCAGGTTTTAACGGTGGGTTCTACATGACGGAGCGTAAGCCAAACTTTATAAACCAATTCTCTTTTTTCTCTTGTTTCTAAATTACTTTGAGCAAACCGAACCAATTTCGATGAAACCAATCGCAATTTTACCATTAGATTCATGAGGGAGAATAATGGTTTAGGATTTTTTAAAACCCTTCGGTAAATCATATTTCCCAATTTGTTTTTACTTGTAAAGCGATACCAGAAATTGGTTTTTATTCCATCCGGTGCCATCAGAAAAATTTCATCTACATGGGCAGATTGCCGTTCCAAAATCGAAAGCGCCAGTTTGCCTCCCATACTGTATCCCATCAGAGAAAAGCGATCTATTTTTTTTTCATTCAGGAAGTCCCGGATCAGTTCATTCCATTCTTCTGCTCTGAGTGTGTTTTTATCGATCCGATCACCGGGATATTCCGATCGCCCGTGGTGAAAAAAGAAAAAAGAATACACGGTGTAAGTTGATTCGAGCTCTTTGCGGAAGTATAAAAAATCTTCTGCTCTTCGACCGAATCCATGGAAACAGATTAAGGTTTTTGGACCACTTCCAAAGCTTAAATAATCGAGCACAAAGGGCCCCTTCGAAAATTGCGACCGTTCCACCTCCCAAAAATAGAAACAATCAAGGTCTTTTAGTCATTTTTGTTTTTCTGTCCATTATTCAGGATTTTTGAATTGAACGGACTGTTTTGCTATTTCCATTTCCCGTCATAAGTCACATAAATCCTTTTTTCTAAGCCGATAAATTATTTTTATGCTCCACGCTGGAAGTACATCAATAGGGATACTTGCCCTGTGTTTCAACGGTCTATTTTTGATTTTCAGTCAATAAGTCGCGCTTTCGAATTTTATTCTAGATGGTTTTCCACGATATCCCCTTTTTTGTTTAAAAGTTCAGTCCATTATTTCTCTTTTTTCCTACGCTTTTTTGCTTTGAGCCATTACCTTTGCGCGATTCAAAACAGTTCATTGCTCTATGCCTAAGGACCAAAGCATTAAATCCGTCCTGATCATCGGATCGGGACCCATCATCATCGGACAGGCCTGCGAATTTGATTATTCCGGCTCACAGGCAGCCCGTTCACTACGTGAAGAAGGTATAGAAGTCACACTCATTAACAGCAATCCGGCTACGATTATGACGGATAAGGTGGTTGCGGATAATGTATATCTGAAACCCCTGGAACCGGAGTCCATCGAGTACATTTTGCAACAACATAAGATTGATGCGGTGCTGCCAACGATGGGCGGACAAACCGGTTTGAATCTTTGTATGAAATGTGAAGAGCTGGGAATTTGGGAAAAATACAATGTCCGGTTGATTGGTGTCGACATTAAAGCCATTGAAATCACGGAAGACCGTGAGAAGTTTCGCCAGTTGATGAACCAGATCGGAATTGGCCAGGCCCCTTCATTTATTGCTAAATCATTCCTTGAAGGAAAAGAAATTGCGCAGAAAATCGGATTTCCATTGGTAATTCGGCCCTCTTTCACCCTGGGTGGAACAGGTGCTTCTTTTGTTCATAAAGCGGAAGATTTCGATCGTTTGCTTACCCGTGGATTGCATGCTTCACCCATTCACGAAGTGTTGATTGATAAAGCAGTGATTGGCTGGAAAGAATTTGAGTTGGAGTTGTTGCGCGATAAAAATGATAATGTAGCCATCATTTGTTCCATCGAGAATTTTGATCCGATGGGTATTCACACCGGTGATTCCATTACTGTGGCACCTGCAATGACGCTTTCGGATAAGACCTATCAGAAAATGCGTACCATGGCCATCAAGATGATGCGTTCCATCGGGAATTTTGCAGGAGGTTGTAATGTGCAGTTTGCGGTGAGTGATGATGTGAATGAGGATATTATTGCCATTGAAATTAATCCCCGTGTTTCGCGCTCTTCTGCACTTGCATCGAAAGCAACCGGTTATCCCATTGCAAAAATCGCATCGAAATTAGCGATTGGTTATACACTGGATGAGTTGAGCAACCAGATTACAAAAACAACTTCTGCCTATTTTGAACCAACACTCGATTATGTAATCGTAAAAATTCCACGCTGGAATTTCGATAAGTTTCAGGGTGCAGATCGTGAACTCGGTTTGCAAATGAAATCGGTAGGTGAGGTAATGGGAATCGGAAGATCATTCCAGGAAGCCTTACAAAAAGCATGTCAATCACTCGAGATTCGTCGCAACGGACTAGGTGCTGACGGAAAAGAGCTAACGAATCAAGATCAAATATTGCAAAGTTTAGAGCATCCAAGCTGGAACCGTTTGTTCCATATTTACGATGCCATTAAACTTGGAATTCCATTTAAAACCATCAAGGAGAAAACCAAAATCGATGAATGGTTCCTTCGCCAGATTGAAGAATTGGTGATGATGGAAAAGGAAATTGAAAAATATACTATTCAAACCATTCCTCACGAATTACTTTTCGAAGCCAAGCAAAAAGGATATGCAGATCGTCAATTAGGACATCTCCTCCGTTGCCTGGAAAGTGAAGTGTTTAACCGTCGCCAGGATTCAGGTATTCGTCGCGTATACAAACTGGTGGACACCTGTGCCGCCGAATTCCCAGCGCAAACGCCGTATTATTATTCTACCTTCGAACAGGAAAATGAATCGGTGGTGAGCGATAAAAAGAAAATTGTAGTGTTAGGTTCAGGTCCCAACCGAATCGGACAAGGGATTGAGTTTGATTATTCCTGCGTACATGGCGTGTTAGCCGCGCGCGAATGTGGCTTTGAAACCATTATGATCAATTGCAATCCGGAAACGGTTTCTACCGATTTCGATACGGCAGATAAACTTTATTTTGAACCTGTTTTCTGGGAGCATATTTATGAAATCATTTTGCATGAAAAACCGGAAGGTGTTATTGTGCAATTGGGCGGACAAACCGCGCTGAAACTAGCCGAAAAACTGAATCGCTACGGAATTAAAATTATCGGTACGTCGTTTGAAGCACTGGATTTAGCTGAAGACCGTGGTAGTTTCTCTACGCTTTTGAAAGAAAATAATATTCCCTATCCGAAATTCGGAGTGGTGGAGTCGGCCGAACAAGCCATAGAACTTTCCAAGGAACTTGGATTTCCATTATTGGTTCGTCCGAGTTATGTATTGGGCGGACAAAAAATGAAAATTGTAATCAACGAGAACGAACTCGAAAAGCATGTGGTGGATATTTTACGCGATATGCCGGAGAATAAAATCTTGTTGGATCATTTCCTTTCCGGTGCTATCGAAGCTGAAGCAGATGCAATTTGCGACGGAGAAAACGTACACATTATCGGTGTAATGCAACACATCGAACCTGCCGGTATTCACTCCGGTGATTCGTATGCGGTATTGCCTCCGTATAATCTGGGCGATTTAGTAATGCAGCAAATTGAGGATCATACCCGAAAAATTGCGGTTGCATTGCGCACGGTTGGATTAATTAATATTCAGTTTGCAATAAAAGATGAAATCGTTTACATCATCGAAGCTAATCCACGTGCTTCACGTACGGTGCCTTTCATTGCAAAAGCTTATGACGAACCTTATGTCAACTACGCCACCAAGGTGATGCTGGGTGTAAATAAGGTAACAGACTTTAAATTCAATCCGCGTAAGCAAGGATATGCCATTAAAATTCCGGTGTTCTCCTTCGAGAAATTCCCGAACGTGAACAAGGAATTAGGTCCTGAAATGAAATCCACCGGCGAAGCCATACGTTTCATTGATGATTTGAAAGATCCTTATTTCCGTCAGATTTATTCGGAACGAAATCTTTACCTGAGCCGATAAATAAATGGGGAAAGTCAACATCATTGAAGCACTGGTTATTTTGATTGCCATTATGTGGCTTCTTGGCTATTTCCGACGTTTATCTGCATCAGCCAATAAAACACAAAACCCAGCTACCGGGCAAAACCGCGGACAACAAGTCGGGGGGCAGCACAAGCCCTCTAAACCGGGAAAATACGGTGATGATAATTCCGAATACATCGATTACGAGGAAGTCAAGGATTAAGCATTATTAACAGCATTAAGGTTTTATTCACTCGGTGAAGGGTATGGAAATGACCATTTGTTATTACATTTGGTCATTCGCATAATTCTGCCAATGAAAAACATCGATTTTAAAAAGTTTTTGCCTTATCTGGCTGCCCTTGTGGTATTTGTAGCTCTTACGCTAAGCTATTTTTCTCCGATTACAAAGGGCTATGAGCTGCGTCAGGCCGACGTCATCAATTACAAGGGAATGGCCAAGGAGATCCATGATTACCGGAAAACGTATGGTGATGAGCCTTTATGGACCAATTCCATGTTTGGTGGTATGCCGGCCTATCAGATTGATGTTTATAATAACACCAATTTGCTGCATGAGGTTGACCGGGCACTTCAATTATGGTTTCCGGGAGTAGTTGGTTATTTTCTATTGCTGTTTTTAGGATTTTACATTCTCATGTTATGCATGAAAGTGGATCCATGGCTGGCCATTATTGGGGCCGTTGCTTATGCATTTTCATCCTACTTCATCATTATTGTTGAAGCAGGACACAATACCAAGGTTCACGCATTGGCTTATGCCCCTGCCGTATTGGGTGGATTCATAATGCTCCTGCGTGGAAACATGTGGCTGGGTGCTGCAATTTTTACCTTGTTTTTTGGATTGGAATTGCAGTCGAATCACGTTCAAATCACTTACTATCTGTTTATTCTTTTACTCATCGTTGGAATTGGAGAACTCGTAAATACCATAGTCGAAAAGAAAAACCTGATGCAATTTTTTACGCGGAGTGGATTTTTAGTCATCGGCGCTGCATTGGGAATTATGGCTTCCTCTTCCAATTTGTGGAATACCTACGAATATGGAAAAGATACAACGCGTGGTCCTTCCGAGCTCACCATAAGTGGTGATGGAATTATTTCACAGGCCGATCAGGGATTGGATAAAGCGTATATCACCGATTGGAGTTATGGTATTGCCGAATCCTGGTCTTTTGTTTTCCCAAGTGCAAATGGTCCCTCTTCCGGTTTCATAGGAAATGAAGAGGCTTTTGCAAAAACGAAAGCGATCAGTAGCGGTAATAAAGGATTGATCCGCTCATTGGCCGAACAAGGCGCTCCGATTAATTCTTATTGGGGAAATCAGCCCTTTACCAGTGGTCCCACCTACATGGGTGCATTAGTGGTTTTCCTTTTTGTTCTCAGTTTTGTGTTTGTTAAGGATAAACTAAAATGGGCCATTCTCGCTGCCTCTGTTTTGGCCTTATTCCTTGGTTGGGGTAGAAACTTTATGGGCTTCACCGAATTCTTTATCGACCACTTCCCGGGTTACAATAAATTCAGATCGGTTTCGATGATCATTACGATGATTGAACTGACCATGCCTTTCATGGCTATTTTATTCATTAAGGAATTGATTGAAGATAAAGATCGGTTTGTGCGCGAAAAGAAGAAATTTCTCATTGCTGCCGGAAGTGTTTTCGGTGTTTTATTATTGGTAGTAGCTGTTCCATCTTCATTTATTTCCTTCCTGAGTGAAAATGATATGCGCTTATTCGGCTCACCTATGGCGATGCAATTAGGCGATTTACAGGAGGAGCTGGTGGCCTACCGTATGGAATTATTCCGTGGAGATGCATTTCGTTCGCTTGGAATTATTTTGTTAGGATTTGCCCTGATCTATTTTTACATCTACAATAATCTGCCGAAGTCGGTGATGTTAATTGGTATAGGTGTAATTATTACTGCCGATTTATATTCGTTTGATCGTCGTTATCTGAACGATGAAAAACAAGGTTCGGAATACATTTCCTGGCAAAAGGCAGGTGAGTATCCTTATATGCCTTCCAATGGTGACATTTCTATTTTAAATCAGGAAGTGACCAACAATCCTGAGCTGATGAAAAAAATTCAGACTGAAATGCAATCGGTGCAGGCTGAAAAAGGAAAAGATTTGCAGGTAGCACAAATGATTGAAGGTGCATTTCCGGCTTTGAATTTCAATTCGAATTACCGTGTATTGGGTGTGGGAGATCCGTTTAATTCTTCTGCCATTTCTTATTTCCATAAATCGGTTGGCGGCTATCACGGTGCAAAATTAAAGCGCTATCAGGAACTGATTGAATTCGGTATTCGCCGCGAACACAATATGTGTTATGGATTGCTGAATCAAATGCTGAAGAACAATGTACCGGTTGAGCAATTGTCCACCATTATGCCAAGCACCGGAATTTTTGAGCGCACGCATTTGCTCAATATGCTCAATACAAAATACATCGTTTTAAATCCGGGTATTCCCGCAGCAGTCAATCCGAAAGCGAAAGGACCAGCCTGGTTTGCTTCGAATGTGCGTTTTGTAAATGATGCCAATGAAGAAGTGATGGCGGTATCCAATGTTGTGCCGGCAGAAACATTACAGGTTGTACACGAAGGGAAACAGGTGGATTCGGTTGCATTTAAAATCACCAATTTTGCGATTGAAGATTCGGTGATCGCGGATGTGCGGTTTAAGGATAAAGTCAAATTCAGTAATGTGGTGCTTGATTCCAACGCATCGGTTCAATTGGAATCGTATTTGCCGAATCACCTGGTGTATAAAACCAAAAATTCGCAGGATGGATTTGTGGTCTTCTCCGAGATTTATTACGACAAAGGCTGGAAAGCAACCATTGATGGTCAGCCTGCCGATTATGTTCGTGTAAATTATATTCTTCGCGGAATGGATGTTCCTAAAGGCGATCACGTGATTGAATTCACCTTTGAGCCGGATAACTTTAAATCCATGAAGAAAATAAATCTTGCAGGTAATCTGATGTTATTGATTGCAGTTGCATTATTTGGTTACATGGAATTCCGACGTTCGCGTAAAACAGCAGCTTAATGAGCAGCATTCGTGTTTCGTTGATCGTTTGTACCTATAATCGCGAACAGTATATTGGTCGCGCCATCGATAACGTTGCAAATCAGAATGCAGATAAAAACAGTTATGAATTGGTCTTGGTCAATAATCAATCCACCGATTCAACCGATGTCATTTGTCAAGAAAAAATCGCCGCATTTCCCGGTTTAAAAGTTCAATACATCATTGAAACTTCTCAGGGATTATCCTATGCCCGTAACAGAGGATTTAAGGAGTCGAAAGGCGATATTCTGGTGTATCTGGATGATGATGCGTTTGCGGCTCCTGATTTCGTTTCTTCCATTCTTTCTTTTTATGATTCACATCCACAAATAGTGGCCAGCGGTGGAAAAACCATTCCGGTTTTTGAAGCAGGAAAACCGGCGTGGATGTCGCACTTTCTAATGCCGCTTGTTGCAGCGATGGATTTAGGAGAACAAGCCCAACCTTTTCAATTGCGTCAATATCCCATAGGAGCCAATATGGCCGTGCGGAAATCCATATTGGAAAAAGTAGGAGCCTTTGATGTAAATCTGGGAAGAAAAGGGAAAAATCTTCAAGGGGGAGAAGAAAAAGATCTATTTAACCGGATTCGTGAAGCCGGATTTCAACCCTGGTATTTGCCAACTACGGTGGTGGAGCATATCATTCCCGAATCGCGCATGAAAGTGGATTATATCCGCCGCCAGGCAAGAGGAATCGGATTTTCGGAACGAGTACGAACAAAATCATTGGGATGGCATGCATTTCTCTTTAAAGCAATGGCTGAAAAATTGAAATGGATCGCAACATTGTTTTTGTTTTTGGGCTATTTCTTCACGCTTCAACCGCTAAAAGCAGTATTTTTAATTCGCTTTCGCTGGTGGGTATCACAGGGATTATTTTTCGCTAAGGAATAAATGGAAAAGCTGAGGTTATTTTTTGAGCAATTACGACAAAGCGCAGAAACGTTTTTGCGACTGTTGCTGATTTCCAAATGGCGAAAAGTCATTCGCAAACAAAACAATCGCCGGTTAATTGTTCTGGGTAATGGACCAAGTCTTCACAGTAGTGTGGAAAGTTTGGGCGACAGCATTTCAAATGCGGATTTAATGTGTGTCAATTTTTATCCGGCTACAGAGGACTATGAACGTTTAAAGCCCGCTTATTTTATTACCTCCGCCCCGGAATTATGGCGCGATGGGGTAGATGATTTTTACATCGATTTCCGATTAAAAATATTTAATGCAATCGCTGAAAAAACCACCTGGCCATTGGAGGTTTTTATTGCCTGGGAAGCCAAAAAATTTCCGTTCTGGATTTCCATTTTATCAAAAAATCCAAACATAAAAATTACGTACTATAATATTTTACCTGCAGAAGGATTTCCTTTTTTCCGCCAGTGGATGTTCGACCGGCAATTGGGAATGCCTCGTCCGCACAATGTGCTGGTGCCCTCCATTATGATGGCCATGCAAAAAGGCTATTCGGATATCATTCTTTTGGGTGCAGATCATAGCTGGCTGCCACAAATTAGTGTGGATAATCACAATAACGTTTTGGTGAACCAAAAGCATTTTTACGATGCGAATAGCAGCAAACCCGAAACCATGAAAAAATTGGGTAAAGGACAGCGTAAATTGCATGAGGTGCTTTGGAAGTTTGCACACACCTTTGAATCGTATTTCATTATTCTTCGCTATGCCGAAGATCGCAACGTGAGAATTATCAATGCCAGTCCCGATTCCTTCATTGATGCCTTTGAGCGGATGGGTAGCCCGGAATTAAAGCAGTTTCTTTCAGGAAAACACTGATTTTCACAGGCTGTTTTCCCTTGTACTGATGCCTCTTTTTGTTACCTTTGATTGTCCGCCATACCGGATTTGATTTACTGTATATGAAATTTTACAATCACCAGCTTGATTTAAATGGGAAATCGGTTTTAATTACCGGTGGAACGGGTTCGTTCGGAAAGAAATTTGTGGAAACCATTTTTCGCGATTATCCGAAGGTAAAACGTGTTGTTGTTTTTTCGCGCGATGAATTGAAGCAGTACGAAATGTCGCTGCTCTTTCCCAAAGCAAAATATGATGGCATTCGTTTTTTTATTGGGGATGTCCGCGATAAAGAACGCATGATTCGGGCCATGGAAGGAATTGATGTGGTGATTCACGCTGCTGCATTAAAGCAGGTTCCTGCGGCCGAATACAATCCAACGGAGTGCATCAAGACCAATGTAAATGGCGCAGAGAATGTGATTGAAGCAGCCATGGCTAACCATGTTAAACATGTAGTTGCGTTGTCGACCGATAAAGCTGCTGCTCCGATTAATTTGTACGGTGCTACCAAATTATGTTCCGATAAATTATTTATTGCTGCTAACAACATCAAAGGAAACCGCGACATCCGTTTTTCGGTGGTACGTTATGGGAATGTAATGGGATCCAGAGGTTCCGTTATTCCTTTTTTCATGGAGCGACGCAACTCGGGTGTGCTGCCCATCACGCACAGTGAAATGAGTCGTTTTAATATTTCATTGGAGCAGGGCGTCGATTTGGTGATGTATGCTATTGCCACTGCACAAGGTGGTGAATTGTATGTGCCGAAATTGCCTTCTTACAACATCATGGAATTAGCAAAAGCAATTGCACCCAATGTGAAAACGGAATTGGTAGGTGTTCGTCCGGGAGAAAAAATTCATGAGGACATGATTACTCCTTCCGATGCGTTGAATACGCTCGAATACGATTCGCATTTTGTGATTTATCCGAATAATGACCGATGGAATGTTTTGGCTGAAGAAATCATCAACAGCGGAAAAGCGAAACGTGTTCCTGCTGGTTTCGGATATAATTCCGGAGAGAATACCGATTGGTTAAGCGCAGAACAAATCCGTGAACTCATTCGGAAATTTGTAGATCCTAATTTCACCTTGTGATGAAAACGATTCCTTACGGACGGCAGCATATTACTCCCGAAGATATCGAAGCAGTGAACAAAGTGCTTCAGTCTGATTATTTAACACAGGGTCCGGCTGTAGCGGAATTTGAACAAGCATTTGCTGATTATGTAGAAGCGAAATACGCAGTAGCTGTAACGAATGGAACAGCTGCTTTGCATCTTGCTGCTTTAGCTTTAAATGTACATTCCGGTACACGTGTTATCACTACACCCATCACCTTCGCTGCTTCTGCCAATTGCATTCGTTACTGTGGTGGCGAAGTTTTTTTTGCGGATGTGGAACCGGAAACTTTTTTACTGGATCCCATTGAAGTAATTCGTTTGATTGCTTCCAAACCGAAAGGTTATTTTCATGGAATAATACCGGTTGACCTTGCTGGTAATCCCTGCAACCTGGATCATTTTCGCAAGATTGCGGATGAACACGGTTTATGGATCATCGAAGATGCTTGTCACGCCCCCGGTGCATGGTTTACCGATGCCACCAAAAAAATACAGAAATGTGGTAACGGAAATTTTGCGGATATGAGTGTTTTTTCTTTTCACCCGGTGAAACATATTGCCACCGGTGAAGGAGGAATGATTACCACCAACGACGAAAAATTGTATCGTAAATTATTGCAGCTCCGAACGCACGGTATTACACGTGATCCGGAATTAATGAAGGAAAATCACGGTGGATGGTATTATGAAATGCAGGAATTGGGTTACAATTACCGCATGCCTGATATACTTGCTGCTTTGGGTACTTCGCAATTAAAGCGAGCAGATGAAGGAATGAAACGCCGTATTGAAATTGCAGCGCGTTATGATCGCGAATTGGATGGATTGCCCATTAAACTACCGAAACACGATAAACATTTTCGACACGCATATCACTTATATATCATTCGGACTAAAAAGCGAAAAGAGTTGTATGATTTTCTAAAGGAGAATCAGATTCTTTGTCAGGTCCATTACATTCCTGTTCATCTGATGCCTTATTATAGGGAAATCGGACATAAACCGGGTGAGTTTCCGTTTGCGGAATCGTATTATGAGCAATGCCTGAGCTTGCCTATGTTTCCTTCTTTAACAGATGAAGAACAAGCTTACGTGATTGGAAAAATGAAAGAATTTTTTCAAAAATAATGCATGAAAAAAATCGCCATTATACCTGCACGCGGAGGAAGTAAACGGATTCCAAAAAAAAATGTGCGCGATTTTTTAGGTCGACCCATGATCAGTTTTGCCATTCAATCTTGCATTGAATCGGGATTGTTCGATGAGGTGATGGTTTCCACCGACGATGAAGTTACAGCTGATATTGCGCGTTCACTTGGTGCCAGTGTTCCTTTTTTTCGAAGTGCAGAAAACAGCTCCGATACAGCTGGAACAGTAGATGTTTTGGTAGAAGTGATAGAAGCGTATCAGCAACAAGGAATTCGTTTTGATCTTGCCTGCTGTGTTTATGCTACAAATCCATTGTTATCGGTAAACCGATTGCAGGAGGGATTAAAAAAACTTCAGGATTCAAATTTCGACTCCGTCTTTGCAGCTGTTAAATATTCTTTTCCCGTTCAACGTTCTTTTGTGCTCAACAACGATAAAATGCAATTGATGTTTCCCGAACACCTCAATAGCAGGAGTCAGGATTTAGCACCGGTGTATCACGATGCCGGACAATTTTATTGGTTTCGTCCCGACTTGTTATTAGCCTCAAAAAAAATCTGGACCAACAACACCGGCATTGTAGAATTATCGGAATTGGAGGTGCAGGATATCGATGAAGAAAGCGATTGGAAAATGGCTGAGCTGAAGTTTAAAATGTTGAAAGGGTGAAGAAGAGAATTTGTTTCAGAGCGGATGGGGATCCAAAAATCGGATTGGGACATTTATTTCGACTCGCCGCATTGGCTGAAAAACTGAAATCGGATTTTCATTGCGTTTTATTTACCTGTTCCGATCCGGATTTGATAAAAAAAACAATCGGAGATTTTTTTCAGGAAATTCACTTTCTCACTTCCGCTTCCTTGCATCTTGAAGCGAAGGAACTTGGATCTAAGTTATCACGTAATGATATTTTAGTGCTGGATGGCTATCCTTTCGATACCGAGTACCAGCGAATTTTAAAAAAAGCAGGTGTGTTTCTGGTGACTATGGATGATTATCATCCTTATCCGGTAATGGCCGATTTGGTTATTAATATTGCAGATGGAGAACGATTAAGAAATGCCTATCAATCTCCTTTTTATACCCGGTTTTTATTCGGGTTTAAGCAATCTTTATTACGAAAACCATTTGTTGAGGCTGCAAAAACCGGAAATCAGGTTTCAGGAAAATCTGTATTTGTTTGTCTCGGTGGTGCTGATCCTGAAAACCGTATTTCTATTCTGATGCGTGATGTTTTACAACATTACCCGGAAGATCCGATTCATGTTGTTTTAGGATCTGCCTTTGTGCATTATGAACAGTTTTTCGAAGATTATGGTATGATGGGCAATGTGAAAATTCACCATAGTCTGAAGGCAGATGAAATGGTTCATTTAATGCGCAGAGCAAAAATTGGATTTTGTTCATCGAGCACCATCGCTTATGAATTTTTATGTTGCAATGATCAATTAGTCATCATACGAACTGCAGCGAATCAGTTAAATTTATTTGATTACCTCCATGAATCGAAAGTTGCCGTTCCGTTTACTGATTGGTTAAAAGGAAAAAATGAAACGAATCGTTCCGTTTTAGAATCATGGAGAAAAGAAATGGTGGATTATTCCTATCCTGATTTGTTTCATTCCATTGCTGAGGAAACGGAGTATTATATCCAGGAGGCCGACTTCTCCGATTTGGAACTTTATTTTGAATGGGCCAATGATCCGGATACGAGAAGTCAATCATTTAATTCTAATCCCATTCCATTCGAGGAACACCAAAAATGGTTTGCTGAAAAGATGGGGGATGAGTCGCAATTGTTGTTGAAGTTGAAGCGGGAAAATGAATCCGTTGGACAAGTTAGATTTTCGATAGAAGGAAATACGGCAACCGTTAATTATTCTTTGGATAAGAAATTCAGAGGTAAAGGATTGTCCTTCGTGTTGATGAAGAAAGCCATCGAATATATCATCTTTCACCACCCGGAAATCGAAAAAGTTCAGGGCTGGGTAAAATTAGAAAATGTTGCTTCGCAAAAAGCTTTTTTAAAAAATGCATTTAAGGAATTTAATGATGAATTAAATGAAATAAAGGTCCTTAGGTATGAAATGGATATGATTCATTTTTCAAATTTGAAATTATGACGCAGGAAATCAAAATAGAAAACTATACCATCGGCAAACATCATAAGCCTTTTATCATTGCCGAAATGTCGGGCAATCATAATCAATCCATCGATCGTGCACTTGCACTGGTGGATGCCGCTGCCGCTAGTGGTGCTCATGCTTTAAAACTTCAAACCTATACCGCAGATACCATCACCATGAAGGGTGTTTATACCATTCAGGACGAAGGTTCGCTCTGGCAGGGGAAAGAATTGCATCAGTTGTATAAAGAGGCTTATACGCCCTGGGAATGGCATCAGGCTATTTTCGACCGCGCCAAAGCACATGGTATGATTGCATTCAGTTCTCCTTTTGATGAATCGGCTGTGGATTTTTTGGAAAGTTTGAATGTCCCCCTTTATAAAATTGCATCATTCGAAAATACGCATCATCCTTTACTGAAAAAGGTAGCTAAAACAGGAAAGCCGGTGATTATGTCGACCGGTGTTGCTACGGTGGATGATATTACTGAATCTGTAAAAGTGCTGAAGGATGCGGGATGTAAAGAATTGATTTTACTGAAATGCACCAGCACCTATCCTGCCTCACCCGAAAACACCAATGTTCGCACGATTCCTGATTTGGAACATCGGTTTGGTGTGCTTGCCGGACTCTCGGATCACACAATGGGAATTGGAGTGGGTATTGCTGCTGTGGCCATGGGTGCAGTGGTGATTGAAAAACACTTCACTTTGCGTCGTGCAGATGGTGGAGTAGATAGTGCATTTTCGATGGAACCCGAAGAATTAAAAGCATTGGTGGTGGAAACGGAACGCGCCTGGCTTTCATTGGGGAAAGTGAGTTACGATTTAACCGAGAAAGAGAAAAAAAGTCTCGAATTTAAACGGTCCATTTACGTTTCTTCTCCTATCACCAAAGGTGAAGTGTTTAGTGAGGCCAACATAAAAGTGATTCGTCCCGCCAAAGGTTTGCACCCGCGATATTTTGATGTGATTCTCGGTAAAAAAGCCAGCCGCGATTTACAAGTAGGTCACCCGCTCGAGTCGGGTGATGTCGATTAATTACTTCATCTCCACATGCTCTTTGCTCACCTTCGATAAATCCATCGATTTCGAAGCTTCGTGCATGTCTAAAATGGTTAATCCTTTTGCTTTAGCTGCTTCGATTTTTTCCGGAGCGTAATAGGAATTTCTCCAGCGGTTTACGGCATATTCGCGTGTTTCCAAATACGTGATGAATCGCTTCAGGTGTTCGTCGTTAGCAGCGAAGGAAAAGAATAGTGCTATGCGTGGACGGATTTTAGGTTGCAAAAGAAATCCGGGAATTCGCCGTGCAATGCGTGGATGCAAATGCCAGTTGGGTGCCATTTTCATCACATGTGCATTGGCGCTATGGGTAGTTGTGAGGTACCAGGCCAGTAAATCTCCTTCTTTGGTTCTTACATTGATGATTTTTCCATGATCATTTCCTGGTTTGGTGTGCGAATTTTCGCGCAGCGTTAATCCGCCTGAATGTTCAAAATGGTCCTGAAGATAAATTCCCATTCGCACAATGGTGTATTGACCTTTCCAGTCGCCGCCGGTAGGATTAAAACGATCGACATTGTCTTTATGAAAACCATTATCCGACACATCGAATGAAATATTTGAATCGCCGAAATATACGGGGTTGGGTCCTACTAATTCTTTCACGAGGTTTAAAACACGGTCATCGGTAAGGACTTTCCATAAATTGTCGTCCTGCAGCAGATCGCCCATTGGATTTTTCTTTTTGGCTTCCTCGGCCCATTTCCGGATTTGTGCAATTTCTTCCTTGGAGAATACTGCTGTTTTCCAGACCCAGCCTTTCGATTCGAGTTGAGATTTGTCGCTCATGTTAAAGTTTGTGAAGGACCAAAATACGAAAATGAAAGTCCCGTTTTGCTTTTCGGAGCCTGAACTTGATCAAATTCTTGAAGAATAATACTTAGTTTTACCCTTATCTAGCTTATGGGTATAGTTGCCAGACAAGGAATTTTTAGTGCGGTTAATCTTTTAATCGGCTTTAGCATTGGTGCTTTCACCAATCTGGTGATTGTTCCGTTTATGTTCTCCGATGAAATTTCGAAGGAAAAATTCGGATTGCTGCAATTGATTGTTGCCTGGGCGGTGGTCTTTTCTCAATTTTTAAATTTTGGCGCCATCAACATTGCCGTTCGCTTTATGCCTCGTTTCAGGGCAGAAAACCGGCGGGAAGAATTGCATTATTACACCTGGTTGTTTCCTTTTATTGGGATGTTTATTCTGGCGCTGTTCTTAGGTATTGGCGGATATTGGTTCATGGGAATCATTGTGAAAGAACCTGTGATGGATGTCGGATTTCTGGTGATCATTTTGTTTTTGCACACTGTATTTATGACCTATTTCCGCTCGCTCAACGGAATTGCCATTGCTGATTTTAAAAATACCCTTGGATCGTTTTTTAATGAGGTCTTTATCCGCATCATTCTCATTCTTGGTTTTGCATTGTATTACCTCGGTAAAATCGATTTTGTTGCTTTGTTCTGGTATTCGGTTTTAGCTTATGCTTTGCAGTTTTTTGTAATGCTATTTACAATTGGCGGATTCCGGTTATTCAAGATTAAAAAACCTGCCGATAAAAAAGAGCGCAATGAATTGCTATCCTTCGGTGCCTATTCGGTGCTCGATAGCGGAGCCAATATTTTTATCAATAAGATTGATGTCATAATGATCGGTGCCATAATCGGTTCTGCGGATATTTTATATTATCAACTGGCCTTTTTTATGGCCACTGTTATTTCATTGCCGGGAAGGTCGCTGGTTAATGTTTCATTGGCAGTGGTCAATGAATCGGTACACCGGAACGATTGGGATAATATCCGGAAGTTATATCGTTCCAATTCCCTGCACCAAACACTGGTGGGCGGAATCATTTTTATTTTAATCTGGATCAATATCGATACAATGCTGGCCTTGTTGCCGGAACCTTTTCGTGTAGCTAAATATCCTTTTTTGTTTTTAGGAATTTCGAAATTGTTTGATTTGTTTACTTCCATAAATGGCGTGATATTATCTGCAACGCCTTACTACCGGTATAATTTTTATTATAATGTAATCTTACTTTCCCTTGCAGTCCTTACAAATTTAATATTGCTTCCCGTTATGGGTATCACCGGTGCTGCGATTGCTACTGCTTTTTGTATTTTAATTTATAATGTTTTAAAAGCTGAATTTTTATACCGGAAATTCAACATTGCTCCTTTTCATAAAAGCAATATTGCAATGCTGATTTGTTTACTGGTTCCCTTTGGGATTGGATATTATCTTCCGGAAATAATGCATTATTCCAATGATGCAGCAATGGCCGAAAAATTAAAAGCCGTTTTTTTTAATGTAGCTTATCGTTCCAGCATCATTGCGCTTGTTTTTGCGTTGCTGGTCTGGTTTTCCGGTGTTTCTCCGGAGATTCGTTTTTTAGGCGCGAAACTTGCTCGTAAAGCTGGAATCAGAAAGAACGACTGATTCCCATTACCCAACGAAACTGAAAATAATTATTGTCGCTAGCCGGAATTGCATTTAGGAATAAGGGCATGTCGAAACGAATAACCAGTGGTTCTACCATTTCGAGCGGACCAAATTTCTTAATATGCAATGCACTTCCGATTCCCGCATCTGCGCGAAGTGTTGTAGCTTTTATTTCTTTTCCGTCGATGTTTTTACTCATTACACCTGCATCGCCAAACAGATAAATATCTAAACCAAAATACCGGCTCAATTTGCGGGGTTTCCATTTTACGATATCTCGGAGATCCAGTTCGGCTGAAATACTCGCCCCGCTGTTGCCGGCATAGTAATAAGAAATATTGCCGATGCTGTCTTGTTCCGGACATAAATACCCTGCATAACCGCGCAGATTTAATCCGCCACCGGCCTGAAAGTGATTGGTGCTTGCTCCATATGAACCGGCCCAATCATTCGGAACAATACCAATGGAACGGGTGTATTTGCTGTCCATTAATTTTTCCGGATTGGCACCTGCCATGTATAGGGCACTTTCCCGTGGTAAATCTGTTCCTGTTCCGTATTGCGCAAAAATTCGTGTACTTAAGGTTGTTCTCCAGATTTTAGTGCGGTGAATAGAGGTCATGGATAATTGCGCATAGGAGTAATCGCTTCCTAATGCGGAGCTGCGCAAATTAAAATTCACAAATCCATTTCCATTTTTGTAATTGTATTTTTTATCCAGACCAACATTCAATGTGTTATTGAATTTATCCGCCAACCATTGGTCAGGATAAAGCAGATAGTTTCTGTCGGCTGTATCTTTTCTGTACATCAGTTTTGCACTGGCGTACATTCTGACTTTCTCACTTTCGCTCCATTTTTCAATTCCTGTTTCTACCGATTTTAATCCGTCGAGAATTTTTCCGCCAAATAGGAAATTCGCTTTTCCCAATTTTTTATTTAATCCGGTTTTGTAATTCAAACGAACCGAAATGGGATCGAAATAATTATTTATGCCATCGTTCGACTGAACCCAATTGGGCAGATTGTGCATGAATCCGGTATTGATCCAAAGATTGAGATCGAAAATATGTTTGTAGTTCATGTAATTTCCATTCACGTGAACCCCGGCTTTAATTCCGTCGTAACCGTTGTACCATAAATCGGGACGAGCAAACACCTGGTAATTGTGAGGATCCGGTGTATTATAAATGCGGGAGTCGAACTCATACTTCACCGGCAATTTTAAACGGTTGTTCAATTGATCAATATCAGCCAGACGATTGCTGGGATCAATGATGATGTCTTTAATTCCTGCAGGTAAAATGACTACCGCTTCATAGCTTTCGTTGAGTTTGCCCCAACCGGTCCATTTGGGTAATACGGTGGCCTCTGTTTGTTTTACAAACCAGGTATTCGGGATGTGAAAGGAATAGGTAGAATCATTTTCACCAATAACAACAAAATCAATCGGCATTTGCATTTCACCTTTGCGTTCGAAGGTGATTTTATATTGATTTTTTTCCTCTCCAAAACGTGCATGTTTTACGGAGTAATCGATCGACTTTTTGGTTTCGAACCACTGATCGAAAAACCAATTGAGGTCGACTTTTGTATACTGAATAATGCTATTTCTAAAATCTTCAATGTAAGGGTGAGCAATTTTCCATTGATCAAAATAATGTTTCATCGCTTTTAAAAACAATTCATCGCCTAATACATATTGAAGATTATACAACATGGTAGCTGTTTTGTAATACACATGACGATAACCTCCGCCATGTCCCAATGCGCTTTCGAAATCATCGGAATGGGTATTTAAAAATGCATCTTCTCCTTTTACAGCATCGCGTAGGTATCCTCCGTAAACGGAAGTTTCGCGTACCAAATCGTAATGTTTGAATTTATTGCTGTAGGAATTTCTCGGACGAGTTTTAATGATGGTATCCCCGTCAATATGTTCAAGTGCCCATGCGGTGAGAAATTGTGTGAATCCTTCATCTAATGCAGCACGGTAAGTTTCATTGTTTCCTACCTGACCAAAAAACCAGTTGTGGCCTACTTCATGAGCTAGGAGTCCGCGATAATCGGGTTCAAATCCTCCGTCTAATGTCAACATCGGATATTCCATTCCGTCGCGTGCATCTGCAACTACCATTTTGTGATAAACATACATTCCGAAATCGGTGGAATAGGTTTCAATGATCTTTGCGGTGTATTCTGCAGCATTTTGCCATTTCCATGCATGGTGTTCCTGCGCTACCGAAATACAGGTAATACCATTCCAGCTGGCTTCTCCAATACGATAGGTTGGATCTGCAGTAAATGCAAAGTCGTGGACATTTTCTGCATGAAACTTCCAGGTTTTACGTTTTGTAGAATCGTAAGGAATAATTTCTGAAATGGCAGATTCCGGAATGGGTTTAGTAAAATTTTTAATATCGAGTTTTGCTCTTAATTCTGCAGGTAAAACTTCATTTCGGTTAATGAGATTTCCGGTGGCCTCTACAATGTAGTTCGAAGAAAATTCCAGTTCCACATCAAAACATCCGTAATCGCCATAAAATTCTTTGCCGAGGTGTTGGTAGGTGTCCCAACCAAATTTCCGGTCGTACACACTGATACGCGGGTACCAGTGAACACCATCATAGTGATTGTAACCATTCGTCTTAAATTGTTTGAATCTTCTTCCAACTCCGCCCTCATTATCGAAATAGGTTTTAAAACGAATGTGAAATTCAACGCTGGTTCCGCTTTTGATCGGTTTTTCGAGATATACTTTTAAAATGGTATTGTCTTGTTCCGTTTTCAGGACGTGTCCCGCGCTGATTACTTCACTGACTTCCGTTCCTAATCCGAGTTTTTCATAAGGACCATAATTCGGGTAGCTATTATTCGCGTGATTGAGTTTGTCGAAATAAGATCCGGGTTGAAATGCTTCCTGGTACAGGTGGAAATAAACAAAAGGCAAATCATCGGGCGAGTTGTTGGTATAAATCAAAGTCAGATCACCATCAATGATATCCGTTTGCTCATTGATTTTTGCTTTGATAATATAATGTACATCCTGTTGCCAGTAACCTTCAAATGGAATACGGTTTTTCCAGTACTGTGGATTATCGTTGGCACGATAGGTATTCGGAGGAAATAATGGATCGTACACCTGTGCTTTGATTGGAATAATCAGTATGGAAAGTACCAGGAGAATAAATATTCGTTTCATAAGCAAAAAGTAAGAGAATATGCAATTTAGGTTTAATGAATCAATGTTACAATTTTTCAGTGTTTCGTTTCATTTTCTTCACATGGTGAATGGAAAGATTGAGTTCGAAACCAATGATCAACAGATAAAATAAGTAATAGAAAAACAACATGAATCCAAGGAATGCGCCAAGTGGACCATACAGCTTATCGAACTTGGCAATATCCGTCAGGTACATTGAGAATCCTTTCTGAAAAAGAATAATCAGCAATGTGGCCATAGTGGTTCCTGCTGTAAAATATTTCCATTTCTCGCGTTCGGTATGGCCAATGTTATACAGCATGCTGATAACACTGTAATACAGAAAAAAGAGAATTACATTTTTGAGAATAGTCATAACGGTCCACGAAAAGGTACTATCCATAAAATGTTTTCTGCTCAGGTAATCAATCAGCATTTGTCCGAATCCGGAAATCAGTGTCAGCAAAATAGCAAAAACCATAAAAGCGAAAAGCAATAAGAGCGACCACAATATTTGCTTATGAAATTTTCGTTTTACATCCAGGTGATAGGAGGATGAAAATGCTTCGAGTAAGGCATTAATTCCGGAGGAGGCCAGATAGATGGTAACTGCAAATCCGATGGATAACAAAAAGGTTCGTTTGTAGGTAATCAAATCCACCAGTGCATCATCGAAAAAGGCATATACTTCCGATGGAAAAAATGAGCGGATGTAGGTAAGAATATCTTCCTGAAAATGATCAATCGGTACAAATGGAATGAGGGAAAAAATACAAATGATCAGTGGAAATGCTGCCATTAAAAAGCGATAAGTTACCGATGCTGCGCGGGTGGCAACATTGGCACTGCTTAATCCCTGCACAAAAAATTTTCCTACATCAAAAAGATTTTGTCCTTCAAAGCCCGGCAACACAATGCGTGAGGTCAGATCCTTAATATATGCCTTAATATGTTGAAATTTCTTTAACATGCCTTAAGGCTAAGATCAAGCGATTTCACGGAGTGCGTTAAACATCCCATTGAAATAAAATCTACACCGGTTTCTGCATAACTGCGAACATTTTCGGGTGTAATTCCTCCGGATGCTTCCGTTTCGAATTTTTTGTTGACCATTTTCACTCCCTCCACTAAATCCTCCATTGCGTAATTATCAAACATCACCCGGTGCATGCCTCCGTGTTGAATGGCTTCTTCCAGTTCTTTTAAGTTGCGGGTTTCAATTTCTATTTTCAGGTTTTTACCTGTTTTTGCCAGATAATCCACCGCTGCATTCAGTGCCGCAGTAATTCCACCGGCATAGTCAACATGATTATCCTTGATTAGAATCATATCATATAATCCGATGCGATGATTTACACCGCCGCCAATGCGCACAGCTTCTTTTTCCAGTGAGCGAAGTAAAGGAGTCGTTTTTCTGGTGTCGAGCACCTGGCAAGAAGTGCCTTCCAGTTTTTTTACAATGGAGTGAGTAATGGTTGCAATGCCACTCATGCGTTGCATGATGTTAAGCACCAATCGCTCGGCGAGTAGAATGGAGTGTACACTTCCTTCCACAAAAAAGGCGACATCTCCTTTACGGATCATGTCGCCATCGTTTAATAGTGCGTTTATTTTCAGTTGTGAATCGACCTGTTTAAACACTTCAAGCGCTACCCGCATTCCGGCAAGGATTCCATCTTCCTTTACCAGTAATTTGGCTTTGCTTTGGGTCCCCTTTACGATGCAAGCCAGCGAAGTGTGATCTCCGTCTCCTGCGTCCTCAATAAGGGCTTGTTGAATCAGATTGTTAAGTTCCATAGGGCAAAACTAATCATTTGCCCTTAAAACACCTTATGCAGGTTCTATACGGAACTGGTTGATCTGATAAACATCACCCACTTTTTTCAGGTTGATGTGTACCCGGAATTTACCATTGGCTGTTTCGAGATCCCCAATTCGGTACTCTATACCTAATTTAGAGGTTCCGGAATGAGCAATGGTGAAGTTTTTCGGAGGGTTCTTGTCGAAGAATTTTTTCAAAATCTGCTCCGCTTGTGCACGACTGTAAATATCGTCCACTTCCTCAACTGCAAGGTCAATGTTATCAGCGAAATGCTTAGCCAGCTCCTTCACATTGGCGGTTTTGATGTAACCGGCCACCTGATCGGTGATGTCTGCCTGAGCGAAAAGTCCCGTAGCTATCAGCATAAGGAACGATACAAAGAGAGTTCTCATGGTATTCATTTTTGTTTCCTGATGATAGGGTTGCAAAATCAATGCCAAAGTCAGCACAACCCTTCACCAACAAATTTATACTTTTAGGAATTCTTACGAAAAAGATGAAGATAAAGTTAATAACAATGGGACTTTCCGACGATGGTTATCTGGCTGAGGGACTTGCGGATTACGAAAAGCGACTCCGCCGGTACTGCAGTTATGAGCGCCTGGAAATACCCAACGTGAAAAACGCGGCCGCTTTAAGTAAGGAGGAGTTGAAAATCAAGGAGGGACAGCTTTTTATGGGGAAAATGAGTGAGGGTGACCAGGTTGTATTGCTCGATGAAAAAGGGAAAATGTATGGCTCAACCGAGTTTTCTGAATTTTTGCAGGTACGTATGAATGGAGGAACGAAGCAGTTGGTATTTTTAATTGGAGGAGCATACGGCTTCTCGGATGAACTTCATCAAAGGGCACAGTTTAAACTATCTTTATCGAAAATGACCCTGACGCATCAAATGGTGCGGTTATTTTTTACTGAACAATTGTACCGGGCGCATACGATTTTAAAGGGAGAAAAATACCATCACGAGTGAAAGAAGAAGTTAAAAATCTCGGATATCTCGAAGGACTGGACCCCGTTGAATTGGTGGCTTACCCAACCATTTTGATTCTTATTTTGATTTGGGCATGGAGGAAAAGTAAACAACGTTCACCCATGGAACCCGATTACAAGTATTTTTTCATTGGTGTTTTAGCTAAAATATTAGGAGCTTCTGCTTTTTGCGCTGTATATACCTATTACTATAAAGGAGGAGATACTATAGCCTATTATGAATCGGCAAGGGCATATGTGAATTTATTGTTTGAGGATCCGACTTCATTCTGGACGGCTTATACGCATGGTGCCGTAGAGGAAAATATGTATTTGTTTAAATCCACAACGGGATATCCCTGGGGATATATGTTTATGGATCCGAAAACCAATTTATTGATTAGAGTTATTACTCCATTTGTATTGTTGGGAATGAACGGTTATTTGTTGTCCTCCATTTTCTTTAGTCTGGCTTGTTTTACAGGGACCTGGAAATTATACCGGTTGTTTTGTAATTATTATCCGGACTACAGAAAATATTTAGCCATTACCATTTTATTATTTCCCTCTGCTGTATTCTGGGGTAGTGGAATGCTGAAGGATACACTCACTTTTTCATCCGTATGTTGGCTGGTGGTTGGCTTTGAATCTTTTTTTATCCGGAAAAAACGAAGCATCAGCAATATATTAATTCTTGTATTTTCCTTTTTGTTGCTATTACTGATTAAGCCCTATTTTATTATTGCGGTAATTCCGGGATGTATCATCTGGAATTTTTACGATCGGATTTTAAAAATTAAAAACAAGTTGATAAGAGTTTCTGCCATTCCGTTTATTTTGGTTTTCTCATCGGTGCTTGGATATGTGATTCTTGTTAATGCCATTGGTTTTTCCATTGATAGTTTATTGGAAGAAGCTGTAGTTAAACAAGCGGACTTAAAACGTGAAGAATACAATGGGAATTCCTTCGACATAGGAACGTATGAACCAACACTTCAGGGCGCTTCTACAGTTGCAGTTCCTGCCATGGTAGCCGGTTTGTTTCGTCCCTTTATCTGGGAAGCAAAAAATGTAGTGATGATTTTCTCTGGGATGGAAAACTTTTTTGTGTTGGTATTATTAATACTGGTGTTGTTTAGAGTGCGAGTTATAGGATTTTTTTCCCTCGTTTTTCGTCACCCAATCGTGATGTTTTGTTTGTTTTACACACTGATATTTTCATTGATTGTTGGACTGTCAACCTCCAATTTCGGTGCGTTGGTTCGCTTTAAAATCGCCTTTCTTCCTTTTTTTACTTCAGCTTTATTAATCATGTTTTTCGAAGCCTCCCGTAAAAAATCAGCTAGTCGTATATTGCGCGATAAACATTAAGGGAATTCTCAAAATTTCGGTGTTGAATGGCTAATTGCTGAATTCTGGAACGTAAAGTTTCCGGGTTTTCATCGTCCAGCAATTTTTTCATTTCACGTGCCGCTTTTCGAAGTGCAGAATCGGTGAATTCACGAAGTATAACACCAGCATTTTCATGATGGATTATGGACGAATCGTCGGAAATGTTTTCTGTTATTACAACCGGTAAACCGAGCGACCAGTATTCACCATCTTTAATGGGACTGCAAAAGCGTTTGCTAGGGACAGGTTTAACCGGAGTAATAGCGAAATCTGCGGTCATCATATAATCGGGAACTTCCCGGTGAGGAACAAATTTCAATTGAATAAACTCAGTTGGAATGGCAAAATGCATGCAACGTTCATGAATTTCTTCTATGGTATGCGCACTTAAAAACAATACACGGAAATTTTCACCAAATACTTCGATGGACTGTTTAATAAAACGAAAAACTTCTTCATCGAGATATATCCCCCCCAACTTCCCGGCATAAACCATTACCGTTTTATTTTCTAGCAGTAATTCCCTTCGGAGCGAATCTCTTTTTTGAAGATTAAAAGAAAATAAATTGCGATCAACACATGCCGGTTTTACATAAAAATTTGCATGCGTTTTGCCATATTTTTTTTCGGCATAGTCCTTCATGCTCTCCGTGCAACAGATGAGGTGCTGTGCCTGCTTGTATTGTTGCTTTTCATAGCGGAATAAAAGCCGGAAGGCCATGGAATTTGGTTTCCAGCTGCCATTTTCCACCATCGCTTCAGCATGAGGTTCGAAACTATCGATGATAAGAGGTTTTCCTGTTTTTTTTGAAAGTAAGTAAGCAATCATTCCGGCGGGAGTACACCAGGCGTGAATAACACCAACTGCATTAGTGCGAATTGTTTTTTTTAGCAATGTTAGATAGCTGAGCCATTTTAAGGCTGCCTTTCCTCCAAAAGGAATATAGGGTAGTTGCAGGATTTCAATACCTGGTTCAAGTTGCGTTAATGGATGGTGAGTGCCGTTTTTTTCAAGGCATACCAAAATGATTTTTCTGGAATCTCCAATCAGGCTTCGGATTTGACGAAGATAGGGAAGGGTATAGGTTTGAATGAGCGCATCGTTCAATGACCAATAGGTAATGACCATGATGTTCCCCTGATATTTCATGACCTAAATTTATTTTTAAGTTGACTAATCATTTTTTGACCAACAATAATTTTTGGAAATAAAATCAATAATTTTTTTGACGGTCCAAGTAAGAGAAAGGACTTGAAAAAATAACGAATGGCCTGGGCTTTTTTATGATCGAGGTAGGAATGAATCGCGAGAAAATAAAATGTATTTCCTTTTAATTGTTTTTTTTCTCTTTTTGAAAATGAAAAGTGCTGAATAAGAAAAGCAGTTGCCAATTCACGTTTTTGTATGATGTCCGTATGAAACCGCATGCTCCGGTTCGGATGTTCATTCATTCTTACCGTTGATTTTTTACTCAGAAATAAATTTTTTGTCCATAGGTTGCTGAAAAGGAACATCCAATCTTCCATAGCCGAATAGGTGCGGTCTTCCGGAAAAGGAATATAAGAAGGATTCGATTTTTTTACACAAACGTTGGACGCGAATGGATTTCCTCTTAACAACACAGAATAATCATGAAATCCCTCCTCAATATTATCGATAGGTGCTTTGATACTTTTTCCGTTTTCAAAAAATTCATAATTGGTAGCCAGCAATAAAACCTCGGGATGCTGTTCGCTTAATTCATTAAGATGAGATAAATGTCCGGGTAAAAACTCATCATCAGAATCCAGGAAAACAACATACTCACCTTTCGCATGATCGAAGCCGTTATTCCTGGCTTTTCCTCTCTCCCCATTGCTTTGAAAAATATATTTGATGCGCTTATCTCTTTCTGAGAGTTCATTAACCATTGTTTGAGTTTGATCTGTACTTCCATCATCAATCACCAAAAGTTCGAAGTCGGAAAAATCCTGTTTCAATACCGATTCGATGGCACTTTTTAAAAATGTCGAGCGATTATAACTTGGTATGACCACAGAAAATTTAGGCATTTACGTTTTTTATTTTTCTGAACAGGATTAATAAAGTTCCGGGAATATATTGTTTGCGCCGGTACCATTTTATGAATTGCTTTTTAAAGACATCAGGAAATAGCGTTTTAATAAGTTCTGCTATGCGTTGGTTTTCTTTACGATTGCAATATAGATAA
The DNA here is from genome assembly GCA_019694795.1 of Flavobacteriales bacterium. Taxonomy (NCBI): domain Bacteria; kingdom Pseudomonadati; phylum Bacteroidota; class Flavobacteriia; order Flavobacteriales; species Flavobacteriales bacterium. Next base: position 109,074 of record JAIBBF010000001.1, on the reverse strand, counting down.
GTGTAATGGAATTGGATCTCTAAATGGTAGAAGATGATTTTGGAAATCTCTTCCGAAGTAAATTCACTGGAAAAGCGGTAATATAATTTCTCTTTTTCTAAATAACCCATACGAATGAGTGTCGTTACCATTGCATGATCAGGGGCAATGCTTTGAATAACTTTAGAGAAAACCTGTTGCCAGTCTTTCGCAAATTTTAAGTGTAAATTAGTTTTGCTGTTATCGTGAATCCTGTATTTCGACAATATTTCCGGTAAACTTAAAACCTGTCTTTGTATTGCAGCACGAACCAATAATTCAAAATCCATCCCGAAGTGAAGTGATTCATCCAAGGGACCATACTGATCGATCAGTTTTCTGCTAAATGCCGATCCCGGTTGTGGAAATGGAATATAAGCGAGACAACGCAAATGGTGGTCAGATTTAAGTTCACCAATTTCCAGCTCCTTCCTTTTGGCTCCGAACAACAATGATTTCCCATGCACCAGTAAAGCATCCGGATGTTGTTTAAAGGCTTCTTCGATTTTTTTTAATGCTCCGGGAAGTAGTATATCATCGCTGTTGATCCACATAATGATATCTCCTTTTGCTTTTTCAATGCCTTTATTGATGGCATGGGATTGTCCGCGATCTTTTTCGCTGCACCAAAAGGAAAAATGAGTTTCATATTTTTTTATGATGTCAATCGAATGATCCTTACTGCCTCCGTCAATAACCATATACTCAAAATCCACTCCCTCCTGGTGTATCACCGAAAGAATGGTCTCCTCCAGGTAATTCCCCTGATTATAAGAAGGAGTAATGATGGTTATGAATGGATTTCTCATGGTTTATCGACGAATTGGACATGTCCCTTATGCCAGGCTTGTTCATAGGCGAATTCATACCTTATTCGCTTAAATTGAAAGGGGTATTTCATCCACAACTGGATTCGCCTTTTCCAAAAGTAAAGCAATCCCGCTTTTTTGCCGGCAGTTAAATCAGGATAAAATTCTGCTTGTCCTTTATAAAAGGAATAAGCAATGGATTGATTAAGCTGGATAATATAACTGAGTGAACAGCGTTTTTCGGGAATAAGGTGAATGAGGGATAAATCCGGAGCCGTGTCCACCGTAAAGCCTACCTGAAGGGTGGTCCAGATCATTTGAGCATCTTCCCCGCTGCTGAGTGACTCCGCTTTTCTTCCGGTTAAACTGATTTTTCCATGAATAAAGTTTGCTGCAAAAACATTAAATACTTTTTTGCGAATGGAAATTCCTGATCCCGGAGGATAAAAATTTTCCCAAACAGCATTACCCGATAAATAAGTTGAAAATTCCCGGTATTGAAACGCTTTTTTAAAGTACTTCTTAATGTATTCATCGCCTCCACCCGTAAATTCCACATCAATCTTTCCTGCACCTATTATTCCGGCTTGAGGATGTTCATTATAATGTCTGATGAGATGTTGAACATAATTTTCATTCAGTACATTATCATCATCCACAAACAAAATGAAATCATTTGTAGTATGATTTACTCCAGCTATTCTTGCATAACTCAATCCTGCCCTTGGCTCATGAACGATTTTCCAGCCGTTTGTATTTAATGAGGATTTTAAATTCGTGTCTGCCAAAAATTGATTGGATGAATTGTTATCAACGATAATTTTTTCGATACTTATTCCTTCCAGTTTTTGATTTTGAATGGAATTTATAACCCGCAGCAATGGCTGTATGGATGGATTGTAGGTACATATAATAACAGAAATCCGATTCATTTGAATATGTCCTTCCATTTCATTTTTATTTTTTGAAACAATCCATGATTCAAATGATGCGCATGAGCAATCCGAATGGCATTCCATTCACCAGTGGATTTTAAGGAATTCCAGCACCAGGGACGAACATTGTAGATTTTATTATCCAGAATTTTAAATGATATCCCTTTTTCTTTTAACTGTGAAAAGATGGATAAATTAAAATGTACCTGATCACAAAAATGTCCCGGTTTCATTCTGGATTCATCTTCAAGTTCAACCACCTTGAACCATGCCTGAAGAATGGAATTACTTTCCTCATTTTTTTTATACAAAACCAAGCCTGTGTTGATATCGGTCGATTCCTGAGCGATAAAAACAGGAGGCTGACTTTTCCAATCGCACAAATTGTCGAATGCAAATGCAAAGGTTTCCTTGGCGGAAAATAATTCACGGATATCCTTACGGATTTCAGTGTCGGCATCAAGAAATAAGGTGGTGTCAAACGGTGAGTCCATCATCCATTTTACTTTTGCTTTTAACGGATGGATCTTTTCGTTTTTTAATATGAAATGATCGAATTGCTTCTTTACTGAATAAGGAAGTTCTGTATTTGTGATAAGACATGCCTGAACTCCAGGGGAATGTTTTCGGAGTGAGGCTAAAGAATGCAAACACTCTTCCAGTATCACACTGTTGTTGTTAACGATATACAGTACCCCTTGTTGCATTAAATGCGATTAGATATGATGCCTATGTTGTGTTTTTTTTCGTGTTGACCAATCCATCCGTTCAGACTTAAAATGGCACATTGTCCCTTTTTTGCCATTCCATTTTTTTTCATGTCCTTAAAAATGGAAATAAATACATCGGTCATTTCCCCACCTAAATCATCCCAAAAAATGACAAATTCTTTTGGGTCAATTACCTGGTATTTCTTCATCATTAAATACTCGGTCCAAATCGCTTCCGGCGTATGAAGTGCATCGGATAATAGAATATTATATTTTCTTCCTTCAAGCGATTTCCAGGTGGAATCTTCCAACACGCTTCCGCATATGTAAGAAAATTCGTTATTTCCAACTCTCGCGTTGGTGATTTGATTTTTTTGCTGAACAGTGGCAGGATCAAGTTTTTCAAGAACCGCAGAGGGTATTTCCTCAATATCTAATCCTGTGATCTGAGCACCTTTTAAGTGTTGCATGATTTGCACCATGTTTTTACCTACACTAACACCAATCTCCAGGTAATTTACCTGATTGGTTTCCCGGCAGAATTTGCAGATGAGGTCCGTATAGGTGATTTCATCATTGATGGGTAAATCGATCAGATTTCCATCCGATGTAAAATAATGATCCGGAATTCCATATTTATACTTAGCCTTCTGCATATCGTTTTCCCTGATGAAGGAAGACTGAGCATTAAGGAAATTCAAATTGGCAGTATGAATGGACTCCAAACCATTCGACCATTGACCGATGTCTGTTTTGTAATGCAGGGCATTCAATCTGTTTTTTATTTTTCTGGCAATCATGGTAGCTGAAATAATTGGGCAATACGTTCTGAAAATCGTTGCTGGTTTAACCTGTAATCCTCTGCTATTATTTCCGGTGTTTGTTCGAAATATTTTCGTAGTTGACTTGCTAAATCATCGGCGTCTTTCGATTTGAAAAAAGCACAATTGGTTTGAATCTGTTCAATATGCAAGGGGATATCGGAACAAAGAATAAACTTGTTCATGGCCTTACATTCTTCTACGGAAGTATTCCAGCCTTCGAATAAGCTTGGTTGCAAAACAAAAGAAGATGATTTATAAAGTACAATTTGTTCTTCCTTGGATAGAAAACCTGTAAAACAGCATTTCGATTCCAACTTATATTCTTTTATTTTATCCGAAAGTTCGCTGAATATTTTTTTGTTGCGTTCGGATGAGGTGTGACCAGTAAATACAATAAATGGACATTCACCTTTCAGGTTTAATCGATGCATGGCTTCAATAACCAATGCATGATTTTTATGGGGCCAGAATTGATTGGGAACAAGAATGAAATCGGACTTAATATTAAATTTTTCCCAAACTTGATTTCTCATTTCATTCCCAAGCGGATTTGAATAGTTTTCATCGAATACCACAAACGGAAGCACAAAGGTGGAGCATTGATGATCAGGAAAAAATTTCCGAAGGTCGTTCAGGCTGTCTTCTGAACTTAATACGAGTAAATGGTTTTTGTTATCGGTAATTTTCCTGAAATTATGATCAAAGTTCATTCTGGTTTCTTCTGAAAAATACTCGGGGAAATATTTTTCCTGAAAATCGGGCTTCCAGAATATTTTTCCAGGAATATTTTCAACTTCTGGTCTGCTTGGACAAGGATAAATGATATCGATATGTTTTGCAGGAAAGTGGCGGTCCACAAAAGGCAATAAATTTTTTCTGATAACAGTCCTCGATATTTTATTAATAAATCGCTTTACTGGATTTCGGTAAACATCGCGTGCATGGAAAAAATGAAATCCCTTGCCTTTTAAATCTGCAAGATCATTTTCAGTAATGAGTCCTCCATATACAATAGTGATTTCGGGTCGAATATCTTCAGGTAATAAAAAAATCCCTTTAATAAAATTTTTAAGATAAAGCATTGCTGCATATTGTGCTCTATCCTGCATTTCGAAGTTTATGGCGATATGTTTTTTCTTCCTGCTCATGGTTTCATCATCAATGCTTGTCCTGTAGGCAGTGGAAGTATTTCGACCTTCATTTTAGCTGCAAATTGATCCATGGCTTTTTTTTGTTCCTCGTGCAACATAAAACCGTAATCGTCGAGTACAATAAATGCTCCGGAAGATAATTTTGGCCAGAAAAATTCCAAAGCGGCAATTTCAGGGAGTGTCACATTCATGTCGAGCGACAAATACGCTACTTTTTCGCCTTTAAACTGGTCTAGTGTTTCTGGGACACTTCCTTTAATTAAAACAGCGGGAAGTCCCTCAAATGTTTTTTGTACCTTCTCGTAAATGTTTTTATAATCGTAATTCTGAATTCCTTTTTTTCGTTCTTCAGCACTGATTTGCGCATCTACTAATCCTTCCCATGTATCAAACAGATAAAATCTTTTTGTGGAACTTGTTAAATGGGTGTAATCAATAATAGCTCTTGAATAAGCGCCGGTATTTACTCCACATTCTACAAAATCGCCTTCAATACGCATGGCTTGTTCTGCAATCCAGCAATTGATCATTACTCTCCATTCCGATTTAAATCCGGGCCAGGGTTGGGTGGATTTTGCCAGTGCATAGGCTTGTTTAAATCGGGCTTGTTCTAAAAAAGCAGTATTGTTGCAGGTGATAACGCCGTCCGATATATAGCGAACAGGACCCGTCAATTCATCGGTGATAAGCGTTGAGTGAAACTCAATTTTTTTATAGTTGCGAAAGAACCATAAAACTCGAACCCGGAATTTTCTCAATGCTTTAATCATGATTCCTCCGTTTTTTGTAACCAATCATAATAAAGCTGCATTCCGTCTTTTAAATTATAGGAAGGAACAAATCCGATCGCTCTTAATTTCGAAATGTCCGCCCGCCAGTTTTCAGGATCTATCCCGCGGCTTTCACCACCAAACTGTATAACGGGATGGGAGGGGAATAATGACTCAAAGTGCGATGCGACTTCCCGAATTGATGTTTCTGTTCCACTGGCAATATTGTAAATAGAGGACGAAAAATCTCCTTTTTGCATGATGAGATGCAGTGCAGTGATGAAATCATGAATGAAAATAAAATCCCTGCTCTCGTGACCTGTGCCGTATAGTGTAATTGATTTTTGTGTCTTAGATTTTAAATAAATATCGTAGAACAATAATTTTTTTTGGGGCGGACCATAAACGGAAAAGGGACGAAGGATAATGCTTGGAATTTGAAAGGCGGAATGGTAGTGGCGGACTAATTCTTCACTTTCTAATTTGTGTTTTCCATAATTCGAAATCGGATGGGTTGGAGATGATTCCTCTATAGGTAAACGTTCGGGATTTCCGTAGACCGCCGCGCTGGAAATATGTATAAGCTTAATTTTTTGGCCTGACTGAACAATTGCTTTTAATAATTCCTCCAGTTCAGTAACATTTTTTTTCCGGTCGTATTCCGGCTCTGTTTTTGATCGCAACACATTCGCCGATCCTGCTGCGAACAAGATGAAATCGGGATTAACCTTTTTTATTTCGTTATAAAAGAAATCGCTGTTTATCGTTTGTTCACTCTCCTGGATATCGACTCCGAAACAGGAATAATAGGGAGATAACAAATGCATGGCATTGCTGCCAATAAATCCGGAACTGCCGAAGATGAGTATGGAAGATTTGTTTCCCATTTATTTTTTGCAAATAAACCAACGTCCATACGAAATATCATCGTGCCAGCTTGAGTTAAGCATTTGGACTTCGCGGAAATGTTTTTTAAATCGTTCCATCCACCATTCGTCGGAATTATTATGAAAGGTTTGAATGGTTGTGGAGGTATTCAGCCAGCCTTCATTTTTTCCTGATTTCGAAGTTGGAATCATGTGCATTGAAGCAATGGATGTAACGCGTGATGCTTCTGCTATAAATTTTTCAATTCCGTTCGCCGTAAAATGTTCTAGTGATCCGATGGAGTAGGAATAGTTGAAGGAATTGTCGGCATACGACATGGCAGTTGCATCGGTAATCAGCAAATGTTCTTTCGGTATACCTCGATCCACTGCTTTCTGAATGAGTAAATCGGAAATGTCACAACCGTGTACTTCAAGATCGGTATTGCCTTTCAGCCATTCGATGGTTACACCCGATCCGCAGGCGATGTCGAGGACTTTCCCTTTTCCGCTGGCCAGCAAATACTGAATCTCGATCCAAGTTGTTTCTGCTCCCCAGGTCTCGAGAATTTTAGTGTATTCCGGATCGAAATACATATCGAGTTGTTGCTGATCGTTTTCATTTTTAGGATAACGAACAATTTTTTTTGGTCCACCAATTCCCGCCTTATTCGCGATTTTAATGAATACCGGTGGGACCAGCATTTTTAAGTAGTATAATGTTTGTTTCATTGTTCAGTGCAATTCCAGTGACTTTCTATATTTAAATACCCCCGTTCAATTCCTGGATGAAAAGGAAATTCACCTTTTTCATCGCTAATGGTAAAATGACAAGTGTTTTCCACCAAATCTAAATTGTGACTCCCCGGTAAACTAATGGCGAATCCGAAATAATAATTTCCGGGTAATAATATTCCTTTTGGAAGCTGGAGGATTAATTCCAATCCATTTTTTATGTTTAATTCCTTAACGGATTTGTATTCCGAAAATAAACGGGTTCCGTTCGCAGCAAATAATGCATAACCAATAATTGCAGAAGGAACAATTTCTTCCTGGAATTTAATCCGCACAGTTACCGACTCATGCCATTCAAACCGATTTGTATCTAATGCAATGGATTGAAATGAAAATTCATTCCGGGCTTTGGTGCACAGATAATTATTATCATCACCCGAGTGAAATATTTCATTTAAATATTCGGATAGAATGGTAGGTGTAACATCGAAATTTTTTAGTTGACCATTTTGTAAGTAAATGGATTTGGAACAAAGTTGTTCAACGGAGGTTAGATGGTGACTAACAAACAATATGGTCCTGCCACTTTTGCTCACTTCATCCATTTTTCCCAGACATTTCTTCTGAAATTCTGCATCGCCAACGGCAAGGACTTCATCAATAACAAGAATTTCGTTTTCAAGAAAAGCGGCTACAGCAAATGCCAGTCGCAATTGCATACCGGAGCTATAATGCTTTAATGGGGTATCAAGAAATTTTTCAACGCCGGAAAAATCCACTATAGCATCAAAATTCCGGTCAATCTCCTGTTTTTTCATTCCGAGAATGGAACCGTTGAAATAAATATTTTCTCTTCCGCTTAATTCGGGATGAAAACCCGTTCCCACTTCCAGTAAGGATGCCATTCTTCCACGGCATTTAATTTTTCCGCTGCTGGGTGGAGTAATGCGTGATAAAATTTTTAATAATGTTGATTTTCCTGCACCGTTTTTTCCGACTATTCCAATCGTATCACCCGGAAAAACATCAAAATGAATATCCTTGAGTGCGAAAAATTCTTCCGTCGTACTCTTGTTGCTGCGGAATAATTCCGTAAAAGAATCACGTAGGCTTAAATAAGACCTGGACTCATGCCGTATCCGAAATTTTTTGCTGATATGTTGTATTTCGAGAATAGGCTTCATGCGATGTCGGCAAAATAAGATTCCATTTTTCGAAATACGATTAAGCCCGCCATTAGTAAAATCAGGTTGAAAGCGATGCTTATTCCAATTAATTCCGCCTGTATCGCTGAGCCTTCCAGATGCATCCGGAATAATTGCACAGGAGCATACATGGGATTAAGTGCAAAAAGATAAGAACTGATTCCACAGCTGCTGCAAATCGGATAAAAAACCGGTGTAACAAACATCATGGTTTGTATCAGAAAGGGGAGAATGTATCTGAAGTCGCGGTATTTTACATTCAGCGCTGCAATTAAACTTCCACTACCCAATGCGGCTGTGGCGGTTAATATGAGTGCAGGCAACAGAAAAAGTAATCCGGTAAAATGAATGGGTGTTTGGTAATAGATTAAAACGACAATGTAAATTATCGTAGCAAAAAGAAAATCGAAAAGTGAAACAGCTACCGCGCTTAGGGGAATGATAAGGCGGGGGAAATAAATTTTTTTAATGATGTTGGCATTACTCACCATTCCTTGTCCCGCATTCGCCAATGCAGAAGAAAAAATATTCCACATGAGGAGTCCGCCCAACACAAATGTTCCGTAATCGATTCCGTTTAAATCCTGATTAAACCGGGCAGCTAAAACATAGCTGAAAACCATCATCAGGAGTAAGGGTTGTAAAATAACCCAGGCGATGCCTAACAGTGTTTGTTTGTAGCGGATTTTAATATCTCTCCAAATGAAAAAATACAACAGCTCGCGGTTGCGCAAGAGTTCCTTCGCTCCAAAACTGAATTTAGAAACGGGAACAATTTCGTATTCCTTATTCAGTTCAGCCATTGCGAAAAAGTTTGTCCGCTTAATTGTTCCAGGCGTTTTATGTTTTCCTGAAAATAAAGCTGTAGTTCGTGCCGACTGACCTCGTCGATTTTGTCGTATGTTTTTCCGGATTTGTTAGAGTCTCTTATTTTTTTACCAATTGCACTTCGAACACGGGTAGGAAATATTTTTTCTCCGATTTTACGTACGATGCTTTCTTCTACTAGTAAATTCCGGATCATTTTTGAATAAGTCTGCGAACGCGCTATCCGTGTTTCGTTGTGAATGGTTCGTACCCGTGGATAAAAATCTTTCTCAACGCCAATCCATTCAAAAATTGAACGGCAATAGGGGAGAGGGTCGGCAGAAAAAAGATGGAAATCGAGAATGCGGATTTGTTCTTTAGGGAAAAAACGCAGGATTTTTTCAAGCTGAAGATCGTATTGCGAATATTCAACAATTGCTTCCATCTGCCAATCTTCTACTTCAATTCGTTTTTCACCTTTTAAGTATTGAACCAAATCTGAAAATTCAAAATTCACCCGCTGATATAATTTTTCCATCTGGTAACTGGAATAAGCGCGGCTAACAGGTTCACGCAGCAGCAAAATGAGTTTGCATTCGGAATTCGATTTGGCTAATCGTTCCAATCCCGTTTCAGAAGTATATAAGTTGGCATGTTTTGCAATCAGCTGGCGATCGGTATAAACGGCTGTGCCAAAATAAGAGCGAACGGCATCCGGGTAGGGTTGTTCATATTCGGAATCGGAATAGAAATATGAAAATTCATTGGCATTGTGTGCTAATAATTCAGGATGTTCTCCCAAATAACGCAACAATGAAGTGGTGCCTGCTTTTTGCGCACCCACAATCATCAAACTTATTTTTTTGTTCGACCCCAATCAACAGCAGTGTTTGTTTCTCAAAATGAGAGGAATCAAAGATAAAGAATTGGCGACTTTAATTGGCCAACTTGTGTAACTTTACCAACAAGTTTTTATGAAGATCTTATTAGCTACACAAAACCGCAATAAGGTAAAGGAAATTGCCGAATTGCTTGACGAAAGGTTCCAATTGCTGGATTTAAACGACTTTCCGGTAAACGAAGATTTACCTGAAACGGGTGATACCTTTGCCGCGAATGCATTGCAGAAGGCGCGTTATGTCTTTGACAAATTCGGAATTCCCACCATTGCCGACGATTCGGGAATTGAAGCGGATGCCTTGAATGGTGCTCCGGGGATTTATTCGGCTCGTTATGCTGGCGAAGAAAAAGATCCGGAAAAAAATATGAATAAATTATTGAACGAAATGGCTGTTCACTCCAATAAAACAGCCCGTTTTCGTTGTGCCATGGCTTTTATTTCTGAGCAGGGTGAATATGTTTTTGAAGGCGAAATAGAAGGAAAAATCATTCCCGAACGAAGAGGGAATGGCGGATTTGGTTATGATCCGGTTTTTATTCCCGAGGGTTATGATTTGACCTTTTCTGAACTTTCTTCCGAGGTGAAAAATAAAATCAGTCACCGTGCAATTGCCATGCAAAAGCTGGTGAATTTCTTAACGCATTAATGCATCCTCAATCATTGCTCCGAATAAATCACGAAGTGCAATTCCGGAGTGACGAGCCTGTTGTGGAATGATACTGGCATCGGATAAACCGGGTACGGTGTTGACTTCAATCAAAAAGGGTTCACCGTTTTGGATGATGTAATCAACGCGCGACAATCCTTTTAATGCAAGAAAATGATACACTTTTTTAGTGGTGTTCCGAATGAGTTCCGTTAATTCTTCACTGATTCGTGCAGGTGTAATTTCCTGAGAAAGTCCTTTGTATTTCGCATCAAAATCGAAGAATTCGTTTTCAGAAACAATTTCTGTAGGGTAAAGCACAGTTGTTTTTCCACCCAGGTGATAAATACCGCATGTCACTTCGGTGCCGTTAACGAATGATTCTATGACGGCTTCAGTTCCATGCTCAAGCGCAGTTTGAATGGCAGATTCAATTTCCTCTTTCGATTTCACTTTCGTAACTCCAAAACTCGATCCTCCGTCGCTGGGTTTAATAAACATCGGGAGTCCGATTTCATTCGCAATTTCATTGGTATTTACGGAACTTTCCCGCGTGATTCGGATGGATTTTGCACAGCGGATTCCCAGTTGTTGTAAATAGGTATTGCAGGCATATTTGTTAAAGGTCAACGCCAATGGCAGCACACCTGAGGTGGTGTATTTCATTCCGATCATATCGAAATAAGCCTGAAGTTTTCCGTCTTCACCCGGGGTGCCGTGGATAACAACAAAGGCGAGATCGAATTTTATTTTTTCACCCTGGCGGGTGACACTGAAATCGTTTTTGTCAACCGGTATAACCTGCTCATTGAAATGGGCATTCCATCCCTTTTCGTCAATGACAATTTTTACCGTATTGTATTTTTCCGAATCAATATGTTTTAAAACCGTTTCACCGCTTTTCATCGAAATCTGTGCTTCATGTGAGTATCCCCCCATTAAAACGGCAATGTTCTTTTTCATGTGATTTTTTTTTCAAAAATAAGGCACCTCCCCAGACCGAAATGACTGCTTTCGGTAAATAACCCACAATCGAAGGTGAATTTCCTTTTTTTATCACCCGGTGATGGAATTATTACTGACTCTGCTCTTTTTTACTTCCGTTTTGTGGGAATTGAGGTTATATTTGTCATTCACATCCCGAATATGCGTACGCTTGGAAATATTGGTCGTTTTCTGATTTCGCTTCAGTTCCTGAAACATGTGGGCCTTGGCTTGCTTACCATGGTCCTGCTTTTTTACGGCACCATGTGGTACCTGAAAAGCTATACCCGTTTCGGGGAAGAAAACTATATTTCCGTGCCTTCGCTGGTGGGAATGAATATGAATGAGGTGGAAGGAAAATTGTCGCCCATTGGATTAAAATTTACGGTGGACTCCGTTGCTACCGACAAATTCCCAAAGGGAACGGTCATTGCTCAGGATCCGGGTCCGACCGATTCTACAGGTCAGTTCGTTAAGGCCGACCGTACTATTTACATCACTGTTGTTTCGCTTGCCCCGCTAATGGTTTCCATGCCGGATCTTGTGTACAAATCGAAAAAACATGCCGAAGGAATTTTGCGGATTGTGGGACTAAAAGTGAAATACACCTACAAACCTTATTCGGATTGTAAGGACTGCGTCATTGAACAAAAATTCAAAAATCGCCCCATCACCGCCGGCGACAAGGTGGAAAAAGGCTCTACCATTGAGCTGGTTTTGGGTCAGGGTAAAGGGGGAGGAAACGAAGTGGTGCCCGATTTAATGGGTAAGACAATAGATGAAGCAAATTCGAGTTTAAATACTGTTGCGCTTAGCTTGTATTCGGCCAGCTGCGAAGGTTGTGTTACCCGGAAGGATTCCCTCCAGGCACGCATTTACCGCCAGTCGCCCGGTGCAGGTTCGGAAGCAGCCTCCGGTTCGGAAGTTACCGTATGGCGATCGATGGATCCGGAGAAAATTCAAAAGCCTTAATGACTGATGAAACGGTATTTATTTTTCTTCCTCTTTTTGTGTTTCGCTGTTGAACTATTTGCACAAGCCGAAGCAGTTTCTCCTTTGAACGGCAATTTCGAATTGCAGCAAAAGAGAAAACAATACAGGTCTTATCCCGACATTTTCATTTATGAAATCGATACGATTAATCTTCCGTTTATGGACGATTTCAGTCGCGATTTTTTTAAATCCTATAACGCTCAACAAGGAGATCCGAATGTAACTACTCAATTGTATTATCACTTGTACGATGCCTCCGGTACCGTTGCTTTAAACGATACCGTGAAATACATGAACTCAGTTACCTATTACATCGAATACGACACCATTAATGGTGATACGGTACAAATCAATACACCGCTCGATAGTATACAAATTACCATTAATGATTTAACAGCCTATCCGATTGTTGGAACATTGGAATGGGTATATCCGCGTTATTATATCATCGATACATTGTGGTTACCTTCATCGCCGGACACCATCTGGATTCCCAATCCGAATGTGGTTCAGGATTCGGTGTATGTCAACTTTGTATCCTCCGTTGGCGATATTTCACTCTGGCAGGATCGTTATGTTTACCGCAATAACCGTTATCCGATTGGACCACCCACCATTGGCGTTGCAACATTCGACGGACTCGATGAAAATGGATATCCCTACGATTTTATCAATACAACCTTAACGGGATATTGCGATTACCTCACTTCAAAACCCATCAATCTCGATTTAAAGCCGGGGAATATTCCTTATACGGCAGCAGATTCGGTTTATCTCAGCTTCTTTTATCAACCAACGGGAAGAGGAAATCAACCTGAAGCAGGCGATTCGCTTATTCTGGAATTTTGGTCGCCCAGCGTAGCAACCTGGTATCAGCAATGGGCGAGTCCCGGTGCATTAAGCGATGAAACCTTTAAGCAAGTATTAATTCCTATTACCGATAATTTATTTTTTGAAGACGGATTTATGTTCCGTTTCAAAAACAAAGGGAATTTGTCGGGAAGTCTGGACCATTGGCATATTGACTATGTATACCTGAACAGCACCCGAAACATACACGATACCATTCGTCCGGATGTAGCTTTTGTTTATGATGTTGTTAGCATACTGAAAGATTATTCCAGAATGCCATGGACGCATTACCAATGGAATCCTGCAGGATATATGGCAGATACCTTATCGGTTTATCAGCGAAACAATGATGATGTAGCAAAAATTGTGGTCGCCCAGCAAATGGAAATCTCTTATCAGGGAACTCCGCAAGGCACGATTACTTCACCCAATATTCCAAGTGTAAGCAGCTACTCCAATTTTTCTTCGTTGTATGATATCGGCGCCAGTGCATTTGTGTTTGATACTTCATTGGCCGACGAATGCAAAGTTCTTTTTGATGTAGCGGTATCCTTTAATCCCGGAAGTAATTTTCAACCCAACGATACCCTTTACTTTCAACAATATTTTGGCGATGAATATGCTTATGACGATGGTTCTGCCGAAGCCGCTTATGGTCCGCAAGCCGCCAATGCAAAACTCGCTTATAAATTCAGTATTCCCAATCAGGATACCTTACGGTCGGTGCGTATCCATTTTGAACCATCGGTGAATAATGTTAGCGGACACCCCTTCTTCCTCACGGTATGGGATGGAACGGGACCGGGAACTACACCTGGAAATGTATTGAGTGCAAATACAACATTTCATTTCCCCACCTATGAAGATTCCTTAAATGGATTTACGGAATATGCATTGGATGTACCGGTGGCAATAAGCGGAACTTTTTTTGTGGGATGGCGACAACTGGATGGTGATAAATTAAATATCGGTTTCGACTACAACACCAATGCGCAAAATAAAATCATGTACAATGTTTCCGGAAGTTGGGTTCAAACCGGATTTCAGGGAGCACTCATGATGCGTCCCGTTTTCGATCGTTGCATTGGAGATGTAACCTCTGTTACGGTATTGAATAAACAAGAAATTGATTTATCCATTTGGCCCAACCCTTCACAAAGTGCAGTAAATATTGAAGCGAATGTGTTGAATGCACAACTTTCTATTTATGATTTATCCGGAAGAATTATTCGCACGGAAGTTTTTAATGGAAGAACATCATTTGATGTAAGTGAATTCTCCAATGGATTTTACATCGTTGAAATTGTTTCTCAGGACGGAATTCGCGGAAGCAAAAAAATTGTAGTGCAGCATTAAAGATGGAACAGCAGGATTGGGATGAAGAGAAAATCGAAGACAGTGGCGAGGAGTTATTCGAGCATCACAATATAAAAGTCGATAAGGGACAATCACTTCTTCGCATTGATAAATTTTTGTTCGACCGCTTATCGGGTACCAGTAGGAACCGCATTCAGTTAGCCGCACGAAACGGAAATATACTTGTTAATTCCCATCCCGTAAAACCGAATTACAAAGTAAAACCCTTCGATGAAATTTCGATTGTTTTACCTTATCCGGTTCGCGAAATAGAATTAATTCCGCAGGATATTCCAATTGAAGTGGTGTACGAAGATGAATTTCTTGCAGTGGTAAATAAACCTGCCGGACTGGTAACGCATCCGGGTTATGGAAATTATTCGGGTACATTGGTCAATGCTTTAATCTATCACTTTCAGGAAATCAGTAAAATTCCTTCGCGCAGCCAAGGCGATGAGGTTCGTCCCGGATTAGTACACCGTCTCGATAAAAACACATCCGGAATTATGGTGGTTGCTAAAGCAGAGGAAGCACTTACCCATCTTGCTAAACAGTTCTTCGATCGAAGTACAGAGCGAACCTATTATGCATTGGTATGGGGCGATGTAAAAAACGACAGCGGAACAATTACCGGACATATCGGTCGATCGCTGCAGGATAGAAAAGTTTTTCGTGTGTATGAGGATGGTTCTAACGGAAAACATGCTGTTACCCATTATTCCGTAATTGAACGTCTGGGTTATGTCACCCTGGTGAAGTGCAAACTAGAAACCGGAAGAACCCATCAGATACGCGTTCACATGAAGCATATTGGTCACACCCTGTTTAACGATACTGAATATGGTGGAGATAAAATTTTAAAGGGGACCACCTTTGCCAAGTACCAGCAATTTGTGGAGAATTGTTTTTCATTGATACCGGGTCAGGCTTTGCATGCAAAATCGTTAGGTTTTGTGCATCCCGAAAAAAATGAATGGATGCAATTCGATTCCGAATTACCGGAAGGATTTAAAGCAGTGTTAGAGAAATGGCGAACCTATACGGCAAGCGAAAAAGCATAAAAAAATCCCGAAGAAAACCTCCGGGATTTTTTGCATAAACCTATTGAAAAGAAAAGAACGATGATGTTGCCGTTTCAAAACTACACAGAGAGGAATGGATCAACAAATGAAATGACACCAAGAATACCATCACTCTTGGTTGCAAATTTGATCGATGAAAAGCGGAATTATTGGAATCCAAAAATTAAATGATTCCAGCTTCACGGGCTATCCGTACAGCATCCATGGCATTGGAAGCCTTGAATTTCTTAATGATGTTTTTACGGTGACGATTCACCGTTTCGTGACTAAGATTGAGTTGGGTTCCCGCTTGTTTGGAGGTCATTCCCTTATGAATTAACTCCAGAACTTTTAATTCGGTTGCAGACAATTTTTTAAGATGATCGTGCGGACCGGAAGTCTTGTAGCTGATTTGATTGACTTGCTTCCAGCCTTTATCCTGACAAAGTTGGTACTGACGGAATAACAATATACCCGATTTGATAGGTTCGTCCATCAACTGTAAGGTACTCATGGTTACAATGGGCTCTTTTCTATCGTTCAGTTCAAGGATGGTCCAGCTGTGCTTAATCATTTGAATTTTGCCCCGAATCATTAGCCGATAGCAAAAGCAGAATTTGGTTTTATAAAGTTCATCCGGATTTAACTCACGGGATAAATCGAGGAAATCAGGAAACATTTGGCGAACAACTACCGATTGATCATCTACCTCCAGATGGCGAACATAACCGATAAGGCCGTCTGCCTTTAATTGCTCCGGTTTAATTCCCAAAATGGTATTGGAATTTTCAGAAACATAGGGGAAACTGCCGGTTCTGTAGTCGGCCAAAATCAGAACTACATCCATTTGACGAATCAATGGAATAAAAATTTCAGGTTGCTCCATGTAAGGATAACGCTGATTGGAAATAGAGATTCCGGGTGATTGCTTCGTGGAATGGATATAATCCAGAAAGTTCTTCCTCATTATATTTTCGCTGCTTATTTATTCTAACCGAATATCAGCTAAAAAATTGTTGCTTCTCTAGGTATAAAAGCGGATTCTGCCGAAGACGCAAAATCAAGCGATAAATTTCAAAAACAAAGCCTCGATTTTTTACCGGATTTTGTTTCAATTTTACAAAAGCAAATCATTTAAATAGTTTTAAAATACTGATTTTCAAATGAAATTAAAACGAGTGTTGTACAGACAATTTTATAAAAAAATTATTTTTTGTCCTCGGTCAACATCATTTTTTCAATGGCTTCAATGGCATCGTTAACCGATCGGATGTGCTGAAAACTGATCTGCAATTTTCCATTTTTTTCTTCCATTTTGGCAATCTGATGATGCGATTGAATGAATTTTAAAACCCTGGAAAAGCGGGTCGACTGAAAATACGGGGAGTCTTCTTTGGCAATAAAATAACCAACAAGACGATTAAATTTAAGAATGAGGCGCTCGAAGCCGATTTCTTTGGCCAGCCAGCGGAGTCGGATTGTCTTTAATAATTCTTCGGTTTGCGGAGGCAATACGCCAAATCGGTCGATTAAATGCAGACGGTATTTTTCCAGTTCATGTTCATTTTTCAAATCATCCAGTTCGCGGTAAAGGATGAGACGCTCGTTCACATTGTTTACGTAATCGTCCGGAATCAATAATTCAAGATCCGTTTCAATGGTACATTCACGTACATATTCAATCTGATCTTCATTTTCTTGCTGATAAAGATCTTTAAATTCAGTTTCTTTTAATTCCTGAATGGCTTCATCGAGAATTTTCTGGTAGGTTTCGTAACCGATATCGGAAATAAATCCGCTTTGTTCTCCACCCAATAAATTTCCTGCGCCGCGAATATCCAAATCGCGCATGGCGATGTTAAATCCACTTCCCAGATCGGAGAATTGTTCAATGGCTTGCAATCGTTTTCTTGCTTCCTGCGTGAGCGTATGCATCGGTTGCGTAAGCAAGACACAAAATGCACGTTTATTACTTCTTCCAACCCGACCACGCAATTGGTGCAGATCGCTTAAACCGAAATTGTGTGCATCATTAATCAGAATGGTATTGGCATTTGATATATCAATTCCACTTTCCACAATGGCGGTTGCAACCAGAACATCATATTCCCCTTCAATAAAATCCATCATCACTTCCTCCAGTTTGTCGCCTTCCATTTGACCGTGTCCCACACAGATTTTTACTTCCGGACAAATCCGCTGTATGAGTCCGGCAATCTCCTGGATGTTCTGCACTTTGTTATGGACAAAAAATACTTGTCCCCCGCGCGAAACCTCGTACATGATCCGGTCTCGGATAATCTCCTCATGAAAGGTGCTGATTTCTGTTTGAACCGGATGCCGGTTTGGTGGTGGTGTTGCAATGATGCTCAAATCGCGAGCGCCCATTAATGAGAATTGTAATGTTCTTGGAATTGGCGTAGCAGTGAGTGTGAGTGTATCAACATTTTCGCGCAGCAACTTTAGTTTATCTTTTACACTTACGCCAAATTTTTGTTCCTCATCAATGATTAATAAACCGAGATCTTTAAATTTTACATCCTTACCAACTATGGCATGTGTTCCGATTAACACATCTATTTCTCCCCTTTGCAATTTCTCCAGTGTTTCTTTTTTCGATTTGGTACTTTTGAAGCGATTGATGTAATCGACTTTACAAGGGAAATCTTTAAAGCGTTCTTTAAAATTTTTATAATGCTGTAATGCCAAAAGGGTGGTGGGACATAACACCGCAACTTGTTTCGAATCGCATACGGCCTTAAATGCAGCACGCATGGCAATTTCTGTTTTACCGAATCCTACATCTCCGCAAACCAGTCGATCCATTGGATAAGGCGCTTCCATGTCTTTTTTAACGGCAATAGTTGCTTTTAATTGATCAGGTGTGTCTTCGTACATAAACGAAGCTTCCAGTTCGGTTTGCAAATAATTATCGGGATGGTAGGCAAAACCGTGAGATGATTTTCGTTTAGCGTAAAGTTGAATTAAATCAAAGGCAATTTCTTTGACTTTCTTCTTCGTTTTTTGCTTTAACGTTTGCCAGTTGTTGGTCCCCAATTTATTTAAACTCGGTTCCGATCCTTCTTTTCCGGTGTATTTCGAAATACGGTGCAGCGAGTGAATGGAGACATACAATACATCTCCTCCTTTATAAATTAAGCGGATGGCTTCCTGATGTTTTCCGTTGACTTCAATTTTCTCTAATCCGGAATATTGTCCGATACCATGATCGATATGGGTAACAAAATCTCCTTTTTGTAAACTGAGCAGATCTTTTAACGTTAATGCTTCCCGTGTTTTATTAAATCCTTCTTTTAATTTGAAACGATGATAACGCTCAAAAATCTGATGATCGGTATAAACGGCAAGTTTGTTTCGGTGATCTACAAATCCTGCACGGATGGGCATTTTTATACTCGATAATTCAACCTCTTTTTGTTTGTCCTCAAAAATGGTATACAATCGTTCTACTTGACGCGATTGTTCTGCGAGAATAATGTTTTTATATCCCAGCTTGTGATTTTCATTCAGGTTTTTCGCTAGTAAATCGAAGTTTTTACTGAATACGGGCTGAGGTGATGTTTTAAATTCGAAATGATGATGTGCTTGTAAAAATTCCTGTTTACGAAAACTGATCCATGAAAATTTAATCAGTTGACGAAGCATGTCTTCTCCATGGCAATACAGTTCACCGGGTTGGAGGTGGAGCAGGGAGGACTGCAACTGGTCGAAAGCTTTTTGTGCGCGGTCGAATTCCTTGTCCATTTTTTTTGCCACCACTTCGGCATCACTGATCCACAAAATACTTCCCGATGGAATGAAGTCTAAAAATGTTTCTCTGCTTTCTCTTAGAATTTTTTCCTGCACATTGGGAACAATACTGATGCGCGCCATCTTTTGTTTCGATAATTGCGTAATCGTATCGAAACTGCGGATGGATTCTACTTCATCACCAAAAAATTCTATCCGGTAAGGATCTTCATTCGAAAAGGAAAAAATATCTACGATACCTCCGCGAATTGAGAATTGTCCGGGTTGGTAAACGAAGTCGACTTTTTCAAATTCATATTCCAGTAAAACCTCATCGATAAATGCAACGGAATAATTTTTTCCCTGTTCTAAATCGAGTGTGTTTTTTTCGAGGTGTTTGCGTGTCACTACTTTTTCGGCCAAACCTTCTGCAGTGGTCACTACAATAGCCGATTTATTGTGTTTACCCAGTTTGTTCAACACTTCTGCCCGCATCAATACGTTGGCATTGTCGGTGTCCTCAGCGCGATAGGGTGTTTTTCCGGATCCGGGAAAATAAAGTACATTTTCATTGCTGCCGATTAAGGATTCCATGTCGTTTAAAAAATAAACGGCGTCTTCCCGGTCGGCAAAAATAAACACATGAATTCCGCCGGTATTTTCAAAAATACCGTAAGCCATAAAGGCATCAGCAGAGCCGATTAATCCTTCGAGACAAATAGAAGTCGTACCCCGGGTTAATTCCTTTCCGATCGATTGAATCAGCGGATCTCCGGTATAAACTTGTCTTAATTCGGAAATATGCATGAATTATTTTTCGTTCAGAAATGCTTCTGCTTTTTCTACCATGTTTTTGGATCCCACAAAAAACGGAACACGCTGATGGAGTTTACTGGGTTGAATATCGAGGATGCGTTGTTTTCCGTTACTTGCTTTTCCGCCGGCCTGCTCAGCAATCATCGCTAAAGGATTACATTCATAAAGCAAACGTAATTTTCCTTCAGGTGCTTTGCTGGTGCCCGGATAAATATAAATTCCGCCCTTCATCAGGTTGCGGTGGAAATCGGCCACCAATGAACCGATATATCTGCCGCTATAGGGACGAGAAGTCGCTTTATCGTCTTCCTGACAATATGCAATATAATCCTGAACTCCTTTTTCCATTTGGCGGATGTTTCCTTCGTTCACGGAATAAATTTTTCCATCTACCGGCATTTTAATATCCGGGTGCGATAAACAAAACGTTCCAATGGAAGGATCAAGCGTAAATCCGTTTACTCCATTGCCTGTGGTATATACCAACATGGTGGATGAACCGTAAATGACATATCCAGCCGCCACTTGTTTAGATCCCGGTTGAAGAAAATCCTGCAAAGTGATAGGAGCATGATCGTCAAGACGACGGTAAATGGAAAATATGGTTCCGATGGATACGTTGACGTCGATATTGGAAGAACCATCGAGCGGATCGAACAAAACGATGTATTTTCCGTTCATGGACAATTCATTCTCAAAAACCACAAAATCATCATTCTCCTCACTCGCAATTGCACATACTTCACCACGTGCCCTTAATGCGAAGATGAATTGATTGTCGGCATACACATCCAGTTTTTGTTGCGCTTCCCCCTGAATGTTTTCGGTTCCGGCAGCACCGAGAATATCGCCCGATAAACCGGCCCGGTTCACTTCACGGTTAATGATTTTTGCCGCCAGACGAATGGAACTCAGTAATTTGGTGAGATCTCCCGATGCAAAGGGAAAGTCGGTTTGCTTCTCAATAATGAATTCGCCGAGGGTTTTGATTTTGCTCATAAATCCGGATATATGTTGCAAATATCGGTTTTTGACGGTTTTTTTCATTCTTTTTTTCAAACGTCCTGAAAAAAGGGCATATTATTTGTAAAATTGTAGAGATTAAAAATCGGATTATGAAAAAAGTTATTCTTCTTTTCGTTGCACTCATCGGTAGCAGTGTTGCTATGGCACAAGTAAAAACCGAAGTGAACAGTGCACAAACCCATCAGCCTAAACAGCAACAAGCCTCTAAAGAAGAGCGCGCCGAACAGTTTGCCGGACGCATGCTGAAGGAGCTCAATCTAACTCCGGAGCAGAAAAACCGTGTTTATGCTGCTAAACTTGACCAAATTACTGCAAAGGAAGGTTTAGATGCGCAGTATACCGACAAAGAAGCGCAGCGTGCACACCATGCAGAATACAGTGCTGTTCAGGAAAGTTTTGATGCAAAAATGAAAACCATTTTAACTGCTGATCAATATCAGAAATGGCAGGAGAAGAAAAGAAATAATAAAGTGGTGGGACCAGCGCCAAAGAAAAAATAATATAAAATTAACATCCTTAAATCCCGGTTCTGTGAATCGGGATTTTTTGTTTTCTGCTAGGGCATTTCTGATTTTCCTCCTTTTAGCAGCCTACAAAAAAGATATATTTGCGCCATGGAAATAAAGGTGAGAAAAGGTACGGCTGCCGATATCCCCAGAGCATTGGAACTGGTGAAGGAATTGGCATTGTATGAAAAGGCTCCGCTTGAAGTGGAAAATTCCGTAGAGGAAATGTTGAAAGATGGATTTGGAGCATCGCCTGTATTTGGATTGTTCGTTGCCGAGGTCAATGGAAAAACAGAAGGAATTGCAATTTGGTATTATAAATATTCGACCTGGAAAGGGAAATGTATTTTCCTGGAGGATATTGTGGTGACGGAAAGTATGCGCGGTAAAGGAATCGGTGCAAAATTATTTGAAGCTGTAGTAGCGCTGGCCAGAGAGGAAAAAGTGCGCAGAATGGAATGGCAGGTGCTCGACTGGAATGAACCGGCGATTCGTTTTTATAAAAAATACAATGCAGTTCTCGATCCGGAATGGGTAAATGGGAAACTGACATTTGATCAATTGCAACAAACATCCTATTCGCTTATTTAATCGTTATGAAAGTTTTTAAGTTCGGTGGTGCGAGTGTTCGCGATGCAAAGGGAATCCGCAATGTAGCGGAGATCATGAAATTGTTTCCCAATGAACATATTGCCGTGGTGGTTTCTGCTATGGGAAAAACGACCAATGCACTCGAAGATCTAACACGTGCCTATGCTAAATCCAAAGGCAATAAGGATGAAATTCTGGAACAAATCCGAAGCTACCATTATCAGGAAATGGACGACTTGTTTGCCGCTGACCGTACAAAACCGGTGTATGCTGCCATAGATAAAGTTTTTGCCGATATCCGAAAACGATTCGAAGTAACTGCTTCTGCCAATTACGATTTGGTATACGATCAGATTGTTTCGCAGGGCGAGGTTTTGTCGTCCGTAATCGTATCTCATTTTCTCAATGAACAAGGCGTAGAAAATACCTGGTTCGATGCGCGCACACTGGTTCGTACCGATAGCACCTTTCGTGAAGGAAGAGTGGACTGGGAAGCGAGTCAGAAACTGGTTAATCAAAACCTGATTCCGTTTTATATTGGAGCCATCGGACGAAGAGTGGCCTTAACGCAGGGATTTATTGGTAGTACCACCATTGGATTAACGACAACCCTCGGCAGGGAAGGTTCGGATTATACCGCTGCAATTTTAGCTTATTTACTCGATGCGAAAGATGTCACCATCTGGAAAGATGTTGCAGGCGTTATGAATGCCGATCCGCGCAGGTATGATAAAGCCGTAAAATTTGATAAAATTTCATTTCGCGAAGCCATCGAGCTGAGTTATTACGGCGCAAGCGTTATTCACCCGAAAACCATTAAGCCGCTGCAGAATAAAGGAATTCCACTTTATGTAAAATCATTTTTATCACCGGGTGATAAAGGAACTGTTATTCAGGCTTCGGAAGAATATGATCATTTGGTTCCTTCCTTTATTTTTAAATCGAATCAAATTCTGATTTCCATTTTGCCCAAAGATTTTTCATTCATTGTAGAAGAAAATCTGCGTGATATTTTTGATGCATTTGCATCACTCGGTGTACGTGTAAACCTGATGCAGAATTCTGCCTTGAGTTTTTCGGTTTGTGTAGATTTTAATGAGGATAAATTCCCTGATTTGCTAAAACGCCTGCAGGAAAATTACAAAGTAAAGTACAATGAAAATGTTGAGCTGGTAACGATTCGTCATTATGATCAGCCAACGATGGATATGTTGACGAAAGGTAAAGAGGAATTAGTGGTGCAAAAAAGTCGCCACACGGCACGCATGGTGTTAAGGGAGAAAAAGAATTAGTCTAGAGTCACCATTTCGTTAACACTCCAGGCTTCTGCTTTAGCATCGAAATAACGTTTGGTGGTTCCCCAAACAACAGCAAATAATTCCGAATTGCGGTAGTTTTCTAAATCGGCATCGAGTTGCCAGTGACTGTAGGTGAAAAATATCCGCGGATCGTTTTTGTCGTGCAGTAAACGTAATCCTTTGCATCCCTTCTGATTGCGGATATCGTTTTTATACCGTTCAAACAGGGATTCGAAATCGCTGATGTGTTCTTGTTTTATGGTGAGTTTAACAATGCGTGTAAACATGTTTTTTCTTTTCACGAAAGTAAAAAATTGCTACCTTACAGAGAAATATTGCTACTATGGATTCCAGACAACATTTGTTTTACGGATTAGGTTTAATTGCATATGCAGTGGCCGATATCGACGGAAAAGTTCAGCGCAGTGAAAGCGAAACCCTTCATCGCATCATGAAAGAAGGAATTGCCAAAATTGATGCAGATTACGATCTAGCCGATATTATTTTCCAGGTGATGCAGCACGATAAAATCGATTTCGAAACGGCTTACAAATGGGGGATGGATGCCTTTAAAACGGGCGAGCAATACCTCACACCGGGAATGAAATGGAATTTTCTCGATATCCTTCAGGAGGTGGCAGATGCTTTCCCAACGGCTTCGAATCAGGAAGGTGAATTGATTGCACGTTTTGCGCGCGATTTAAGAAGTTTGGGTAATTAATTAAAAGGAGAGAATTCGTATTCGTCTTCTCCGTTTAAGGCCTTTTCATTATCGGGGGCTTTCAACATTTTATCATAATCCGGCGGTACACCGTTTTTCAAAAACACCGCCCAATAAGCTTCCTTCGTCATGCTATCCCAATGAATAAAGCAAACGCGGTATTGACGGGTTTGAACTAAATTCACATGCACGGCAAAGGCTACCACTACCAGATAGGAGGCAATAATTACTTTATTCTTTTTATCAAACAGCCATTGCATAAAAACGCAAAAAGGTAAAATCATTAAGGGGTAACTTTCAATGAGGGCACGCTGACCAAATCCACCTGCATACCACCAGCTCCACCAACTGAAAACAATATAACTGTTGATTAGGAAAAACACGGGCACAGCAATCGCAAATGCATGTTTTTTGCGAAGCATCAGCATACCAATGATTGAAAAAATCATGATTGGTGTATACACCAGCCATCCTTTTCGGTAACTAAGAAATCCTTCCAGAGGATGCGGGTTATTGAAGAAAAAGCGTTCTCGTCCATACCCGTAAAAAAACCAATGTCCGGAAACATATTTCCAGTAAATGAATTGCGGAGAAACGGCCAGCAGCAGGGATAAAGAAATGATTAGGGTCGATTTCCAATGGACAACAAAAAATAATTTTAACCGGGCAGTTAAATCAGCAATCGAGTGGATATCGTAAAGAACAAAAAATAAACCGGCGATGATGTTGGTAGGACGAACGAGGAAAATGAGTCCCAAAACAATTCCAAGTAGAATGGCATGTTTCGTTTTTTTCGATTCGTACCAATGAACAGTCAGCCAAACCAAAGCCGAAAAAAGAAAAAATGAATAAGCGTGGGTCATACCCCCTTCTACCGTATAGTAGAAAAGTAAATTGGTGGCCATCGGTAAAATGATAATGGCTAAAGCCACTACGGTGTCGCTAAAAAAACGGAGTAATACATTTCGCAATAGCAACAGAGCGAGCATCACATACACTAGGGCAGCAAGACTGATCATGAATTCATAATCGGTACTGAATTCATTGATTTCTGCTCCGCGGATTTTATCGTAGGCCAGTGTAGCGAAAAAGAAAGGTGAATACATAATGGCCGTGCCCATGGTGTACCGGTTCACTTTATTTCCTTCCGGTGTTCGCTCTGCAAAATATTTGTGATGCGCATTGTATTCTCCTTCTTTTCCATCGGTAAAATGCAATGCCGGATCATGATGAATAAAGATGGCGGGTAAGAACCAATAATAGGAACTCACATCCCACATAAAAACATCTCTTCCTGCCCAGGCTTTGATTTTGGAAAAATACCCGATAGAAAAAATCATCACCACCAAAAGTGCCAGTGCTGAGATTCTGTTTGGGAGATGGAACAATTTTTGAAGCATCGTTCAAAGTTAATAATTCAGCTAACTGTTCCGTAATTATTATATTTGAGTACATGTTTGCCATTGTCGACATCGAAACCACCGGAGGTTCCCCGCAACAGTCTCGCATTACGGAGATTGCTGTATACCTAAGCGATGGAAAAAAAGTGGTGGATCAATTCATCACACTGGTGAACCCCGAGCAACACATTCCTTCTTTTATAACGAAGCTTACCGGAATCAGTGATGAAATGGTAGCATCTGCTCCCCGCTTTCAGGATATCTCTTCACAATTGGCATTGATTACCAAGGACGCCGTTTTTGTAGCGCATAATGTGGCTTTCGATTACGGTATGATCCGCCATGAGTACCGCGAATTGGGAATGGAATTCCACCGTCAATTGTTGTGCACCGTAAAATCGAGCCGAAAATTAATTCCGGGTTATCCTTCATATTCATTGGGAAATTTGTGCAAGGAACTCAATATTGAAATTGAACATCGTCACCGCGCCGGCGGTGATGCTTTGGCTACCATGGAGTTGTTTCATTTGTTATATGGTCAGCATAAACCCGATTTATTAAGTCTGATTGAAGAAGGTTCTCCTCGTTTTACCGGTGATCCGAAAGCAGATCGTATGCTCGAAAATATTCCGGAGCGAACAGGTGTTTATTTTTTGCACGATAGCAATCAGGATGTGATTTATGTGGGCGGAGGAACCAACATCCGGAAAAAAGTACTGCATCATTTAACCAAAGGAAATTCACGCCAGGCTTTTGAATTAAGAAATTCCATAGCAGATGTTTCATTCGAAATAACAGGTAGTGAACTGCTGGCCTTGTTGATGGAGATGTCGGAAATAAGACGATTAAAACCGATGTTTAACCGCCGTTATCGTCCGCTCGCTCACCGCAAAATTATGTTGAGTAAACCTTTACATTATTTAATCGACAAAGGACCCGACCGCAGCACTAAAATAGTTGTGCGCGTTGCAGAGGATCAGGTTGGTTGGGGTTATTTTCCTTCGCAACAGAGTATAAGTAGTACGGAGGACCTGGATATGTTTATCCGTTACGTGGCCATCGGTACCGAATACCGCTCGCTCATTGATGCATTCCTGGCTAAGGGACGCGTTGAAAAAATAATCTGATTCTTATAACGTAAAAGAATTGAAATGATCGTCGCCACGATCTGATTTCATATTATTTCTTGAGTACTTGTTTCCCTCTCCTTTTGCAAGAGCAAACATCCCCAGAACCACACCAAGAATCAACAATAAAATGATGAAATAAAGCATACTTATCGATTAATTTCGAATATCTGTCGACAAAAATAATAGGTTTATAGACACAAGTCAAGTGTTTATACCCTAAAAATGAATATTTGTTTCAATTTTCATCCTTTTTGTCGAACTAAATCGATAATTTATCGAAAAATAATCTATTTTACTGATTTTCAGTCGATAATGAGATTAAAAGGCTTTTTATAACTTCGTGCTTCTGTTTGGAAGGAATAAAACGTGAAGAGGAAACTCAAAAATTTAATCAAGGGCCTGTTAAAAGTGCTGCCTATCCGGTTCTCGAGGAATCAGCGTTATGATGCGCAAACGCTTGAGGTTATGCGGAGGGTTTTGCATAAGGATTCCAATGCAGTGGATGTGGGTGGTCACGATGGTGATATTTTAAAGGAAATGATTCGTTTTGCTCCAAATGGAACACACTATTGCTTCGAGCCTATTCCTGTTTTTGCCCATAAACTGCGAAGTAAATTCCCCAATGCAAAAGTGTTTGAAATGGCATTGGCCGACGCGAAAGGGGAGACCACTTTTCAATATGTGAAATCGAATCCGGCTTATTCGGGATTAAAAAAACGTCAATATACCGGCGAAGAGCGCATTGAAGAAATCAAGGTGAAAATTGAAAAACTCGATGACATCATCCCGGAAAAAACACCTGTACATCTCATTAAAATTGATGTAGAGGGCGGTGAGCTGGGAGTGTTAAAAGGTGCACATCGCATTATTGAACAATGGAAACCGGTGGTAATTTTTGAACACGGAAAAGGTGCTTCGGAATTTTACAAAACTACACCGGAAGATGTCTTTAACTTTTTCGATCATTCCGGAATGAAAATTTCTCTTCTGGAAAATTTTATTCAAGGAGGGAAAGCACTTTCTAAAACAGATTTTATTGAGCAGTATGAAAAAGAAATAAATTATTATTTCATTGCTCATTCCTGATGGCGGATCACCAGCTTTTGGGTGGTGCTGATTCCAGTTTCTTCCACCATGGTTTTTACAAAGTAAATTCCTGCATTTAAACCTGAAACTTCTACCTCTACGCGGTTGAGATTACTGCTTCCGCTTTGACATAATTTCCCGCTCAGGTCATAAATTTCAAGGAGCTTTTTACCGGAAGTATTTCCGAAATCCAATTGAATTTTATCACTGGCAGGGTTGGGGTAAATCGTAAAATGAAAGGAAGTTATTTCTTCGGTTGCAGAAATATCGAAATAGGTGACCAGGTTGGGATCGATGTATAAGGTTGGACCCGCCTTAATCGCGTAAATGTTGGTGTAGCCGGGACCATATTCTGTTTCTCCCACTACAATATAACCACTGTCGAGCGTTTCTTTAATACTCCATGCTTCATCGCGGTCTACTGTTCCGAGGGTAGGACCACCCGTCCACAGGCAGTTGCTTCCGGGATAGTAAACAATCATATCTCCGAATCCGGTTCCATAGGAAAGCGTCATGCCGGCAATGTATCCGTTTCCATTATAGCGTTCGCACACATCATGCGTGGTTTCATTTTCGGGACCACCATAAATCGAGGAACAGATTTCGCTTCCGTAGGCATCGATTTTAAAATAGTACTGATCAATTTTTTTGGAAGGCATGGTATCAACAGTTCCTCCAATAATAAAATCCGTTAGGTTTTGTGCCAGCACCAATGAATGGCCTTCATCATTTAAGGGCGATCCATAGGTTTGTTCCCATTCCATATTGCCAAGATCGTCGGTTTTTACCACCCAGATATCCGTGTAATTTTGCGCGGGAGATCGTTTGGTACCGGTAAAAACAAATTTTCCATCAGGAAGTGTAACTACTTCACGTGCCAGATCAAGGTCACTTTCTCCATAGGTTTTCATCCAGAGTGAATCGCCGCTCTGATTTATTTTTAATAAAAATGCATCGTTATTTCCACTGCCGTAACTGTAGGTTTCTCCGGCAATCAGATAATTGTTGTCGATCGTTTTAATAATGCTGTATCCAAAATCCCAATCGCTTCCACCGTAGGTTTTCGACCAGATTACATTTCCGTTTTCATCAGTTTTTACCACCCAGATATCATAACCTCCATTACCAAAACTATTGGTGTAACCTGCAAATACAATACTATTATCACTTTCTTCTACCAATTGCATGGCCCAGTCGGCATTGCTTCCACCAAAATTTTTAGTCCACATGTGATTTCCCTGCTGGTCGATTTTCATAAGGAATGCATTGGCGGTATAATCTCCATAACCGCTCGAAGCG
Organism: Flavobacteriales bacterium; assembly: GCA_019694795.1. Taxonomy (NCBI): domain Bacteria; kingdom Pseudomonadati; phylum Bacteroidota; class Flavobacteriia; order Flavobacteriales; species Flavobacteriales bacterium. Next base: position 79,828 of record JAIBBF010000001.1, on the reverse strand, counting down.
CCGGTGATTAAATAATTGGTGTCCTGCAACTGAATCACATCGCGTGCAAAACTCGAATTGGCATTTCCAATTACTTTTTGAAATACAAATTGTGCTTTCAGCTGAAAGGTGATTGCACACAAAAACAAAATCACAAATTTTTTCATCAGAATGCAGCCATTAAATTAATTCCTAAATCCATTCCGTATGATTTTTTTAAAAACCATCCCGTTACATTTCCGGTGTAAATTCCCAATTGCAGGTGTTGTCCGATTTTTGCATTGGCATTAATTCCTGCACGGAATCCGCCATACCCCCCAAACGCTCCGTATAAACTAAGTGCAATATGTTCTTTGGGATTGTATTGCATACCTAGGTGTATCATCGGTTTGTAATTGGCATTTGCTCTTAAACGCACTCCGTAAAATGGTTGAATTTTCTTTTCGGTGAAGGTGATGGTGGTTGCTTCCAGACTAAATGTAAAGGGTAAAAATTGAGTCACCATTTTTTGCTCATACCGGATGCCGAGGGTGTCCTGTAAATTCGTCGATGCAAAAGGATCGCTTACGCCATTTAACAGATTGTTCACTTCAAATCCTGTGTAAGAATAACTGCTGTCCTTATGCTGATATAAACTGGAACTGTTCCATCGGATAAATCCGAAATTGCGAAGTGTAAGTCTGAATGACTGATTCAATTTTACACTTCTGTTTTTTCCGGTATTAAAATTAAATACCATATCGGTTGCCGCCCCCCAGCCGTTTAATGCTATTCCACTTGTTGCACTACTGTCGGAACGGTAATAATTTTCATTTAACGTTAATGCCAAAGCAGAACCGTCGGCCGCTGTGTATAAATCGGCTTTGGAAGTTTCTAAACTGGAGAATTGGTGTCCCGCAACGAGCGATAAGGAAATGGAAGACTGCGTGCTTTTCGAAAACACACCCCAACTCAGTTTGCTGAATGAAATGCTATTGAAATGGAGTGGAGCTAATTCTGCTGTTTTGCCTGCAAACTCACGGTTTCCAAAAAACACCAATGAAAACAAATCTTTACTGAAACTTCCATTGTAAAATTCATGCGAAGAAATACCGGCGAACCAGGACCAGTCGGGCCGACCAAAAATCTGTTTTCCGTAGTTGTAATAGCTGATGCCATATTCAATTTCTGCTCCGGCGCGATTTTCTTTTTTCAAATCGTTGCGTACATCGGACTTTAAAGTGGAATCGATAAATCCGCCATGGATAAATTTATCGGTGAATTCTTTTTTCAGATCGCCCGATAAAAAATAGCCGGATCCATCTATCCGAACCAAATGCTTTTGGCCTTCGGCAGGTAGAAAAAGATTTTCGTTAAGGCGTTGTGCATGCGCAGCTGTTCCAACAAAAATCAGAAGGAGTAGGAAGCAGTTTTTCATGGTTTTCCGATGTGGTAGTTGAAGTTGCCGCGCAGATCGATGTTGATTTTGTAATAATCATAAATATCGACGTGCTGCAATAAGCTGGAGGTGGAAAATTTTACTTTCAGTAATACATCATCGCCTGCATATAAACGATCCATTTGCGAAGTGTTAAGATGAACCTGAATTTGTGAATGACTATTCGCAATAACGATGTTACTTCCGTTTGTAATTCCCGCGCTGAAACTATTGGGAACAACAATCGAGTCGGTAGGGGTACCATTGCCGTCCATAAAATACAATTGCAAATCGCCGGCAAATGGAAATCCGTTTTCAATGTCGAGCGTAAAATTTCCTTCGGTTACATATCCATTTTCGCCTTTGCTCAAACTTAAATGCAGGGTGTCGACCAAGGTAAGTTCATTTGCAATCAGCGAAAGCGGAAGTTCAACATTTAAATCTGCTTCCACAGTGTGTGACCCGTAAATGAAATCATGATGTGCCGCCACATTGCCGAGCGGATTAATTTCCATTTCAAGGCTGGTGGTAAATTGTGTAGGCAACAATTCGATGATTTGATCGATGTTGGAATTCCCGTTATCCATGTGTACACTGTAGTTATACGGAACGGGATATCCGTTGGGATCAGTTGCACGATTGATGTTGATGGTGGAGCCAATGATGGAATGATTCAGATCAATGCTTGTAGCACCGCGTGATGCCTGTAATTGCTGAATGGTGATCCGTGCATCTGCACCAACGTAATTTCGGATAACGAGGTTCACATCGACCTGATTGATATCGATGCTTCCGGAAATTATTTTTTCGAACAGATCAAAGGCCGTTGATTCTCCGGGAATGGATTCGGTCCGGTGTCCGAAATAGCCTTGTGCATAGGAAGGAAATAAATCGGAGTAGGTGGAAGAAATGATGACTTTGTCGTAATTGTGAACCTGCGTAGGTTGTGCCTGGTTCGACATGCGGATTACAATTTTGGTTGAGTAGGCATTGAAATCGGTTCCTGACTGACCAATCATATCGAAACTATAACCTTGAAGGTCCAGCACCGAAGTAGTGAATGACGGATTTGCAACACTTCCTGCGGGAACTGTGATGACGGTTGAAAAATGATTTCCGTTTTTAGTTGCGGATAAAATTTCATAGGTAAAATCAACCGGCTGATCAATGGTGCTGAATACAGTTACATAACAAAATCCACGCTCGAGGTCGATCTGTGTGAGCTCTACGCCCTGCGCATTAAAATGTTGTTCGTCGGTCTGACTAAACAACTGCGCTCCGGGTGCTACGTTTACAGAAGGAACAATAGCCGGTAACTGGAAGGTGTCGGCAATGGTGGTGTCCGGCAAATTAAGCAGCGTATCCAAAGCCAGTTTGTAAATATTTCCGCTATACACCAGGGTGATGCTGCTATCGGGATTTACCTGAATTAAACTATCGGCCAACAGATCGTTAAGGCCAAGTGAAGAATGGAAGACGGGTCCTACCACTCCCACTTCCCAGGAGGGTTGTTCCAATTCTCTTTTGCAGGAATAAAATCCGCAAATCAGCAAAAGAGAGAGAAAAAGAAATTTCATTTTCATAGAGAACGAATATAACGAAAAGGCCTTATACAACGAGGACCTGCTGAGGTAAAGGTTGAGACGGATGATGAACAGGAAAACCCTGATTTTTATCATTTAAAGCCTTGCTTTCGTGGATTTTAGATTTGGAATTGGCCGAATCTATCCTATTTTTGCAGCATGTTTCCCGAATTGAATACCAAACGCTTTATGATCAGCTGGTTACTTGCGGCCTTTCTGATGATGGGCTTATCGCTGTTTTGGCACGGGGTGATTTTGAACGATATTAAAAATATCCCTTATGATCACCGGGTATTTTTGGCTTTATCGCTGATTGCTTATTTGGGAATTGCAGCCATGTTAAATTTTCTTGCTTCCCATTTTCGTCATGAAGACGCAGGTCTTTTTCGATTTATTTCCATTGGAGCTGTCCTTGGTTTTCTCATGTTCCTCATCGTGTTTATTCTTGGATTTTCTTATCATGCCAAAGGATTGCATCACGCGGTGATTGATTTAATCTGGCAAATGCTGGAGCAGGGTGCAGGTGGATTTATAGTGGGAATCAGTTACCGGGTTTATTCCCGCATCGATGCCATTCACGAAGTGGAGTAATTGTTCATCATCACCTTTGGTGAATTGGCTTTTTTTCCTTTTAGTTTCCTAATTTAGCCCGATAAAAAAAATTCATGTCGAGCAAAGAAGAGATTATTCAATCCTTTAATCCGGATGGTGTTGGTCAGAATAACGGAAATCTATTCGGATTGCCTTTTAATTACGAGCACAGTCGCCTAACGATTCTTCCCGTTCCCTGGGATGTAACGGTTTCATACAGCGATGGCACAGCGGATGGTCCTTCTGCCATTTTGGATGCTTCTCCTCAATTGGATTTTTTCGATTCAGATTTACAGGATGCCTGGAAAATCGGATTTCATTTAACACCGATCAGTACCGAAATACGCGATCTCAGTGATCAGTTGAGATTAAAAAGCACATCGTATATCGACTTCCTGGAAAATGGCGGAAAAGTGGAAACGAATGATGAATTTTCAACTGTTCTCGAAGAGATAAATGCTTCCTGCGAAATGCTGAAAAATCGTGTAAAGGAAAAATGCCTGAGCATGATGAAGGATGGTAAAATGGTTGCGCTTTTAGGTGGCGACCACAGTACCCCGCTTGGTTTAATTGAAGCGTTGACAGAAAAACATGAACACTTCGGTATTCTGCAAATTGATGCGCACATGGATTTGCGTGATGCTTACGAAGGATTTTCCTACTCGCACGCTTCGGTGATGTTTAACGCATTAAAATACCCGCAAGTGCAACGATTGGTGCAAGTAGGTATTCGCGATTTTTGTAAACAGGAAGCGGATCTTGCCGCTGCAAGTAACGGACGGGTAAAAGTCTTTTACGATAGCGATATGAAAACGGCACAGTACGAAGGCAAAAGCTGGAGGGCTGTGGTGGATGACATTGTTTCAACACTACCCGAAAAAGTGTACATCAGTTTCGATATCGATGGATTAGATCCGAAATTATGTCCGGGTACCGGAACACCAGTGCCGGGCGGACTCGAATTCGAGCAGGCGGTTTATCTATTCCGCTCTTTAGTACGCGAAGGAAAAACCATTATAGGATTCGATTTAAATGAAGTTGCTCCCGGAGATACCGAATGGAATGCCAACGTTGGGGCACGAATGTTGTGGAAGCTATGTGTGTTTATGGCGAAATCCAATCATTTAAAGCCTTAAGAAGATGAAACGTATATTGAATATTCTAGCAGTACTGTTCCCCTTATTATCCATCGGGCAACAGGTAAATATTTCCCGGATTGATGCTTATATCGACAAAGCGAGAAAAGAATGGGATTGTCCGGGTGTGGCCGTGGGTATTGTGTTTAACGATTCCGTTATTTTATCAAAAGGATATGGAACCATCAGTTCAGAAAGTGAACAAGCGGTCGACGGTAATACGCTTTTTGGAATCGCCTCCAATACCAAAGCATTTACTGCTGCGGGAATTGCTATGATGGTGGATCAGAAAAAATTGGAATGGGATTCGAAGGTGATTGATGTCCTTCCTTATTTCCGGATGTATAACGATTATGTTACACAGGAAATGACCGTGCGTGATTTGTTATGTCACCGCAGTGGACTAAAAACATTTTCCGGCGATTTAATCTGGTACGGGAGTGAACATTCACGCAAAGAAATAATTGAACGTGCACGCTTTTTAAAACCTGCATTTGGATTTCGTGCCAGTTATGGTTACAGCAACATCATGTACCTCACCGCCGGTGAATTATTGGCGGAGGTTTATGGGAAATCGTTTGATCAGTTTTTAAAAACGGAAATATTTGAGCCCTTGGGAATGAAGCGGACCAATTCAAGTATCCGTTCGCAAAAGAAAGATGAAAATGTAGCCTTGCCACATGCCAAAGTAAATGGAAAATGGGTTCCGATTCCTTATGTGAACTGGGATAACATGGCTCCTGCAGGCGGAATAAATTCCTGTACCAATGATTTAGTGAACTGGTTGCGTTTGCAATTGAATCACGGTAAGTGGAATGAAAAAACGTATTGGTCGGAACGTGTTTCGCGCGAAATGTGGTTGCCACAAACCATCGATAATGTAAGCGCATTCTCGGAGCGACTTCATCCCAGCAAGCATTTTAGTGCCTATGGATTAGGCTGGGATCTGTTCGATTATTACGGTTATAAAATCGTGAATCACAGTGGTGGACTGGATGGAATGATTTCACACACTTTTTTAATTCCGGAATTAAATTTCGGAGTGGTGATTTTATCCAATTCTGCTACTACACTTCCTTATGCACTGATGTATCAGATTCTCGATTTTGTAATTGGCGATCCGGAAGCAAATGATTGGAGCGCTACTTATCTTGAGTTTGCAAAGGGCTATGAAAAATATGTGGAAGATAAAACCAAAGAAAAAGAAAAGGCACGTAAAAAACACCTTACGGCAAGTTTGGAATTGAAGGATTATGTTGGACTCTATTCCGGTAATGTATATGGAAATTGCAGAGTTGATATAAAGGATGGAAAACTCTTTTTGAAATTACAACACACTCCAACCATGTACGGTTATCTCGAACATTGGGAGGAGGATGTTTATACCATTGTATTGCCGGAGCATCCAAGTCTTCCGCGTGGAGAAGTACATTTTAATGTGGATAAGGAAAAGAAAAAAGTAATCAGTTTAATGATTGATATTCCAAATCCGGATTTTGATTTTACAGAATTGGATTTTAATAAGATTAAATAAAAGTGCGTATTCAGTTTCGGATTTTTTTACTGTTGTTGATCGGGAGTTTTACTTCCTGCATTCGCAATGAAAAAACAGCGAAGGAAACTCCTTATGCAAATCCGGCGGATACGATCAATCTATTTCAGAATAAGGTCGACATAAAATACGCCTCCGGATTTAAAGTTGAATATTTCCCCACTTACAAAAAAGTGCAGGTGCTGGATCCGCAAAATCCGGGAAAACCATTTGGAAAATACCTTCTCGTGGAGCGGGGACGTCCCTATGAAGCTGCCAGTGATGAAGTGGTCATTGAAATACCCGTATTAAATCTGGCCTGTGTTTCCACCACGCATTTGCCGTTTTTAAGTCACCTCGATCTCGAAGATAAACTCGTGGGGTTTTCCGGAATGCGTTATGTGAAAGATGAAAAAATTTTAAAGCGCATTAAAGAAGGAAAAGTGAAAGAGATTGGAACGGAAACAGATTTAAATAAAGAAAGCATTGTTGACTTATACCCCGAGATGTTAATGGTCTATCCTTACGAAGGCATGGATTTTTCTTCGCTTAAAAAAGCAGGAATTCCTATTGTTTACAATAGCGATTATTTAGAGATGAGTCCCCTCGGTAAAGCGGAGTGGATTAAATTTTTCGCTTTATTTTTTAATAAGGAAGAAGAAGCGAATCATTATTTTTCATTTGTAGAGGAAGAATACAATTCATTATTGAACAAGGCAAAATCAGCCCAGCGAAAACCGGCAATTTTTTCCGGTAAGGCATTTAATGGCGAATGGCATGTTCCGGGTGGAAAAAGTTTTGCAGCTGCAATGATGCAGGATGCCGGAGCAGTTTATTTGTGGGGTGATGATGCGCATAATAATGTCCTCCAGTTAGAAATGGAACATGTGGTGGAAAAAGCTTTGCATGCGGAGTGGTGGATTATTGTAGGTGCCAATAATGGAAAATATACACTTGATAAATTGCAGGCAGAAGATAGTCGCTATGCCGAATTTGATGCGTTTAAGAATAAACAAGTGTTGTTCTGCAATACTTTTGAAAGTGATTATTTCGGAGAAGCAGTTGCCGAGCCGCAAATTGTATTAAAAGACCTGGTTTATTTTCTCCATCCTGAGTTGGTGAAAAATTATAAGCCAAAATATTTTTATCGTTTGCAATGAGTGGAATTAAGTCCACATACCTGCAACAACAGAAAAAGTATAAGCGAATTATACTTATCCTTTATGTATTGGTCCCCCTGTTTTTCCTGGCGGATCTTTTAATCGGATCCGTTACCATTCCTCTTTCCGAAGTTTTTTCGGTGTTAACGGGAGGAGAATCTTCACGCAGGGCATGGGATTTTATTATTCTGGAAACGCGTTTGCCACAGAGTATCACAGCGGTTTTTGCAGGAGCGGGACTCGCGGTTGGCGGACTTTTACTTCAAACTTATTTTAGAAATCCATTGGCGGGACCCGATGTGCTTGGTATTTCTTCCGGCTCCATTTTAGGAGTTGCTATTGTATTGATGGGTGCCGATTGGATGAATATTGAATTTTCATTTTTATCCGGAAATGCATTGCTGATTTCATCTTCCTTTATCGGTGCACTTCTTGTTATGCTTATCATTTCTTTGTTTGCAAAAACCGCCCGTAATCCTGTTACGGTAATCATTGCAGGAATGATGCTGGCTTATTTAATTGGTGCATTGGTGAATTTAATTCAACACATGGCAGCAAAAGAAGGATTACAACAATTTGTGTTTTGGGGAATGGGCTCTTTTTCGGGTACCGATCTCAAGCAGTCCTTTTTATTCGCCGGTGGAATTATTCTCACGCTCGTTCCTGTTTTTTTAATTGCAGGAAAAATGAATGTGTGGACTCTGGGTGAAACCTATGCGCGAAGTATGGGTGTTTCTCCATCGGGAATTCGCAGAAGTACCATTTTTACAACCGGTTTACTCACGGCCATTGTAACGGCATTTTGCGGACCCATCGCATTCATTGGAATTGCGGTTCCCCATTTGGTAAAGCGATTAATAAGCAGTGGCGATCATCGCATTTTAATTCCCGCAGTTATTGCAGGAGGTGCATTGTTAAGTTTGATTTGTTCCATGCTTAGCCGATTACCTATTTTCGAGCAGGCACTTCCGCTTAATGCGGTTACTTCCATCATTGGAGCACCTGTTGTTATTTTAGTCATTCTTGGAAAATTTAAATACAAGGGAGGTGTGGAATGATGCTGAAGGGAGAACATTTGCAAGTGGGATACCGGAATAGTAAGGAGGATCATGTCCTACTGAATGATTTAAATTTTTCGGTAGAGCAGGGGAACGTTGTGGCATTAATGGGTGCAAATGGTTCCGGTAAATCAAGTTTACTAAAAATTATCAGTGGGATACATTCACCCTTGTCGGGTGATGTTTTTATCAATGAAAAAAATACAAAACAATTTAATCCTGCAGATTGGTCGCAACAGGTAAGTGTGGTGCTTACTTCGGTGCCTGAAATGGGAGAAATGGATGTGTACGGATTAATTTCATTAGGTCGTTTTCCGTATACCGGATGGCGGGGAAAATTAGCTGAATCAGATTTATTGCAGATCGAAAAAGTACTGGAAGAAACGGGATTAAGTCAGCTTGCATTTCGTAAGGTGGATCAGTTAAGTGATGGAGAAAAACAGCGGGTGATGATTGCACGTGCACTGGCACAAGATACACCGATTGTGTTGTTGGATGAACCCACTGCTTTTTTAGATCTCTCTGCACGCCGAACGGTAGCTAATCTGATTAAGAAGAGTGCGAAGGAAAGTGGAAGATTATTTATTTTTTCTACCCACGAAACTGAACTTGCTCTTCAAACTGCCGATCGTTTTTGGATTATCGGAAATGAGAAGAATTTTTATTCCTGTGTAGGTGCCGACGATGCACGCCATGTACTTCAACGGGAATTCGCATGAAGAAGAGATTAGCTATATTGGGTAAAGGTTGGTTAGGATCTGCTTTTTATGAGCGCTGGAAAAGTGAAGGGGGATCCATTCACTATTCTACCCGAAACAAAGTATGTGATCACCATCATTCCTTTTATGTAAATCTCAGTGAAGAGGGATTTGAATGCAGTGATCCGGAATTTTTTAAGGTGGATGTTTTAGTTATTGCTTTTCCTCCATTTCGTTCAGTGAATGCCGATTTATTTCCTTCGGTCATACAACAATTCTGTCGTTTCTTGAATGAAATTTCATTTCAGGGTAAAATAATATACATCAGTTCAACGTCTGTTTATCCCTCCAAAGAAGAAGAATTTACAGAGTCTTATTCTTTTTTACCTGAAGAAGATAGTCCATTGCTGCAATCTGAAAAATGGTTGATGGAATTTTTTCCCGGAAAGGTCACGGTTTTACGTTGTGGTGGACTAATCGGTGAAGGTAGAGATCCGGGTCGATTTTTAGCGGGTAAAAAAAATGTAGCCGGAAAAAATGCATCGGTTAATCTGGTTCACCGCGATGATGTGGTAGAAGTTATCAAGCAGGTGATTGAACAGGATTATTTTGGAGAGGTATTGAATGTGGTAAGTGAACCTTTTCCTTCGCGTGAAATTTTCTATACAAATGCAGCTTTGCGTTTACATTTAGAGCCGCCTCAATTTTCGGATGAAGAACTTCCTGACCGGAAAATCAGTAATCGAAAACTCAGGCAGCGATTAAATTTTGAATTTAAATATCCTCATCCGGAACTCATCCAATCGTTTTAATCATTATGGAATTTCGTACCGTATTTCAGCCTAAAAACGCATCGTTTAAAATCGATCACCGTCAAAAAATCATGTTGATTGGTTCCTGCTTTAGTGAGCACATTGGAGATCATTTAAAGTCTTCGGGATTCCGTGTGATGAATAATCCCTTCGGCGTGATGTTTAATCCGGATGCAATTCGCAATTGTTTGCGGACCATCGGTACACGGAAAAAGTTCAGGTCGAAAGATTTTTTTCAGCACAATGGTTTATATCATTCCTTTCAATTACATGGCGATTTATCTAATCCCGATTTAGAAGAAGCCATCTTTACGGCCAATTCAATCATCGATGAAGCCTATGATTTTCTGCTGGAGACAGATGTATTGATTCTTACTTTCGGTACAGCATGGGTTTATGAATACAATGAAACAGGAAAACGCGTAGCCAATTGTCACAAAGTGCCCAACTCAAAATTCACAAAAGTGAAAATGGGTGTAAACGATATCATCAGCGAAATGAGTTGGGTATTGAATCATATACAAAATGTAAATCCGAATATTAAGGTGATTTTTACGATTAGTCCGGTTCGACATCTGGCCGATGGATTTGTGGAGAATCAGTGGAGCAAGAGTACCTTAAACATTGCCGTGCATGAATTGATTCGTCGTTTCGATAACGCAGAATATTTTCCATCGTATGAGCTGCTGATGGATGATTTACGCGATTACCGGTTTTATGAAGCTGATATGATTCATCCGAACAAAGAGGCTATTCAATATACCTGGTCGGCCTTTAAGCAATCTTATTTTTCTGCTGCAACCATAAAATTATCGGAAGAGGCAGAGAAATATCACCGTAGTTTTTTGCACCGCGTGATGCATCCCGGAACAACGGAACACAAAAAGTTTGTGGCCTCCATGGAAAAGGATTACCAGCGTTTGCAAAAACAATTACCCTGGTTGTGAATTCCACTCTCAGGAAAAAGGCTTAGCATTTTTTTATCCGCACCACCAGTCTAACATTCTCTGCATCCATTTTATTTTTCAGCAGCGGATCACTTTGTTTGTTGATCTCCCAGGAAGAGTGAATTGGTTTCGAATTGCCGAATCCGGTGTAACTGACCTGACTCGCCTTTACGCCTTTTGAAATAAGGTTATCGGCAATGGCTTTTGCTTCGGATAAGGTGCTTGCAGAGGCTGTGTTTGCATCTATGGCGGTTTCGCAATGGACTCCGATTTCAATTACAATTTGCGGATGAGTTTGCAGAAATACAGCAAGAATATTGATGATTCTTAGAGCTGAATCTTTGGCGCTGATATCTTGTTGTGTTGGATTAGATTTTACAAATAAACTTCTGAAATTTCTGCTGAGCGGATCAGCAAGATTTTTTTCCAGGGTTTGGTCAACAAAAAAATATTGATCCGAAACTGCAAAAACACTTTTGTAATTGATTTCAAGAATTTTTACTTCAAGTCGTCTGTTTAACCGGTGAGCCGAATCTTGTTCCTGTTTGGTTTTTAATTTTAGAATTTCAGCTTCAGAAATACGGAAAAATTCCTCACCCATTCCACGCGATACCAATCGTGAAGGCTCAATGCCCTCATTGACTAAGTAAGATTGAAGTGTTTTTACGTACATTTCGGATAATCTTTTGTTGTAGGCCTCATTTCCTCTTATGTCCGTATGCCATCTTAATTCAACTTTGGTAAATGGATTTTCTTTTAACCATTGTACAAGTAAAATTGGATTGCCGTTGTTGCAGATGTCCTCAGGTATTAAACAAATACGCTTAAAATCATAATCGGTGAATCGTTCTCTTTTATAATAAACCGAATCCTGTAATACAGGTAAAAATTTCCCTTTGGCAGGAATTCCACATGCTGCGATATACTCCTCCTTATTTTGAGCTTCAGCCAGGAAATGCAAGCCGAAAAACAACAAAATCAAATAGTGAATTTTTGCCATGTTTCTTCGTTGAATTCAGTGAGATGTTTTAATATCAAATCAGCTGCCGCAAATCGCGCTTCGCCGTAATGGATATCTTCGGGTACAGCTATTACTTTCATGCGTGCAGCTTTAGCGGCAATAACACCGTTAAATGAATCTTCAAAAACTAAACAGTGATAGTGTTCCGTATTTAGTTTTTTTGCAGTAGTCAGGAAAATTCCCGGATGTGGTTTACCGAAGGCTTCTTCTTCTGCAGAATAAATGACCTTCATCTTATCTTGTATGTTTAACTTACCGGTTACGGCTTGTATAATTCGGTAATGACTCCCCGATGCAATAGCCATTGGAATATTTTTTTTCTCGAAAAAAGAAATGCAGTCAAACACCCCGGGAAGAGCGTTCCCTTTTTTTAAAATCAAATCGATAACACGTTGAATAATTTCTTCCTGTAATATTTCTTTGGGTTTGTTGTTCCATGGGAATAAACGGTACCAGTGTTCAACCACTTCTTCAATACGTAATCCCACCGTTTCAAAACACATTTCGTCGCTAAGCGAAATTCCTACCGTAGAAAATAATTCTTTCTCTGCTTCACGCCAGATGGGTTCACTGTCGATCAGCAATCCGTCCATATCGAAAATCACGGCCTTTATCACTTGATGATTTTTTTAAGTGACCGCATAAAAATAACCTGATTGTTTCTGTAAATACAGATGACCGAATTGGAAGGGACAGCGTCCGGCGGGACATTTATTTTTCCAAACAAAATTTCTTTGCCTTCATTTTTTTTATCCTTAATCCCAATTTTCTGATACATCTGAAACGTACCCTCTTGTCCACCTCTTATTTCCGCACTGTAATTTCCCGGAAGATCTGTTCTAAAACTTAAACTGATGACAACACCTCCTTTTTCTCCGTCCGATTTAAACATGGGATCGGAAATGCTTTTGTCGTTATACTCTTTTTCTCCGTTTAACCATTTTACAAGTGGATAGTGATAAAGATTTCCACCGATGGCCATACGTTTTTCTTCGGTGCCCCATAAATCTCCTTTGTCATCAAATAGGATCGCTTCACGTTGACGAAGAATTCCCATGGGGAAATGAAGCATTTTACCACTGAAAAAATCATCTCCTTCATAATCGTAAAGCAGATACAAATGCTGGTAGGTTAATAAGGCGACCATTCCGGTTCTTCGGTCGATACTTGCTGCGGTGACGGCGTGCTCAAAAAATCCGCCTTTGCCTAAATACAGACTGTCGAGTAGTTTCGCTTCTTTTACCCCGGGTTTATCGCTGAGTTCGTATAATTTGGTGTAACCGGAAAATGGTGATTCATTGTTTTTCGAAAACAAAAACAATTTTCCGTTGTGCCAGAAGAAAGCTTCGCAATCGAAATTTTTATTGCTCTCAGCAGGCGGGAAAGATTTTTGATCGGAATATTTAAAATCAATTTTGTCGGCGTAAATACGCTCTGTTCCCAATTGAAATTTATAAATGCAAAGATTCGTTCGTTTGTTCCCGTTATTCCCGAAATCCCCTATGTAAATGTTGTTTTGCGGATCGGTACAAATATCTTCCCAGTCGCTGTTTTTCGATTTTTCTATGGTGTATGTTTTCACAAATTTCCCCTGATGATCCATTTCAATAACCAGATTCGGATTACCGCTGTCGTTAATCGAAATGAAATGAGGACCAAAATGAGCTAATCCGGAAGTCTCCTTCAGGTTATCGGGTATACTATAGGTACTATCCGGTTCCAGTTGCTGTGCCTGAATTTCCGACCATGCAAAAAGAATAAATAGCAGCGCTGTTTTGTTTACCATACAAATCGAATATCGTTGGAATTATCACGTTCTTCCGGTGTGATTAAATCTGCATTGCAAAGACTGTGCAAAATATGCGCGTAGTCGCTTTCTTTTATACCGGGAGCCTCATTCCATGTCATTTCACTAAACCATTGGCTAACCTGTTTTTCATTGAGATGCTGACGTTGTGAAATCCATTTGACGGTTTCCGGATTTTTTTTCAATTCGGCATTTGCAGAAGCAATGATACGGGCAATGGTCTTTACCGCTTCCTGATCTTCTGCACAGAATTCATTGGAACCTGCCAGTAAAAAACTTGGCCATGGAGTAACCACATCCCCAACATATCGTAATCCAAATTCTTCCAGAAAAGGCGCTGTGGTGTATTTCTCCCATAAAAACACATCGCTTTCTCCATTGGCCAGCGATTGGAGTCCACCCTCCAGTGAGTTCACAACTACAAATGAAACATCCGATTTTTCCCAGCCCATATTTTTTGCATGAACGAGCGCCATCAGATGTGAACCGCTGCCATATCGGCTAATGGCAAATCGTTTTTGTTTTAAATCGTTGGTTGAATGGATGGCGGAATTTTTTTTCACATGCGCTCCCCAGTGGAGTGGCGATGTGACGTGCAACTGAATAATTTTTGCTGTGCGATTTCTGATGGCTTCAACAAACATTCCTTCGGTGAGTAAAACAGCAAGGTCTGTTCCGTTGTTCGCGAGTAAACGCGTCATTTCGCCCGTTCCGCCCTTGCTTTCTGTCCACACCAAATCTATTCCCGCTTGTTGGAATAATCCCTTTTCAATGGCATATCTCCAGGGAAAATTAAAATGCTCATTTACGCCGCAAATTCGAATACTTTTCAATGTGATTGATTTTTGACAAAGATAATGCTTAGTGGTATTTAACGGACCTGCATTACCCAGGCATTTGGAAAATCGGATCGTAAGGAGGAAGCCTTGGCCGCAGCATCCGATAAATCGGAAGTGGAATAAACCGAAATATGATGCAAGCCCCCATACACCCCAATATCGCTGGCAGTATGTCCTTTTTCTGAAGCTTTCTGACTAATCGCTGAAATATTGCTTTCGTTGGAATAGCAGCCAATGATCACATAATAATTACCACTTTGTGCCGGAGCTGAAGGTGTGGTGGTCACCGCATGATTTTGTTTCGGCGCCACTTCTTCTTTCACCGGACTTTCTTCAGTTATGAGTTCAGGATTTTCAGTTTCAGCAATAGGCGATTCGGTGAGACTACTATCCATCTCTTCCACCGAAGTGCTATCACCCGGTGATGCTGGTTGTTCTTGCTTTGGTGATTCTTTTTTTGTTTCCTTTTTTTCATCTGCCTTACTTTCTGTTTGTCCCGAAAATAAATGCATGATTTCATTGCGGAATAAATAGCCTGCTGTTCCACCTCCACCGAGTAGGAGAAGAAGCAAGAGGGGAATCAATAATTTTCTTTTTTTTCGCTCCTTCTTTTTTTTCTCAACCGGAGATTTTTTTATTTCTTTTTCAATCTTTTTTTCTGCAGCAATTTCCGGCTTTGTGATTTTCTCTTCCTGGATACTTACCGGAGGAATGGAATTTTCCTTTTCCTCTTTCGGTAGTTCAGGTTTTGGTAATTCAACTTTCGGTGTTTCAACTTTTGGTGTTTCAACTTTTGGTGTTTCAATTTTTGGCGTTTCAACTTTTGGCACCTCAGTTTTTGGAGTCTCCGTTTTTATTTCAGGGACAATTATTTTTTCTTGCTGATTTTCGGTTAGGGATGGATCATGGGTGAATTCAATTTTTCCCGATGCATCTGATTTTATTTTCCCCAGGCGTTGAATCACAACATCTCGTCCCGATTCCAGCAAAGATTGAATTCCGGCGGAGAAAACTTCCAGTTTTTTACCTGCTTCCTCCATGCCGAGATTTTCTTTTTTGGCAATGTAGGCAACCAGCATTCCGTCGTTAAACTTGAGGTAGGGATTAAAAATATAAGGTTGAGTAGTGGAATCATTCTGAACGAATGCGCCGATTCCGGGAAGAATAACTGTCTTATTTTCCTGCAATAACTCAAATAGATATTCTGCTTTCATTGCCTGCTGATTTTCCTCTTAATATAGGAATAAATCAGAAAAAATAAAAGCAATAAAAAAGCGCCCGGAGGTAGCAATGGGCGCTTTTAGTGAACTTCTCTTATCCCAGGAATGAAAAGAGAAGGTAAGTGGTGAGCGATACAACGGCCAGTACCAATCCCACATACAGGTTAGAACGGTCTCTCATGGCTATACAATTTAAGTTAAACATTCCGTTAAGTAGCCTTGCTCCATTTGGTTCTGGTTTCTGTATAGTTAAACGGGCAGTTCCAAAAAATGTTATGTATGCATACTAAATCAACGCTACATTTCGCTCAACGGATGCTCATTTTGGATGAATCTTCGTGTTTTAAGGATGATATAAAACAAAAAATCCCGCATAAAGCGGGATTGAATATTGGTTGTTGAACCATTAAATTTCTTCGATGGCTACCATTTTAAATGGAACAGAGATAATCGCCTGATAGTCTTCTCCGGCTTCCAGCATATCTTCGTCATCTTCTTCATAATGCCAGTTAATGGTCACTTTTGTTTTCCCGCCATTGTTCAGGTTTTCAAGTTTCTTAAAGAAATCAAGAATACATTTCGAAGAAGAGGTATTGAAATATTCCAACACAACATTTACCTGAGTATCGGATTTCGGATTTGAACCGTAATTTTCAACCCAATCAAAAATCGGTTTGTAAAATTCAATGGAATTTTCCGGAATGGAACGTCCTTTTAATTCAAGAACACCTTTTTCCGCATTCAGATTCACGGTTGGGGTTTTAGGACTCCCCTCAAGTACGAAACTGCTCATAATGACTATTTTGGAATTTATCTGCCTCGAAAATACGAAAATATCCGAATGCAAAAAAGTTATTCCAACCTCGGATTTACAATGTTATTATAGATTGATCCGAAGGTATAGGAGATACCCACAC
This sequence comes from Flavobacteriales bacterium, assembly GCA_019694795.1. Classification (NCBI taxonomy): domain Bacteria; kingdom Pseudomonadati; phylum Bacteroidota; class Flavobacteriia; order Flavobacteriales; species Flavobacteriales bacterium. The sequence goes on along the minus strand of JAIBBF010000001.1, from coordinate 63,112 downwards.
TGCCCCAATAACTTAAGCTGGTAGGGAGCTGGACCTGACCAAGTAATATTTCTTCCTGACTTGCAGACTCTAAGGGCAAATTAATCCGGTTCCGGATGCGGGCATAATAGCCTGATAATTCAAGTGAAAAACCTTTAAAAAGCCGGAATTGGGCATATACATAAAGTGCCAAGGAATTTAGACTGAAATCGTGCAGGAAATTATTCCAGGATACCGTGGAATTGAACTGTCCCCATTTACTAATGAATTTACTGGTAAACGAAAGTGATTGACGCATCAGGTATTGTTCGTCGCGAAATAAAATGGTGGTGGAATTATATTTTCTATACAGTGGAGCGAGTGTATAGGAGAAATACAGCATCCGGGTGGAGGATTCGTTGTAAGGGAAAATATCATATTCAAGTGAAGCTCCTGCATAATAGGAAGATTTAATATTTTCATAAATACTCGAATAATAATTGATTTCGGTTCCTGCGCTCCAATGTTTACTGATGCTCCAAACCTGATTAATATTGGCGTAATAATTTCTAAACAAACTCACGATTTCGGTGGTGTCGTCGATATGGAATGTATTTTTATTGTAATAGGTGGATCCCTCCATTCGGGTTTTGCTTTCGTTGGTAATTCTATTGGCCGTTAACGATCCGTTTAAACTGAGCGACGAAACCAGCGATTCTCCATTAAACCATCCACCGGCAGCAGCCTTAAATACCCAGAAATTCCACTTGTCCTTGATGGTATCATTGGCAGGTGCTTCCTGGTCGTAGGTAATAGAAATATGTTCACATAACGGAGTTTTCATAATATAACGGATCAATCCAAGCTGAATATTGTTGTTGAGATGATCTCTGATTTCATCAGGCGTTGAGTTGGGTGGGATGGAACTTACCAAGGTGTCATTCATGCCCTCGAATTTATTTCTGCCGAAAAAGCTTAAGGTAAATTCCGTTCCGCCTGCACCGGTGGGACGTGTAGTTACTAAAACATGCACATCACATAAGAGACGGTCTCTCACATAGTGAAGAAAATAAAAATCCTGACGAAGATTTTCAATGTCGCACGATTCGCAATCAACAAACACTTTTGGGGCCAGATTATTTTCTTCCTGAGCAGGTTGAGCAATAGATTGGAGAGCGATTAGAAAAAACAAGAGTAGAGCAGATGTCCTCATTAAAATTAGATTTCGACCAACATAAGGTGAATAATCCAACTGGTTACATCCTATTTACAAAAATTAGGAAATCTCTCCTTCTTCTTCCTCCGAATTAAGAAATATTGGGAAGTCATCCTTGGGAATTGCTTCCTGATCGTTCAATTTACTCAACAGAAAAAGCAAAACTATATCAATCACCACATGTGAAGCAATGGAGGCGTAAATACCTAAATAGCTGAGCTCGTAAGCTATGATAATAATTACGGCAGTCATGTAAATGCCATAAACCGAAACCCGCCAGTCGAAGGGATTTAAATATCCATGGAGCGCAACAAAGAGGATGGAGGTGATCCATATTCCTAAAAAAGGTTGAATGGAGGCTCTGAATAATAACTCTTCCCCAATACCTGCACAGAGGGATATGTAAATGATATCGATGGGTTTTAAGTGGAGTGATTTTATCAATCCGCCGTATTTTTCTATTACGGGTAATAAAAATGGAGAACGAATCAGATACCATGCACCTAATGCAGAAAGAAATCCGAATACAGATCCGAAACAGATTTGTAGAATGATGGAATGTCCTTCAAAAAAAACAGCGGTCCAGTTTTCTTCAGAAATAATTTTAAAGATAAGCCAACCTACCAATGGAAAAATGGTGAGGGTAAAGGTTGCCAGCAATAGAATGGTAGTTCGGTTACTCATTCTGATTCCGGATGCTTCGTTTCGTTTTTAAATTGCTGCAACCATTGAATGGCTTTTTCTTCATTATCGAAAACCTTGAATGGTTTTTTTGGGCGATAAAAATTGGCGTAGAAGTTGGCCAGGATTTTATAGGCAAGATTATTGACCAAAACTGCAGTGGCGGTAAAAGGTTGTTTGTCCTCAATCTTTCGGGAATACACTCTGGCGTCGCGGGTAATGCTTACCCCATCTTCCATTTTCAGCAACATAGGCATGGGACCAAAAACGGTAATCTCCTTATAAAATCGATGGTGTTCTTTTTTAACTTCAACCGTTATTTCTGCATCTTTCAGATAAGTGACGTGAATGATTCCGTCGACAATATGAATGTGTGCAGTTTGGGTTTGTTCTGTGGGTTTAAAATCAATCGGGGTCACTGTAATTCTCCTTCGCTCTAATTAATGATTTGCCAAATGGATGTCCAACACATAGAGAAATGCAGCCATTGCGGCAGATCCTAATTCGAGTTCCCGTCTGTTTACATTTTCAAACACATCGGTTTCTGCATGGTGATGATCAAAATAACGTTGGGAGTCGGGAACAAATCCGAACAACACAATATCGGGGAAGTATTTTTTAAGGGGACCAATATCTGCTCCGGATCCTCCGGGTTCAAAATAGTGGAGGTCGTATGCTTTAAACAATGGGGCAAGTGATTGCAACCAGTCAATTTCTTTTTGATTACCCTCAATGGCAAAACCACGGGGAACAAATCCACCGCGATCACTTTCTAATGCAGCGATATGTTTTTCATTTTTTTCATGGGCTTGCTCCGCATATTTTTTTCCGCCTCTTAATCCGTTTTCTTCATTCATAAACAATACAGCTCTTAAAGTATGCTTCGGTTGAATGCCTAACACTTTAAATAAACGAAGAGCTTCCATACTTTGAACACATCCCGCTCCATCATCGTGAGCGCCTTCGCCGATATCCCAGCTGTCGAGGTGACCACCCACTGAAATGATTTCGTCGGGAAATTCTTTACCGGTGATTTCTCCAATTACGTTGTATGATTTTACATCAGGTAACCATTGGCAATCTAAATTCAACGTCATTTTTACGGGACGACCCGCTTTTAATTCTTTCGAAATTTCATCGGCAACCACGGTACTTACTGCAACAGCAGGAATTTTAGGAATGGAGTCATCGTATTTCATTGCACCGGTATGCGGATGATCACCTTCTCCATGCGTCATACTGCGAATAACAACAGCTTTAGCACCGTATTGGGCTGCTTCCTTAGCACCATGTACACGTTGGTCTACACAATGTCCGTACGAATTAAACGTGTGAATGTATGTAGGATCGAAGGGACGATTAAACAATACGATTTTACCTTTGATGTTTTCCGGCCCCAGTCGTTTTAATTCTTCAAAATCGTTAACCTCAATCACTTCTGCAGTTAATTTTCCGTTTGTACCCACAGAACCACCGAGTGCGGTGATTTTAATGGAACTGCTAACCGGTGTTCCGTCTTTTCTTTTTGGATAATTAGAAAGAATGAGCATTCCACTTTCGTTTTTTCCTCTTACCCAATGAGGAACCATTACTTCCTGCAGATAAACTTTATCGAATCCGGCTTTTTCCATTATTTTTTTTCCCCAATACACCGCTTGTTCCGCTTGCGGAGATCCGCTGAGTCGATGACCGATACTTTTGCAGAGAACTTTTAAATTCTGATAACATTCTCCATTGGTCAATTCAGCATCGTAAATTTTTCGGATAAGCACCGAATCCGGATCGGCAGAGTGGGAAACCGTAGCCGTAAAAAGTATGGCAATAAACAGGAATAGTTTTTTCATTCTGGTTTTTATTGCCTTAAATTTAAAAAATGAAAGCACAGTTTCTAGCAATAAGCCTATGTATGTTGTTGTTTTATTCACAAAGTGAAGGGAAACAGGGGAATGCACCGATGAATGTAAGCAAGACTGAAGCGGGATTTATGGCTGATTCGCTGGAACGGGTTTATGGTTCTAATAAACAAGTGCCTGCAAAATACCGTTTGGCGTTTTATTATGCACTGAGCCGGTATCCGGAATTAATTTCATTGCGAATTTCTATCCGGGAAAAAAAATTGAACAGCACAATGGCTGCTCGTCCAACGGTAATTTCCAGTTTGTTTCGTTCCAAATCAAAGCGGCGTTACGTTATTTATGTCAATAGCGACAGCAGTCACGCCTCCCCGCAATTTCATGAGTTCACGTTCAATGCACAAATAGGGGTATTGGGACACGAATTAGCTCATTTGTTGAAATACCGTGTTCAAAAAGCCGGAAGCTTATTGGGGGATGCTTTCCGATACAAAAAGGAAAATTTTAAAATGAAGTATGAACGTTACACCGACAGTATAACCGTTGTGAGAGGCTTAGGTTGGCAGTGTTATGATTTCGCAACGCAATTGCAAAACAACGCAGGTGTGCCTGAGGCGTACAAAAAGAAAAAAGAGAAATTTTATTTTTCACCAAGAGAAATCTATGCCTTGATGTCGGATTTAGGGTATGAATTATAAATCGGCTTTCCGCAGCGTTAAACCTCCCCGGAGATCGTAAACGCCTTCCAGAATCCATTTTTGTTTCGAGTCGTTTTCGATGAATAATAATTCAACAATGGATGAGGCATCCGGATCAAACGAGCCTTCCAGAATTTTAATCTGATTATTGGTTCTCAAGTTGCGGAGCATGGCAATTAATGCATCGCAATCGTCCTGTGAACTGCAGCTTTGTTCGTGAAGCAACATGGATTAAAATTGAAAATAAATGAAAACAGAATTGTTCGAAGAAGCGATCTGATAAATTAGTACCGATGAAATAAAGGTTATAATAATTTGTGCCGCCATGGAAAGGTTAACGAATTTCTCCAATACCTTTTCCTTGAACGAACCCGATAACCAGTGAATGATATAAGCAATAATCATAATTATTAATACCGCCCAATAGCTTGTCACCATCAGATTCCATGCTGCGGAGTTAAATCCTTCTGCAGTAAATAATCCGAAATTATTCCAGATCCTGTTCAGGTAAAAGTTGGCATTATCCATGTCGGTTGCACGGAAAAATATCCGGGTGAAGGTGATAAAATTAAACGTGAAAAATATTTTCCAGAAATGAACCAGGAAGAAATTCGATTTTTCATAGGGAGAAACGCGCTTCCAGTATTTGTAAATCACCAATGCTAATCCGTTTAATCCTCCCCATATAATAAACTTCATACTCGCTCCATGCCATAATCCGCCAAGCAGCATCGTAATGAGTAAATTGATGTCGGTATTCATAAAATTTCTGACAGATTCAATGAGCATCAGCGACAATATGGCCAGTAATAATAATAAACTCAACACCCAAAAATCGAGAGCGTAAAATGTTTCGCCGATGGTAATTCCGGGCGACCAGTAATAGTTGATGAGTCCGCTTAAAAAGAATACGATCAGCGGGACAAACAAATAAGATATAAAACTCGCTTTTTTATTTCCTCCCAATGGAATATATAGATAATCGCGTAAAAAACTTGATAATGAAATATGCCATCTGCGCCAAAAATCGGCAACACTAACTGCTTTGTAGGGTGAATTAAAATTGATATTCAGCTGGAACCCGAGTAGTTTGGAAATACCAATGGCGATATCGGTATAACCGCTGAAGTCGCCATAGATTTGCATGGAATAGGCCCACATGGCTACTACCAAAACAAATCCCGGAAAATTATCAGGATTTTGAAAGGTGTGATCGATAAAATTGCCACCTAAAAAATCGGCTACAACTATTTTTTTTGTGAGACCTTTTAAAATCTGAAACAAGGACCATCCAAATTCATGCTTTGTTAATTTAAAGGGCTCGTACATTTGAGGAATAAAATCCTTGGCACGTACAATAGGTCCTGCCACCAATTGCGGAAAGAAACTTACAAAGAATCCAAAATCAATAATGTTTTTTACCGGATGCAGTTCCCTTCGATATATATCGATGGTGTAACTCATCGTTTGGAATGTATAAAATGAAATTCCAACCGGTAAAATAATTTTATCTACGCACAATAATTCACTTCCCCAGAAACTATTGGTCCAATAGGAGAAATGATTAAAGAATTCGTATTGAGTGGAAAAAAGTGAGTTGAACGATTCCGTGAAAAAAAAGGCGTATTTAAAGTATGCGAGAACAAACAAATTCAAAAACATGCTGATAAATAGCAAGGTCTTTCGTTTTCGTTGATTATCACTTTTAAATATGGCATTCCCAACGTTGTAATCGAGTAGGGTAGAGAAAACGAGGATAATTAAAAAGAGTCCGCTGGTTTTAACATAAAAGAAGCAACTCACCAGAAGCAGAAATAATGTTCTGAGTTGGTTTCGTTTGTACACGAGGGTGAAAACACCATAAACCAATAAAAAGAAAATCCAGAAATTGGCCTGGGTAAAAGTAATGGGTGCGGTTTGGACTTTCGAAAAATCATTCGCCTGTTTTCCCAGTTCTTCACATGTGAAGCTCGGAAATGCGGTAAATAATTCTTCCAGACGTTCCATTACTTTTCGTTTGTAAGTTTTACCAATCGCTTGTACTCGTATTCATCGAGGTACTTTAGAAAGGCTTCAAAAAATAAATCTCCCTTTAACAAGTAGCCATCCCATGTAAAGTGAATGCGGTCTTTATGCATAAGGTCTGCCTTGTACCAGGTATTCGAAGAGCCGAGCCCACCCATCATTCCATATACATCCCAAAATCCCATATTGTATTTTTTACTCAGGTCAATAATTACATTACGGGTTAATGCAACATTTCTGTTGGGGTGTTTTTTATAATAATAAGCATCATTGGGAACAGTATATAAAATAGCGCAATTGGGATTTGCCCTCAATATTTTTTTTGTAATCTCTTCGTAATTTCTAAAATAAGCAAGCGTATCAAATTCTCCATCGGGCACATTTGCATCATTGGTACCCACACTAAGAATAAATAAATCGGGTGGCAAATTTTTTAATTGCATTTCCCAATCCTGACAACGCAAATAATTGGGCAAGGCTGCTCCGTTTACTCCGATTGAATTGTAGATTACACCGGGTTGTTTATTCATCATTTCTACGCCGTAGCAGGTAAAGGAGGAAGTATCTGATTTCACTCTGGTGATCACAAAAAATGCGGTATCAAATTCCATGCTCAGATTAAATTCCGTAAATCCTCTTAAGCTGTCTTTCGTTACCGATTTCACAATGGAGGGATATCCAAACTCAACCATAAACGATGGATTCATATTGTGGTAAATCCTGAATCGGTCGTGCCGGTAAGGCATGGGTTCTTTTTCGCGGTAATAAATTTTAATCGAAGAAATGGTGTCTTTGCAACTAATTGAAATTCCTTCAATACCTAAACGACTTGTATCTTTTCGCTGCACACAACGAAGGGATGTCCATTCGCCGGTCCCTTCCGATTTGTAATTGTAAGGATTGTTTGTCCCTGCAATGGTATAAGGGAAAACGAGTCCTCTTGCACCTTTTAATCCGGGCCAGTAACTGTTCATCCAGGTGCGCATTTTATTGGAGTAAACATCGGCCTGAATATGGCTTCCTCCCATGTGATAAACCACAACTTGACCTTTTCTGCGGTTAATCAGACTGTCGAATTTTGAGTAGAAGTATTCGAAGTTGGGACTCTCCTCCGATGGAAAATAAAATTTATTATGTGCGTAGTGAATGAACTTGTATTTATTGATAATTGAAGTGTCAATAATACCCATCAGGGTATCTGCATCCATATCATCATCGTATTGCGCTTCACTTGTGATTGAAACAAATAACAAACTAAAAACGAAAAAAATCTTCCTCACGGTTTCACTCCTTTCTGATATTGCTGGTATTCGAATAAAAATGCTTCGTAAAACATTTCAGCAACAAATCTTGCGCCAGAAGGTGTGAAGTGCGTGTAGTCAGGACCAGCTAGGTCTTTTTCAACCCAGGTCAACATCGAATTTTCTCCTCCCATGGCCGAGTAAATATCCCAGTAGGCAGCTCCGGCGTCAAAGGAGGCTTGTTTCATATCGGCAATGAGTGTAGTAAGCAAAGGATAGCTTTGGTATTCGCCATCAATTTTGGTCGACATATCCGATGGTCCAATTACGATGATAACGGCGTTCGGTTTTAATTTTTTAAGGGTGTATAAATTCGATTTAAAATAATTGGCATATTGTTTCGAGGCAGCAGCATCTTTTAGATAAGGCATGGAATTACCTCCAAACTGCATGATGAACATTTCCACATCAAGATCCGCATACATTCTGCTCATTAAAGATTGATCAACCTTTCCAAAAAATGTTCCTGAACCACCTCGCATAGCCACATTGTCGACTGCTACCCCATAGGAACCATCCAATGAAAAACCATAAAAATCGGGCGAGTCTTTTCCTTTGAACACGTATTTTAATTTCTCAGGTGTTTGATCGAATTTCAGTTCAATAACATGATAGTTTTGATCAGGATTCAAGGTGTCTTCATGAATCAGTTCTCCATTGTTAAACACTTGCATGTCGGTATGCGATTTGCAATTGCCGTAAAAAAGTCGAACCGAATTAAAAGTTCTGGAGTTGCCATAGGCTTGTTTATGAAAACCAATTTCAATCCAGCCCTCTTGTACTTCCTGCAAGGAAATGAGCGAATCCTCTACAATTTTTGTAAATCGTGCAAAGGAGCCCATAGATCCGTATTTTTTATGTTTTACAGATTTACTCACCTCACCAAAAATGGTGAAGCGCTTAAAATTGGGAGATACGGTTTGAACAAAAGAAAGGGTATGGTATTGATTAAATGCAGGTATCATTCCAGGACCATAACCTCCGAATTTGGCTTGTAATTTCTGACGGAAATACCCTGTTATACGGTCGCCTTCAATTTGTGAATCGCCGTAGTGAATGATGCGTACCGTTTTTTTATTGGCGCTTACCTGATTTAGTTTTTCAAAAATGGGATTTAAAATAGACGGACTATTCTTCCCGAATTCCAAACGCGCTATCCCCCCCGCGTTAAGCGTTACCTCTGCCGTATCGGTGGGAGCGCCCAATTCAGAGCCGATGTTGTTATCGTGACGAATAAAAGTATCTACGGGTTCCCTGGCCATTAAGGAAGTGTCGAGACGATTAAGGATGTTATCGATCTTTTTCTTTTCCTTTTTTTTCGTGTGGATGAACTTATCCCAACTTGGATATTTTAGGGCATAATCATTTCCGAGACTGATTCCTTCTTTAGGGAAAACAAACATTAAACCCAATAACGAGGAAAGGGTTATGAGGATAAATAATAAGACTTTGGAAGGACTATAATTCTCCACCGGGTTTGGACTTGCAATACTCAAAATTAGTAAGAAAGCGAAGCCTTCACCCGAAGGGTGAAATAATTTTTTACAATGGTATTAACAATTATTTGGACGATTGTTCCAGTCGGAATTCGCATCTGCGGTTCATCCGGTGTTGCTCTTCCTCGCAATCAACCCCATCGCTACAGCCATTAACCAGGCGGGATTCTCCGTAAGATTGAACATTGATACGTGAAGCTGAAATACCCTTGGAAACCAAATAGGCTTTTGCGGCTTTTGCGCGTTGGGCAGAAAGAGCCAGGTTAAAGTCCTCATTATACCTCGAATCTGCATATCCGCTAATCTGGAGTTTCAGTTTTTTATGCTTGGTCATAATCAGGAACACTTTGTCCAGCGTTTTTTTGGAGTCGGCACTTAAATCGGAATGGTTTTTCTCGAAATAGATATTGGGGACCTTCTCCAGAAACTCCATGTCGGTGGTGGAAATTTCCTGCAAATAGGAAAACTCCTGCTTGAGGCGTTTATAAGTAAATCTTCCGGTTTTATCGTTTTCCAGCATCGCCAGCGACCTTCCGGTGCGATTGTATAAATCGAGAATTAATTTTTTCTCAAAATTCGGATCATTCGGATCAATCTGGAAAATGTATTCTTCTGCAATTTTCAGATTTCTTACACGGAAAAATCCTTTTTCGTCCGTGCTTCCCTTGTATAGAACGTTGCCCTTGTCGTCGATAATCACAAAGTTCATGTTGGAAGGACTTCCATCTAAATTTCTATACCGGAATTGCCCGGCCAGCGATACCGTTGGTTTGGCCAGCATGCTGGTATCATCGGATATTTCCATGAACCGCAATCCCGCCGCTTCAGGTGTAAGTTTGCGGAAGACATATTCACCGTTTGAATTCCTTCTTAATTCTGCAGTTACATTTTCAGATTTGTTATAGATCAGAAGAATGACATCTTCACCTGTGCTATCTGTTTTTAAAATGTAATTTTTACCAAGATCTAATTCGCGGAACGTGAAATTACCATAGTTATCGGTTTTAGATCTGTGAACAACATTGCCCTGATCGTCGACCAGATATACATTTAATCCATCGGGATATACGCCGGGTAATTTTTCGAAAATAAACTGACCCGAGAGTCGACCCGATTTTTTCCCCAGTTCAGTTTCTTCAATTTCCATAAGGGAAAGCGTACCACTGAGAGCAGGATCCAGTTTCTTGTACACAAAGGTTCCATTCTGATCACTTCTTAAAACGGCAACGGCAACACCGTCACGGTCGATAATTTCCAGTTTCAGATCAGGATCCGGATTTATTACGCGAATCGAGTAATTTTCATTGGCAGGTAAATTACGGAATGCAAATTCTCCTTTGTTATCGGTTTTGGTTCGCATAACAATTTCACCATTATCGTCAATCAGCAAAACATCCAGACCTTCCGTTCCCGAATTGAGGGTGCGGTAGCTAAACCGGCCCACGATATCTTTAGAGCCAACCACTGCGGTTTCTTCAATTTTTACGTAATAAATATCATCGTCACCTTTTCCACCTTCACGGTTAGAAGAGAAAAATCCTCCTTTTCTATTGGGGAGAATAAAAAATCCAAAATCATCACCTTTACTGTTGATTTCATTTCCCAGATTTTCTGCCTTGGTAAAAAGGGAATCCCTGAAATAAGATTTAAACAAATCCAAACCACCTTCACCACCTTGTGATGAGGAAGAAAAATACAATGCATTTTGGTGAACGTATGGAAAAACTTCATCGCCGCTGCTATTGATCATTGATCCCGGATTAACAGGAGCGCTCCAGTTTTCAGTTGTTTTTTCCACATAGAAAACATCCTTTCCGCCCATACTTCCTTTCATATCGGATGAGAAAAAAAGACGTTTTCCATCGGCGCTGAAAGCAGGGTGACCAAACGAAAATTCTGGATCACAAAAGGAGAACAGTTGTTTATTTCCCCATTTGCCATTCGATTTTTCCATGTAATAAAGTTGCGGCTTGTTCAATTTATGTTTTTCCCTTGCTACTTGCGTAAAAACCAACAAATTTCCATCCGGAGAAATGGCAACAGGACCTGTATGATTAAAATTTTCGAGCTCCTTGGAATATAAAAAGGCAGGACTAACAATTGCACTGTCGGATTCGAGTGATTTTATTTTGGCGCTGAATACATTTAAAAATTTTCTTTTCTTCCAACGGTTTTCTCCCCAATTCAGGTAATCAAAATCGCGATCGGAAGTAAAGAGTAAAATGTCGCCATATACCACAGGACTAAATTCGCTGTAGGTAGAATTCAATCCATTAATTTTTTTAACGGTGTAATGCGTTTCTACAGTGGTGTTCAGAATTGCTTCATGTTGTGCAATAGCATTAGAACAGATAATACTGAAGAAAAATATATGCAGGAGGTGTTTTAACATTTTTATCTGAATTTCCATTATAGATATCGTGGAGAAACTGATTTGGTTTTTTTGAGGTTTAAATCAAAACCGGCCATGATTTCATGTGTTCCGGTTGTGAATTGCTTCAATGGATTCATAACAATATCGTACGAATAACCAATGCGAATAAAATCGGTAATGTTATATTCGGTAATCAGTACTATTCCATTTCCACTGCGGTAACTTGCACCTAGCCAAAACACTTTATTGAAAAGAAAACTCGTGTTGATATCGAAATTTACAGGAGCATTTTCAACGTATTTAACCAGGATGGAAGGCTTAATAACTGTGTTTTTCCCCAATGGAAGAGCGGCTCCTGAAGTGAACATGAAGTGCCTGCGCATAACGACATAAGCATCGCTCGGAAAGTTGGGATAGTTGATTTGGTTTTCCAGTAAATGAGAGACAGAAAGCCCGGCAAAAAATCGTTTTGAATAGAGATAAGATCCGAAATCAAATGTGGGGACAATGGTATTTACGGTTCCAGTATTGTTAAAACGGTCTGCCTGATTTTGATAGTTTAATTTAGAACGGTCCAACCGTGAATTAAAAATCCCCCCACGAATTCCGAAGGATAATTTTAATTTACCTAAGCGTAAGTGATAAGCATAAGAAGCCAGTGCTCCGGTGTTTTTTGTGGGACCCACTCCGTCGTTAAATAAATTTAATCCCAGAGCCATTTTATTACCGCCAATCGGGGAATGCAAACTGAACGTTTGAGTTGAAGGTGCGCCCTCAATACCTCTCCATTGCTCACGCATTAACAATACGCCGCTCAATGCATCACGACTTCCGGCATAGGCGGGGTTAATCGCAAAAGGATTAAACATGTATTGCGAGTAGATGGCATCCTGCTGAGCATTCACCAATAAAGGTGAAAGCAGTACTGCCCAAACAAATAAATATTTTTTCATCGTCATCATTTTCATTGATGATTACTGTTTTTTATCGCGTTAATTGTACCCATCCGGAATATTGACGATCCACATCAATATATTTTATCACATAGAAATAGGTGCCGCTTGGTAATTTTTCATTTTTATATGTTCCATCCCAAACTACGCTCACATTATCGTAATTGTCGAAGGATACCAATTCATTCCCCCAGCGGTTAAAGATGATTACTTTGTTATTCGGATTTTGAACTACGGCTGGAATAATCCAGGTGTCGTTTACCCCATCATCGTCCGGACTAAATGCATTATACATTTCGTCGAATATGCAACTCGGATCTGAATTCACTTGTACAGTAACGGAATCGGTGATTGAACAGCCACCAATATCTGTTGTAAAGTAAAATGTTTGTGTCTGGTTTAAAACAGCAATGGGATTGGTAATGGTGCTGTCCGACAAACCTGCACTTGGTGTCCATAAAATGGATCCGATTGTTCCGGCAATGGCACTTAATGAAATCTGCACCGGTTGATCGGGACAAGTTGTATATGGACCTCCATCATTGATAAGCGATGCATCTACCATGGAAATTGAAAATTGTGTTCCGGTACTTTTGCAGTTTGCGTAGGAAATAGCAGCAAAATAATCGTTATAACCTGAAACTACATTCGCAGGAGTATAGTTATATCCGAATTGAACGGGAATATTCAGATTAGCGTTGTTATACCAAACCATTGCGCCTACTACACCGGTTGGATCTGTAGTTAAAGTAGGCACCGGATCTCCCTGGCAAATGATATAATCATATTGTGTAGAAACAGGTGGAGTTGGATCCGGTAAAACGAATAAATAAATGGTGTCAGTTTGCGCACAAGTTGGCGTAGTGTAAATAATGTTATACTGGTTGTAAGGTGCACCGCTAACGGTAACATTTCCCGTAGAAGGATTGATGGATAATCCGCTTACTGTAAACGTTCCTCCCGGTGTAGCAATACTCGTAGGATTAAAAGCAGGACCAGATTCGCAGGATACTACGGTGTCGTTAACAATAAATGCATATTGTACATCCGGATTCTCTGCGGTTAAGAGCGTAATTAAAACGGTATCCATATCACTGCATCCGCCATTGGAAATAACCAAAGCATAATTTCCGGTTGCTGTAGGACTAATATTGGTTGTTGCTGTACTACCAATCATCGATCCGGCACTCACATCAAACCAGGAATAGGTCATACCATTTACACTTGCACTACCATCAAGCGTATAACTTGCACCCGGGCATACGGATGCGTCGGCACCTGCATTCGCGGTGATGATTAAACCGGTAGAAATCGTTTCGGAAGAAGTAGCAGAACAACCTCCTCCATCTGTAACAACACAGGAATATACTCCTGCACATAATGCATTGAAGGTTGACGTTCCAAAGAAGGTGGACCCGCCATCTATACTGTAAAGATAGGGTGTTACACCTGATGTGACAGTCATGGTAATTGATCCATCACATGCATTGGAACAACTTTCATCACTCGTGGTAAAACTCACTACAAGAGCAGGTGGATCAACAAGGCTAATTGCCGTTGCCAATTGTGTACAGCCATTGGCATCGATTACTTGTATTTGATTGTAATTTCCGGCGCACAAGGAGTTGAAAAGGGAACTGGTAAAATAAGTACTTCCTCCATCAATGGAATATTGAATGGGTGCAGTTCCTCCAGCCGCAGCAATGGTGATGGTCCCGTTGCAATCGCCGTTACAAACCGGATTGGTAGAAGTGGGCACTGCAGTTAATGCAGCTGGTTCTGTAATGGTAACGGTATTGGTTGTATCTGCACAACCAGTTGCATCAATGATAATACACAAATAGGTATCAGAAGCAAGATTTGAAGCTGTATCATTAAACACTCCAATAGATGTATTAGAGGAATTGTACCAATCGAAAGTGTAAGGACCTAATCCCCCATTAGCAACAGCAATCGCTTCACCATCGTTAGCTCCAAAACAAGAGATGTTGGTTGCTGTAGCAGTGCTGCCAGACATACCGGGTTCAACAGTGACCACCGCAGAAAACTCGGAAGTGTGATAATAACCACCTGCACCAACTTGTTCTGAAAGTGTCGCGGAAATTAATGTGCCCAATGGCAATGTTGCTGCATGCGCATAGGTAAATGTATTTGTTCCGGTAACACTTGGAGTAACTAAAATAGAATTTAACCATAAATCACCTTCTCCATATCCACTCGGATCACTGGCGTTTAATTGGTAAAAATCGATTCGGTAGGTAATTCCGGCATTTCCGTAAAATGATCCGGCAATATTTACTCCCGCACCACATTGAACGGCAATTAAGGCATCAGGGAAATTTAATAAATTATTCGGACCATTGTCTGAATCGGTCGGGTCATTGGCTGTTACGCCGTTACCATTTAAATCAATTCCTAATTGTGTATTCGAATAGATTTTGTTTTTGATAATGGAATTCGAAATTCCGGAAGAAACAACTACTCCTGCTCCGGTATTGAATGCAATGGTATTGTCGCCAACGGCTCCGTCGCCAATACGGTTGGCATTACCGGAGATCACAATTCCTCCGCCACCATTACCCATAGAAAGTGTACCGGAAATATCTGTACCAATGATGTTGTTTAAAACGAGACAAGAATCGGAGTTAATTTCAATTCCCTGATCGAGATTGAAACTCATAAAATTTCCGTTGATGGTATTGTTGTTACTCACCGAATTTAATGAAATTCCATCCAGATTATTTGCTCGTGCAAGCGTTCTGGTGGAGTCCATCCCGATCGTATTATTGATGACGTTGTTGGAACGTGATCCAAATAAGGAGATACCTGTTGAACCATTTCCGCCAATAAAATTTCCGCCGTTGGCAGTTCCGATGGAATTACCAGGAGAATTATTCTGAATCAGAATTCCTTCTCCGCTATTCCCCATAATGGCATTTAAATGGTTGATGCCAATAAAATTATTGGTAAATGAATTTCCATTGGCACCATTATTCAGTTTCATCCCTGAGCCTGTATTGCCGCAAACATAATTCCGCTTAGCCGCAGTTCCGATGGTGTTGTTTACACTTCCTGTTCCTTCCAGAATAATACCCGAGTTATTGGAAATCTGTGCAGGTGATGGAAAAGGGGAGTATCCAATGTAATTGTTGATGATGACATTACCGGAAGAGTTATCTAAAAATATTCCCGCATTGGTTTGTGCACAAATTACATTGTAATCTTCAGAGCTGCCGCCTCCTAAAAAATTAAATCCTGCACCTGCTGTTACCATTATGCCATTAGAGCCTCCAGCGATTGAATTAATTCCACTGTATGTAGTTCCAATATGGTTACCAAGAACATAATTGTTGTTGGCTGCCGAGTTAATGAGGACTTGATTGCTTGTGCTCCCGCTGATGATGTTGAAATGATCTTTTTTATGTTGACCACCAATCATATTTCCCGTGGCCGTATTTCCAAAAATTTCTACACCCGACAATTGATTTCCATAGGCAGCAGTTCCATTGGCATTGGTTCCAATCAAATTGTTGCGCACCATATTGTTGGGGGAATTAAAAATCATAACTCCGCTTGAAGTGTTACCCGAAATCATATTGGTAAAATGATAAGCACTATCGCCAACCATATTCGCACTTCCTGCATTGATTTCAATACCGCGGATGTCGTTATCAATTAACATACATCCCAATACCTGCGTTCCGTTATTGCTGGATAATAAAATTCCCTGTTGAGAGAAATTCTGGACTTTCAATCCCATGATTTTACTTCCGGAGGCGCCATTACTCACCACTAAACCTACAGCAGTACTTCCACCTCCGTCGAGTGTAACAGATGGCGTAAGCGTAACCAACGTATTCGGTGTTGTACCGGGTCCGCCAATTAAAGATCCTTCCTGAGAATAACCATCAATAATCATTTGTTTACTCAATGAAATGGGAACACCCAAATTGATAGTTGGTGTAAGCGAGATTCGGAAATCAATAAAGTAGGGCGGAGGAAAGGAAGTTATGTTTATGCTGGTTACAGCATCTGTAAACGATCCTGCACCTGTAGCAAAGGCATTTATTACAGAAAAAGGTGTGAATTCAACAGCACCTGCATCCGGATTTAAACCGCTGTCACCATACAAGGTTCTCGGAGCTCTTCGGCAATCTGTAAGTGGTAAAGAACCCGTTGTACCATTGTCAACCGCTGGCGACAATTGTGAAGTAATTAAATGGTATTTTAATCCGTATCCATCGGTTTTGAGCGGAGCTAAACTAAGAAGTGTTGCAGAAAAAATATCATTAGCGGCGGTAGTGATAAATCCCGGGTTGTTTATACCAAAAACATTTCCACCGAGTGATGTAATGTTGGGTCCTCCTGAATTGGAAATAGAATTGGCAAGGTTGCTATCGAAAATACAATTATGAAGTTTTACTGTGGTACCGGCAGACCCATAAGCCAGATCATCTCCAACTCCGGCCACGCTGTTTCCTTTGAACGTGCAATTGCGGATGGTAATATTCGCACCATTCCCTGCATACACGCCACCGCCGTGACCACCTGTTGATCCGTTGCCTGAAAAAGTACAATTCACCAATGTACCGGATGCAGAAGCAGTATTAAACCAAATACCGCCACCATCGTTGCCGGTAATGTTATTCACGAATGAAACATTGTTTGCTAGTACAGAACCTAGTGATTTAATTCCCGCTCCAACAAAGCTGGTTTGACCTTCAATTACACAATCGTCGATTTGTAAACCTGCACCTGCCATCACATAAATTCCTCCTACATCAGAACTTGATGCCGTATTGGTAACGGCTACTCCACGTAACATTAAGGTTCCGCTTTGTACAATGAAAGCATGGTTGGTAATACCAATGCTGGAGGAATTAATATTGCAATGCGCAGGGAAGGGACCATGAACCATCACCGTAGTGGTAATGGTAATAGGCGACAATAAATTAATCGTCCCCTTAATATCAATGATTACCCGATCGCCCGCAGCAGCTGCAGCAATTTGAGCCCGCAATGAGCCCGCACCGGCGTCGTTGGTATTGGTAACATACAAGTCGGCAGCTTTAAGGTTTTGTATAAAAATGAAACAAAAGCCGGCCAGTAAAATGGAAATTCTATTCAGCATAAATTCTTATCCTTTAGAGATTCAGGAATTAAGACGATAAATATAAAACAAAGAACACCAAAATTGGTCAGATTCCATGCTTTAGATGATGAAAATGAGAGGGAAAAGGACAGATTTTCGTCAGCTTTTCTTTTTCTTTTTAGGTTTTACGGGCGCTTCATGGAAGAAATAGCGCAAATCGACCGTTAAATAAGTTCCCGTGAGGTCGAAAAATGCAGTGTGGCTGCGGAATGGGTCCTGATTATAGGTGGCGTAGGAATTGGCTATGTTTTTTACGGGTTTATGAAAAGAGGCGCCCAAATAATAAAATCCGGCTTTTTTGCTTCGGTATTCAAAACCCACATTGGCAATTAATGCAGCACTTAAAAAGTTGGTGGTCATTCGTGAATACTGGAAAAAACGCTGGTCCGTACCATGCGACTCAACATCACTGGCGAAAGCGGTGAGTGAAAGTCCAAAGGCATTGTTCATGTAGAACCGTTCGCCGAGACGAACATAAATCAACATTTGAGTTGGAATTTCATAGGAAATAATCGAGAAATCCGATTTATCCGTAAAGCCCGAATCGGTGTCGGTACAGCTCATTCCATAGCGGCGGCGCACATAATTAATACCGGTTTCAAGCGAAATGGTTTTGGTAAATCCTCTGCGGATAATCATGCCATAGCTATGTCCCCATGTCGGTTTTACACTTACGGTAAAATTCGAATCACTCGCGCTTACCTCACCAGCTCCAAAAAATTTACTGGCAAATATGGGTTTATACTGCATACCAACAGTAATGAGCTGCTCCTGTGCAAATCCGTGGAATTGCGCTAAAAGAAATAAGAAAAATGCAGCACGCCGAATCATTAATTACTCACTCTCAGTTTTTGTCCTATTCTTAACCGTGTTCCGGATGAAATATTGTTCATCAAACATAATTCATTTACCGATATGCCATACCGTTGAGCAATTTTTCTCAGGTAATCTCCTCGTTCCACCGTGTGATAATTTACACCAACAGGAATGCAAACCAATGCATTTTTCATTTTGCGTATCAGTAAGGTATCACTCAATAATTTTTTTTCGTTGAAGTCGATTACATTGGCAGGATTCAATGGAACACCTTTGTAACGGATTTCGAAATGCAAATGACTGCCGGTGGAATTTCCGGTACTTCCTCCAAGGCCAATTACATCGCCAGCTTTAATATGCTGACCACTCTTCACATTGATGCGCGCCAAGTGGGCATAAAGCGTTTCTAAACCGTTAGGGTGACGCACCACTACCACTTTTCCGTAACCACTATACATTTTTGCAAAACGAACTGTGCCGTCGAAAGCATTTTGTACGGTATCCCATTGGTCTAATTCCACATCTACACCATTGTGATTTTTACCATCCCTCCACCCAAATGGCGATCCGATTTTACCTCCGTATTTTTCTATGCTTTGCCGGCTCACCGGGTGATGAAAAGAGCAGTTTTCAGTTAGAGGAATGTAAAAGGTGGAGTCGTTCAGCAGTAAATCGTTCGAATAATTAAAGGGATGATGAATATTCCACTCACCGGCATAGGTTTCACCCGAAGGGTGCTTGGATTTTTCTTTGGAAGGATGGATGGTCAGAATTTTTTCAGGTAAGGCAGGAGGTGAATAATTGACCAGCCATAAATTGAGTTCATTGATTAAACCATATGGAATAGTATCGAGTTTAAACAATGAATCCAGAGTGATTTCAATTTCCTCCGGCGATTTTTTTCGCACCGATTTAAAAAACAATAAATCACTTACCGTTTTCACCTGGGTGGGAATTGACTTTAAAGAATCGATTAGATGATTCAATTCCTCTTCGCTGAGGTCGGCCCGGCCGTTTAGTAAATAATCATCACCGTAACTAACGGTGGCCATTAATGTATCATTCTGCCCCGGAAGATAAAAAGGTAATTCGTCTGTTTTAAACGAAAACAGAAAACTTAGACAGAAGATTAAAAAAAGACTTATCCGCAACATGAGAGTGTACAAGATAAGAAATTCATCCCACTTTGGAATAATAACCAATAAGGGATAAAATAATGATGAGGAAAAACAACAGGATTAAAAACCAGCGGAATGTTTTGTTGGGGACAAATGGCGACCTTGTTTTTCCGAGGGTGAGAAAATTTAAATGTTCAATTTTTCTTCTGTGCCTTCTGTGAATGGCAAAAAGATAAATCGGATTTGCACCATCGGTATCCACAAAATCTTCGAAGCTAATTTTTTCTTCTTCCAGGTAGGACTTAAATAGCTTCGATTGTTCTTCTTTTAAATAGTGAACAACAATATAGTTTTCATCCGAAGGATGATCATAATAATTGGTAATTCTGAAAATATCTTCCATGATTAATCTTCTTCACCTTGCCATTCGGTAACATACTCAATGGGTCTGCGCTGTCCTTTTGGCCATTCCACTTTTGGATATCCGATATAAAAAAAGCCAAGGCATTTATCCTTTTCACTTAATCCCAAAAACGATTTCATCCCCTCTGTATAGGTAACTCCTCCACTTCCCCAATAAGCACCTAATCCATATGCTGTACAGGTTAAATACATGTTTTGTACGGCACATGCCACTGCTTCTACTTCTTCAATTTCGGGGACTTTCCCTGCCTCGTTTCGTTTCATGCAGATGGCAATAATCACCGACGATAACAATGGACGACTCCGCAATTTATCGTATTTACCCTGATCGAATTCGCTTTCGGGTGTAATTTCACGGTAGTGATCAGCCTGAAATGCAGCAAAAGAATCAATGGCCGATCCTCGCATTACTTTGAATCTCCAGGGTTGGGTCATGCCATGATTAGGGGCCCAAATGGCATTGTTTAATACCTTTTCTATGATTTCGCGTGGTACTTTTCTATCAGAAAAAAACTCAGGCGCAATGGTTCTTCTATCCTGAATTACGGCGGTGATCTCACTTAAATTGTAGCGCATGGTTGCTGTTTTTTGTGCAAATGTACTTTACTTTCTAAAATACCCTGTTTTAGGTATTTCATGATGTAGAGACGGCGCTTATTTTTGACCCTAATTTAAAATAAGTCTAAATAAATCATCATGAGATACAATATATTCAAATACAGTTGTTTGGCAATCGTTTTTGCCTTTGTTTCCTGTAAAAAGGACCCGGATTCCCTGCCCGATTCAGGTTATTCGGTCCCCACACAATACACGTTTAATAATGTCAATTATTCCGGTCAAACCTATCGCCTGGCGATGGCGGATGAATTGGTGACCTACATGAAAAGTTCGGCCAATGCTGGAACAGTGGTGGATGCACAGGTGATGAAAAATATGTTTTCCAACACGGCTTCTCCTTTTTCGGATACCGTTTTGAATAATTGCGGTAAGCAGTTAAAGGATAAATTCTTTTTACCCGATCAGCCCTTGGTAGAATCCTATATGGATAGTATGGCCATCGCTTCGCAATCATCCGTGAGTGGTTCCAATGGCGTTGCAGGAATTGTAACCAGTAATGTAAATCCATTAAAAAAATATTGTCTGGCAGCTAATGGTTACGATTATGCAGAAATGGTTGAAAAATCATTAATGGGCGCTGTGTTTTATTATCAGGCTATCAATACCTATTTAGATAATATTTCTTCCGACGATAATTCCACCGTTACTCCCGGACAAGGCACAGCTATGGAACATCATTTCGATGAGGCCTTCGGATATTTTGGAGTGCCGGTTGATTTTCCAACGAATACCGCTGATGTTTTATTCTGGGGTGAATATTGCAATGATCTGGATGCGGTATTAAATTCGAATGCGACCATTATGAATTTGTTTTTACATGCAAGAGCAGCCATCAGTAATCAGGATTATTCCACACGCGATCAAAAAATTTCCTCGATCATTTATTGGTGGGAAAAAATTATTGCTGCAGCGGCGATTCATGAAATTAATGAGGCAATGACTTATTTCGCCGATGATGCGCTTAGAAATCATACCCTGTCGGAATTTGTTGGATTTGTAAACGCAACAAAATACAGTGCACATGCTACCATGACTTCACAACAACGATCTTCCATTTTGGGTTATATCGGCGGCAATTTGTATGCTGTTACCATGAATGATTTGTTGAGTGCAAGGGATGAAATTTCCACGATTTACCAATTAGACGATATCAAAACCATATTATAAAATGAAACAATTATTTTTCATTGCATCGCTGTCTCTCCTTCTTTATTCCTGCAAAAAGAATAACGACACCGATGAGTTTCAGGATAATTTCGATCGTTCGGGTTTGTTAAATAACCTGGCTTCAAATGTTATTGTTCCAAATTATAATCAGCTTCAATTTTCACTTGATTCCCTGGTTCAATTAACCAACAGCTTTGTGAATTCTCCGGGATTAATGGGACTCGAATCCATGCGGGATCAATGGAAAGTATGTTACAAAGATTGGATGCATTGTTCCATGTTCGAATTTGGACCCGCAGCTGATGTGATGATTCGCCAAAATTTAAACACCTTTCCAACCGATACCGTGCAAATAAAAAACAATATAATTGCCGGAACCTGGGATTTTAATTTAGCTGCAAATATCGACGCCATTGGATTTCCTTCTGTCGATTATTTATTGAACCGCAGAGATGGAAATGATGCACTGGTGATGAATTCGTTTACGATTGATGCCAATGCTGCAGCAAGAAAAAATTATTTAGTTGCAGTGGTGCTGGAAATGAAATCAAAAATTGATGCAGTAGTTAATGGCTGGTCGCCCGCCGGTTCTAATTATTACTCAACCTTCGTAAATTCTTTAGGAACAGATGTGGGAAGTTCACTTGGATTTTTAGTCAACCAATTGAATTATGATTATGAAATCACCAAAAATCCGCGCATTGGTATTCCATTGGGAAAACAAACCCTCGATGTTCCGCTTCCCGAAAAATGTGAAGCCTATTTTGCAGGTTTTTCTATGGAATTGGCGATAGAACATATTTCGGCCATTAATAATGTGTTTTGCGGAAAATCAAGGACCGGAATAGACGGTTCCGGTTTGGATGATTATGTGGATTACCTTGGCGCAACTTCTAACGGATCTGCTTTATCGGTGGCCGTGAAAAATAAATTAAACGACATCATTGTTTCCATGCAAGCCATCAATGGAATTTTGAGTGATGCAGTGGTGAATGAGGTCAGCGGAATGAATGTAGTTTATACCAAATTGCTGGAAGCACTTATTCTCCTTAAAACGGATGTCCCCGGAGCAATAGGCATTCTCATAACCTACCAGGATACGGATGGGGATTAGTGCATGAAGAAGTCCATTGCTTACCTGAATGCTCCCGTTAGCATTGCTCCCCTTGCAATGTTCCGGTTGATATTCGGATTCATGATGTTATTGGGAATTATTCGTTTCGCCTATAAAGGTTGGATCAACGATTTATATGTAAAGCCGGTTTATTATTTTACATATTATGGATTCGAATGGGTGAAGCCACTCGGTGAAACAGGAATGCACATGCTGTTTATGATCATGGCTCTGGCAGCTTTCGGAATCATGATCGGATTGTTCTACCGCATATCAGCCATTACGTTTTTCATTTTATTTACCTATGTAGAGCTAATCGATAAGACCAATTATCTGAATCATTATTATTTTGTAAGTCTTGTTTCATTCTTATTGATTTTTCTTCCTGCTCACCGGTTTTTTTCTGTGGATGTGATGTTTAATCAATCCATCAAACTCGACATGGTTCCGCGTTGGATGGTGGGAAGTATTCGCCTTCAGTTGGGAATCGTTTATTTTTTTGCAGGTATAGCAAAGATTAATCCCGATTGGTTATTTGAAGCACAACCCTTGCGTATTTGGCTGCCGGCTAAAGCACATTTACCCTTCATCGGACCAGTGCTTGATAAAGTATGGTTAGCTTATTTTTTTAGTTGGTTTGGTTGTATCTATGATTTGACCATTCCCTTTTTTCTGCTCATGAAAAAAACAAGAATTTGGGCCTACATGGCGGTCATTCTATTTCATGTTTTAACCGGATTACTTTTTAATATTGGAATGTTTCCATATATCATGATTTTAAGTACGCTCGTGTTTTTCCCTTCAGAATGGCACGAGAAATGGATTCGGAAAATCAGGAAAGGAATCTCTATGAGAGAAATGAGTTTCCCTAAAACTATTTATCCTGCCAAGGGGAAATTAATGGCAGGCTTATTTCTTTTATTTTTTGTTGTACAAATATTGGTTCCGTTCAGGTATGTTTTGTATCCCGGAAAATTATTTTGGACAGAAGAAGGTTTTCGTTTTTCCTGGCGGGTTATGCTGATGGAAAAGGGAGGAACTGCTGTATTTACGGTTGGCGATCCGACCTTTCCCGGGACGATTGAAATAAATAATCGAAAATACCTCACCCCGGTGCAGGAAAAGATGATGTCCACCCAACCGGATATGATTTTGCAATTTGCCCATTTTCTGCGGGATCGTTATACAGGAAAATCCATTACGATTCGCGATACTACGTTTACATTTACGGAGCCAATTGTTAAAGTGAAATCTTACGTCTCATTAAATGGAAGCGGAAGTCAACCTTTTATTGATCCGGAAGTAGATCTTGCAAAAGAAGAATACAATCTTAAACATCGTAAATGGGTGCTTGATTTCGAATGAGAATTTGTTTTTCATATCATTTTCTGCTTTCGTTCATTCTGATATTATCAGGTGGAGTGGAAGTACTGGGACAGACCATTTCCGGAACGGTTTTCGATGCGGAAACTAAAAAGCAAATTCAAGGAGTACGTGTTATTTGCGAACAGGAAAATAATGCAGTCACCACCAATCAAAACGGATTTTTTATTTATACCAGTAAAAGCAAATTTCCCCTGGAGTTTGTTTTTTTTCAATATGGATATGATGTATTGCGAGTCAATATCGAAATCCAAAAGGACACCCTGATTTCAGTTTATTTGAAGCCGGTAGGATATGAACTGGATCCGGTTGAGGTGACTGGCGCAGAGGATCAGAATTTTTCAATCACACGTTTAAATCCGGTAGAAGGAACTGCAATTTATGCCGGTAAAAAAAATGAAGTGGTTGTGTTGGATAAAATGGATGTTAACAAAGCCACCAATAATTCGCGACAGGTTTATGCGAAAATTGCGGGATTAAATATTTGGGAAAGTGATGGGGCAGGACTCCAATTAGGTATAGGCGGAAGAGGATTGTCGCCCAACCGCACATCTAATTTTAATACCCGACAAAACGGTTATGATATCAGTGCCGATGCATTGGGTTATCCGGAAAGTTATTATACACCTGCTACCGAATTTTTAGATCGTATTGAAGTTGTACGCGGTGCATCTTCTTTGCAGTACGGGACTCAATTTGGAGGTGTGGTCAATTTTGTAATGAAGCAAGGCACAAAATTAAAACCCTTCGAAATTACATTTCGTCAATCGCTCGGGTCATTTGCATTGGTGAATAGTTCCATAACAGTAGGGGGCACCAAAAAAAGGTTCAATTATTTTGCGGGATTTCAATATAAGCAAGGAGAGGGTTGGAGAAATAACGCCGGTTTTAATCAGAAGAATGGATTTGTATCATTAAGCTTTAAAGTAAGGGAACACATTCTGCTGAATGCAGATTATACCCACATGAGTTATCTGGCTCAACAACCGGGCGGACTAACCGATGCCATGTTTCGTCAGGATCCAAAACAATCTATTCGAAACAGAAATTGGTTCAATGTAAACTGGAATTTATTTTCATTTAGTGCAAACATCAATTTAAGTTCCAAATCGCAACTCAACATCCGTAATTTCGGTTTACTCGCCGATCGTAAATCGGTCGGGTTTTTAGGTTCTATCACCCGAATTGATCCGGGCGGGAATCGCGATTTAATAATTGGTCAATTCCATAATATCGGAAGTGAAACCCGTTTCCTTCATCGCTATGCATTAGGGAAAAATATAGGTGTTTTTCTATCGGGAATTCGGGTGTATGCAGGACAAACCATCAATCAGCAAGGTCAATCCGATAGTCTTTCTAATGCCAATTTTTCATTTAACCATGCGGATGATTTAGAAGGTTCAGATTATACCTTTCCAAGTAGAAACATGGCACTGTTTTCTGAAAATATATTTTATATATCTCAAAACTTTACCATCACACCCGGTGTTCGACTGGAGTACATCAATACAAAATCGAAAGGTTATTATAAGCAAATCGCTACTGATTTAGCTGGGAATATCATTTTTGAGCAAAATATAAATAGTCAAACAGAACGGGAACGTTGGGTGTTTTTATCGGGAATTGGTCTCGCTTATAAAACAAAAAATGCGGGTGAGGTTTATGGAAATATTTCTCAAAATTATCGCGCCATTAATTTTTCTGATCTTCAAATTTCAAATCCCAATTACAAAGTTGATCCATCCATAAGCGATGAGTATGGTTATACCACCGATGCAGGCTGGAGAGGGAACTGGAAGCGAAAATTGACCTACGATGTTTCTGTATTTTATATCAACTATAAAAATCGTATTGGAGAAGTCCTGGAAAGTGATCCGCAAACTTTACAGGTTTATCGTTACCGTACCAATGTGGGAAATTCCTACAACATGGGAGTGGAATCGTTTGTAGAAACTGATTTGTTGAAATGGTGGAATGATTCGCTTAAAAATAGCTGGACCATTTTCGTTAATTATTCTTTTATTGATTCACGTTATTTAAAAAGTTCAAACGCTGCAGTAAGCGGGAAATATGTTGAATTGGTCCCCAGGCAAACACTTAGAACCGGAACTTCATTTAAAAGCAAATTTATAAGTGCAACCTTGCAATATTCGTACACAGCCGAACAGTATTCAGATGCAACCAATGCAACTTATTCTCCCAATGCAGTAAGTGGAATTGTACCTGCATATTGGGTCTGGGATTTTTCAATGTCGTTGAATTATAAACGCTGGAGATTGGAAAGTGGAGTAAATAATATGATGAATCAAATGTATTTTACCAGAAGAGCAACCGCCTATCCTGGTCCCGGAATATTACCTGCCGACGGAAGAAATTTTTATGTGGCTTTGCAAGTGAAAATTTAAATCAATAACCGTATTTCGCTTTCCAGAGTTGTCGCAATAGATTACGGATTTCTTCTTCACGTTTATTCTTACCGGGCTCATAGAATTTTTTTCCTGCGATATCGGAAGGCAGAAATTCCTGATCTGCAAAATTCCCCTGATAACTATGAGCGTATTTATAGTCATCGCCATAACCCAATTCCTTCATTAATTTGGTAGGTGCATTTCTTAAATGCAAAGGCACGGGTAAATGTCCGCTTTGTTTCACTTCCATTTGCGCCTGGTTAATGGCTTCATACGATGCATTGCTTTTAGGCGAGGTTGCAAGATAAATTGCGCATTGCGATAAAATAATTCTCGACTCCGGCCATCCAATTACATTCACGGCTTGAAAGGTGGTATTGGCAATTACCAATGCGGTGGGGTTCGCGTTTCCTATATCCTCAGAAGCTAAAATCAACATGCGGCGCGCAATAAAAAGCGGATCTTCTCCACCTTCTGCCATTCGTGCCAGATAATACACGGCAGCATTAGGGTCACTTCCCCGTATCGATTTTATAAATGCTGAAATAATATCGTAATGCTGCTCACCACTTTTATCATACAAAGCAAGATTTTCCTGAATTACCGTCCGCACCAGTTCATTGGTAATTACAATCTCTTTTTTGTTTTGCGCCTGTACAACAACCTCCAATGCATTTAATAATTTGCGGGCATCTCCACCTGAAATCATCATTAACGCTTCGGTTTCTTCAAGTGAAATAGATTTATTTTTTAATAGTTCATCCTTTGTTATGGCCTGGCGTAAAATTTTCTCCAGATCCGATTTTTCGAGGTGCCTTAAAACATAAACCTGACAACGCGATAACAGTGCGGGAATTACCTCGAAAGAAGGGTTTTCTGTAGTTGCACCCACCAGGGTGATGATTCCTCGTTCTACGGCGCCTAAAAGTGAATCCTGTTGCGATTTACTGAAGCGGTGAATCTCATCAATAAACAAAACAGCATTGCTTCCGCCAAACATGCCCTGGTTTTTGACTTTTTCAATCACTTCCCGGATATCTTTTACACCACTGTTAATGGCGCTTAAGGTGTAAAACGGACGTTGAAGTTTAGTAGAAATTAATTGGGCAAGTGTGGTTTTTCCTACACCGGGTGGACCCCATAAAATCATGGAAGGAATATTCCCCGTTTCAATGGTTCGGAATAAAACTGCGTTTGAACCTACCAGATGTTCCTGACCAATATATTCTTCGAGCGACTTGGGTCGCATTCGTTCTGCGAGTGGTTGCATTTACAATGAGTTCAAAGCTTCAACAACAGCGTTTCTTTTTCGGGTGGAAACCGGAACATTCGAAGCGTCGTTCATCACCAGATAACCTCCATCGCCTTTTACAAATTCTTTTACGAGGTTGGTGTTAACGAGGTGACTCTGATGTACGCGTAAAAATGAATGATCCTTCAGCAGATCTTCAAATTCTTTAAGTGTACGGGTTACTAATAATTTGCTTTTATCCGTAAAATAAAACGTGGTATAATTTACATCCGCTTCGCACCGCACAATATCGGTTATGTTTACAATATGAATTTTATCAAGTGTATTCAGGGCAAGACGTTTGTGAGGTTTATTGTTGTTTTTCGAATGTTCCATTAAAAGATCCAGCGATTCTTTACTGGTCTTTCCATTATTGACGGCCTTTTCAACGGCACTTTTTAATTGATCCGGATCAATGGGTTTTAATAAATAATCAATGGCAGAAAACCTGAAGGCTTTAACCGCATATTCATCAGAAGCGGTGGTAAAAATGACATTAAAGTTTACGTCACCCAAAATTTCAAGTAAATCAAATCCGCTTCCGTCACCAAGCTGAATATCCAGAAATACAATTTGAGGTTTTACCTGCTTTAATAATTTAGTGCCGCTTACCACACTTTCACCTTCTCCAATAATTTGCAGGTCCGGAAAAGAATCCGCCAAATCAGATTTCAGATTAGTGCGGGCTTCCGCATTGTCGTCGATTATTACAGCCGTAATCATAAAAATGGAATATCAACAAATATAATCGAAAGAAGGCCATAAGAAAAAGAAAATGACTATATTCAGATATGAATTGGATAGTTAAAATTTTACTGATTATTGGCTTCATCTCTGCTGCAATTCTTCCATCGCAGGCGAGTGCCATTTGGCCATATACTGAATTCAGTCGGGTAAAGATCTGTCTTTATAACCTAAACAGCGAATTGCACGGTAAGCACGATCCCGTTCAAAACGGAGAAATTATTCCCTCAGTGCGCAAGGAGGGTTTCGAATTTAATGCATCGCAGATAACCGCATTTAAAAAATGGTTAAAGCAAGATTTAAGTTTACTTCAGGAGGGCTTGTCGAAATGCTATATTCCTCATCATGCACTTTTTTTATACAATGAGAAAGATTCCCTGGTTGGAAGAATGTCGGTTTGCTTTCTCTGTCAGGGAGTATATTTCTATGGACCAAAACGTCCAATCAGGAAAACCAGTTATTCCTCAAAAACGGAGCAACGTGCCATCAAACAATTGGAAGATTTAAAAGCCTTGGTTTTAGAAGCTCATGTGCCCGTATTTAAAACGGCAGAAGAGTATGAATTGCTCACGGTTGAAGTTCCAAAAGAATATAACATGTTTGATTCGTCGTTCATCCAAAAATACTTTCCACCAGTAGAGTATTCCCGTTTAAAACGGGAGGCTGAATTTATTTGCAATCCTGTATTAAACAGCAAAAATTATTTCAAAACAACTGGAGGCGGCGATAAATATTTCTTCGCCGAGTTCAATTGCATGAATTCCGAATTTAAATTTAGTGGGAGAGCTGAGAGTAATTTAGTATTGGATCAGGCAATTTTACGAAACAAGGAAATAGATATTTGCGGAGGTTTGGTGTGTGGTATGACGCAATTTGATTTTTTTAAATTGATTAATTTCGATGGACATGTTTATCCCCGGATACTCTTAATTACGGATGGAAATTCTAAAGCCATGCGTTTTAGTTTTGAAAATGACCGAATCGTTTCCATTGAAATAATTAATAAAATGCCATAAAAAATCCCGCACGGAGCGGGATTTTTTTTCTTATTTGGTAAAGAGTAATTCTCTGAATTTTGGCATGCTCCACAATTCGTCATCAATCACAATTTCCAGTTTGTCGGCATGGTAACGGATTTTGTCAAAGAATGGTTTTACATGATCGCAATAAGCAATCGCTCGCTCGCGTGAATCGGAGATGTTGTTTGCTTTTTTGCGTTCTTCAATCATATCATCCACTTTAGTGATAATGGTATTTACATGTTCACTGATTTCGATAATGAGATTCTGTAAACCTTCAGTCATTTTTTTAGCGTTTGTGCCTAAAATGTCTTTTTGTTTTGCCAGATTATCCATCAACTGATTTTGATATTTAATCGCAGCCGGAACAATCCGGGTCATGGCAATATCGCCCACCAAACGCGATTCAATCTGAATTTTCAATGTGTATTGATCCAATTCAATTTCATGACGCGCCTCAATTTCGCGATGCGTTAATACACCTTCTTCTTCAAATAATTTCGCAATTTCTTTTCTTGCCCAAACATCCAAAGCGCGAGGCGTATCTTTTACATTCGAAAGACCTCTTTTCGCTGCTTCTTTCACCCATTCTTCGCCATAACCATTTCCTTCGAAACGGATTTTTTTCGAATCAACGATGTATTTGCGCAACGTTTGAAGAATCACTTCATCTTTATCTCCACCTTTGTTGATGGCTGTATCAATTTCTTTTTTGAATTTTTTCAACTGATTCGCCATAATGGTATTTAATACCATCATTGCATTTCCACAATTTGCAGAAGATCCTACTGCACGGAATTCAAATTTATTTCCTGTAAATGCAAATGGAGAAGTTCTGTTGCGGTCTGTATTATCGAGCATAATTTGCGGAATGCGACCGATATTCAGTTTGAGTTCTGTTTTTTCTTCAGCACTCATTTTCCCACTCTTCACGTTTTTCTCTAACTCATCCAACACGCGCGAAAGTGAAGCACCGATAAAGGTCGAAATAATCGCAGGAGGCGCCTCATTTGCACCTAAACGGTGATCATTAGATGCGGTTGCAATGGATGCACGAAGTAAATCTGCATTGTCGTGAATCGCTTTAATGGTGTTGATGAAAAACGTAAGGAACATCAAATTTGCCTTAGGCGTTTTTCCCGGACTCAATAAATTTTTCCCGGTATTGGTTCCCATCGACCAGTTGTTATGTTTTCCGCTACCATTAATTCCTGAGAAGGGTTTTTCATGGAATAATACACGGAAGTGATGCTTGCGTGCAATTTTTTCCATCAGGTCCATTAACAATTGGTTGTGGTCATTCGCAACATTCGCCTCTTCGAAAATGGGAGCACACTCAAATTGATTGGGAGCAACTTCATTGTGACGAGTCTTCACAGGAATTCCAAGTTTCAGGGCTTCCGTTTCAAATTCGCGCATGTAAGCATAAACGCGATCAGGAATTGAACCGAAATAGTGGTCTTCCAATTGCTGACCTTTAGCCGGTGCGTGACCGAACAAAGCGCGACCTGTCATCATTAAATCCGGACGAGCATTAAATAATGCTGAATCAACCAGGAAATATTCTTGTTCCCATCCAAGTGTAGAATGAACTTTTGTTATGTTTTTATCGAAATACTGGCAAACATCTGTTGCTGCTTTATCCAATGCATGAAGTGCTTTCAATAAAGGCATTTTGTAGTCGAGCGACTCACCGGTATACGAAATAAAAATTGTTGGGATACAAAGTGTTTTCCCTATGATAAATGCAGGTGAAGATGGATCCCAAGCAGTATAACCACGAGCTTCGAATGTATTTCTGATTCCGCCATTCGGAAAACTGGAGGCATCCGGTTCTTGTTGTACCAGCATGCTTCCTGAAAATTTTTCAATGGAGCGACCTTCACCTCCGATAATAGGTTCAAAAAATGAGTCGTGTTTTTCTGCAGTTGTTCCTGTTAAAGGTTGGAACCAGTGTGTATAATGTGTGGCACCTTTCGATATAGCCCAATCTTTCATCCCTACCGCTACCTGGTCGGCAATCGATCGATCCAGCTGATTTCCTTCAACGATGGCTTCTTTTACTTTTTCGTAAACACCTTCGGAAAGAAACTGGCGCATGGCGATATCTCCAAAAACATTTTCTCCAAAGAAGGAAGAAATTCGCTCGTTGGAGCCGCCGGAATGGTTGGGTTGACGATTAAATACTTCGTCTAAGGCCTTAAATCGGATGGTTGACATAAATTTTCCTGTTTTTTGACAAATCTATGCGAAAAAAGGGGGGTGTCGTCAAAAAAAGTCAAAAAAAATATAAACAGGTGTCGAAAAATTGGGGGGTAGGCTAGAAAATTGTAGGTTTTTCAGCAAAAGGATATAAAAAAAGGTCCTTGTGGACCTCTTTCATTATCGTATTGGATTCTCTAAATCCTTATCAATATCAATTTCTTTACTGATATCCAGCTCCTTACTGATGTCAAGGCTGGAATTCATTGCCCCGGATTGTTTAGTGGCTTGTTCGGCAGAGTTGCGGATTTCGTTTTGGATTTCCTGAGTAGCATCTTTAATGGTCCTGATTCCTCTTCCAAGGGTCTTGGCAATGGTTGGAATGCTTTGCGGTCCAAATAAAATAAGGATGATTAGGAAAATAACCACCACTTCACCACCTGAGATATTGAGGAACAATAGCATGCTTGCAAAGTTAAGGAAGGAAGGATAGTGCCAACATATATTTCAAAAAAAAAGCCTCCCGAAGGAGGCTTTTCTGATTATTCAGGTTTTTTAGTAGCTGCTTGCGATAAGTCTTTTCCTGTAAAATCGTACACCAGAGGTGATGCGATAAACAAGGATGAATATGTACCTACTGCAACTCCTACAAGAAGAGCGAATGTAAATCCTTTCACCGATTCCCCACCGAAAATAAAGATGGTGAGCAATACGATAAAGGTGGTCATAGATGTATTGATGGTACGGCTTAAGGTGGTGTTTAATGCCGTATCAATCATGGAAGAAGATTCCATTCGTTTATGCTCATGAATATATTCACGAATACGGTCGAATACAACCACGGTATCGTTGATAGAATAACCAACTACGGTAAGGATCGCTGCAATAAAGGCTTGGTCAATTTCCATCGAGAACGGAAGGATTCCGTAGAAGATGGAGAAGATTCCCAATACAATTAAGGCATCATGGAACAAGGCCAATACGGCTGCAAGTCCAAATTGCCATTTAGAGAAGCGAATTACAATGTAACCGAAGATGATTAAAAGAGAGAATAAAATTGAAGAGATCGAAGATCCGATGAGTTCTTCAGAAATTACGGCTCCTACTTTACGTTTACTTTCAACGGTATATTTTCCATTATAGATTTTATCAAGACCTTCTTTCAGTTTATCTTCCACCTTTGTTTCTGCTTCAGGTGTTTGATCGTTGAATAAATACTTCGTCGTGATTTTCGC
This sequence comes from Flavobacteriales bacterium, assembly GCA_019694795.1. Taxonomy (NCBI): domain Bacteria; kingdom Pseudomonadati; phylum Bacteroidota; class Flavobacteriia; order Flavobacteriales; species Flavobacteriales bacterium. The sequence goes on along the minus strand of JAIBBF010000001.1, from coordinate 29,867 downwards.
TTTGAATTTGTTTTCAATACGTTTTACCTCAGGAGTAAGTTTTTGACCATCCTCTACAAATGCATCCGCAAGTGTTGTTCTGATTTTATCGTAATCAGCAGCTTCGTCAAAACGAACTTCAAACGCGTATCCACCGGTAAATTCTACGCCATAATCTAATCCTCTCACAAATAAGGAAGCAATACCTCCAATAATAATAAGCGATGAAATTCCGTAGTATAATTTACGACGCTTCATAAATTGGAATTTAGAGCCAACCAATAAATTCTCAGAGAATTTAGTAGAGAAGGAGATGTCCTTTTTACGATCGAGTAATTCATGAATAATTAATCGCGAAATAAAGATGGCAGAGAATAAGGATGTGAAAATACCAATGATAAGTGTGGTAGCGAATCCTAAGATCGGACCTGATCCAAATGCTGCAAGTACCACTGCAGTTAAAAGGGTAGTTAAGTTTCCGTCAATGATCGACGATAATGCGCGTTTGAATCCGTCATTTACCGCCATTTTCAATGATTTGCCTAATCTCAGTTCTTCACGGATACGTTCGTAGATAAGTACGTTAGCATCTACCGCCATACCAATGGTAAGAACGATACCGGCAATACCGGGAAGTGTTAATGAAGCTTGAATGGAAGCGAGTGAACCAATCAGGAAGAATAAGTTGGCAAGAAGCGCAACGTTGGCAATAAGTCCTGCCTTTTTATAATAGATGTACATGTAGATCAATACAATCAACAATGCAATCAGGAAGGAATTTAAACCGGAATTAATGTTGGCTTGACCAAGTGAAGGACCTACCTCTACGGAGTCAATAATTTGAGCTTTCGCAGGGAGGGTACCTGATTTCAATACGTTGGCTAAGTCATTAGCTTCATCAGGAGTAAAGCTACCGGAAATGGAAGAACGTCCGCCGGTGATTTTGTCATTAACCCAGGGAGCAGAATACACATAATCGTCCATTACAATCGCAATACAGGATTTACCTTTAGCGCGGTCGGTCATGATAGCCCAGGTTTCAGATCCTTTGGCATTCATCTGCATTACAACTTCTACTTTATTCGAATACTGAGAGAAATCGTAACGTGCTTCGGTCACTGATCCACCATCTAACAGTGGAACACCTTTTTTGTTTTTCTTAATACAGTATAACGAAATCTGATTGGTTTCATTTCCGTCAATACGAAGTGGTTTTGCATCCCATAAGAAGGTTAATCCTTCCGGCCAGATATTGGCAACGATTGGATGAAACAATAATGAATTTAAACGTGCAGTATCGGCAATAGAACAAGTACCGATGCGGCATGATTTTTCTTCCCAGGAATAACCGCCACCTTCAACCTGACGAATAGCCAGATTTAAATAAGCGTAAATCGGATATTTTTTTCTTTTTTCAAGGTCGGTAAGATTGGTATCTGCTTTTTCTTTAGCAGCACCTGAATCAGGATTAACCGCGGCAATTTTTGAAGAATCTCCAGCTGTTTTCAAAGTGTCCGGAGGCGTAGGCAGAGTTGTATCAGGAACAGTTGCAGCTACTTCATCACCGGTGTACAATTCAGGGTACAATTCGCGGCTCAGTAGGTTGTTGGCCATTTCAAGTGAAGGGGCAACTTCATAGTTGTTGTAGGTTTCCCAGAACTCAAGATTAGCAGTAGCTTGAATTAAAGCACGAACACGCACTTTATCTTTTACACCCGGAAGTTCAATTTGAATACGACCGGACGAACCTAAACGTTGAAGTGTGGCATTGCTTACACCAAACTTATTTACGCGGTTGTTCATGATCTGCTCGATGTTCGCCATCGCTACTTCTCGTTCATCACGAAGTTTAGCAACCACTTCATCGTTGGTCATTTTACTTTGGAACTTATCCTTGTTCGCTGCAGAGAATACAGTAGCTAAACGACCTTCAGGGTTGTTCAACGTAAATTCTGTTACGAATACATTAATAAAATCTTCGCTCGGATTTTTGCTCCATTTAGCCAGTGCAGCTTCGTATGGTTTGCGGAATGCCGGTGTTTTGGTTTTACCTGCAAGATTGTTGATCAGGTCAGGAATTGATACCTCAATGGTTACGGACATACCGCCTTTAAGGTCAAGACCAAGACTTAACTCACGTTTTTTACAATCCTGATACGATTCTCCCAAAATAGGATATGCAGGCTCGTGTGCTACCTTCTTCAGGTAGTCTTCCGTTAACCGACTGCGGAGATTTTCCTGGTCGATTTCTTTTTGCATGTCGAATTTGTCAGATCCGTAAACAACCATTTGTTGTTTGGTCTGAATGATAGAATCCAGCTGACGGTCAGCTTCTTCTGCGGCTTCCTTTTCCACGCTGTTGGTAACCCAGGAATAGGAAATCTGGAACAGACACGCAAGTGTCAGAAGAATGGTGAAAGTCCAGATAGCACTCTTGTTTTGCATTGAAAACAGTTTTTCGGTTAGATAAAATTGGGGTGCAAATATAGAATTTGTGGGCTTATTTACCAATTCAATGTTGATAAAGCGTAAGTATTTGGTTTTCAGCAAGGGTTTTACCGTTCACCCGCATTTGGACCCTTTTCCTTAAATTTGAAGGCTTTGTTGCATCACATGTGGCAAAATAGACGTCTTTTGTAAGAAATCACCGGGTGATATGCGGAAATATTTGTTTTTGGGTTGGATAATGGTACTGGCGGGGAGCCTAAGTGCACAAACGCCTTATTTATTTACCCGATATGATTCAGTGGCTGTACGTTCCGGAACCGATACTCTTCGTTTGGCCTGGGCCGGTGGAATCAATTATGCTCAGTTTAACACCATTGATTTAAATGGGGATGGGGTGAAAGACTTGTTGTTGTTCGATCGAACCGGAAATAAACCCTTGTGTTTTCTTCACCAGCCAGGTGCAAATAATATTGAATATCGTTATGCGCCGGAATACGAGATGCAGTTTCCCACTATGATGAACTGGGCGATTTTGAAAGATTATAATTGTGATGGACTGGAAGATTTGTGGACCTACACACCCGGGGGTATTCGTCTGTATAAGAATACAAGCAGCGGAGGCGTGTTGAGTTTTGTTTTGGTTAAAGATTTAATCCGATCCTGGCAATTGGGTAATTATGTCAATTTATACGTGAGCTCCGTCGACCTTGCCGGAATTGAAGATATAGATGGTGATGGCGATATGGATGTATTAACTTTTGGCGTGTTTGGTACATCATTGGAATATCATCGGAATTACTCGGTAGAAAACGGATTTGGTTGCGATAGTTTGGATTACACATTAATGAATCAATGCTGGGGTTGTTTTACCGAAAATCAAACCAACAATTCAGTTTATTTAAACGACACGTGCGCGAATACGGGAATTCCTAATCCGCAATTAGCCGAACTAATAGAAGAGGCCACCGAGCGTGATAAAAATTATCGCGATGATCCCGATAACAGAAGTGTAATGCGTCATTCCGGTTCATGTACGTGCGTATTGGATGTAAATGGAGATAACATGAAGGACCTGCTAATGGGCGATGTTTCTTTTCCCAATGAGGTTTTAGTAGTAAACGGAGCAACAGTTCCAAATGCTCACCAATGCATGACCTCACTCGATACCTTGTTTCCGGTATATGATACCCCAATTAAGCTGGAGCTTTTTCCTTGTTCATTCTTTTTGGATGTCAATAACGATGGAAAGCGGGATTTAGTTGTAACACCGCAATCGACCGGCTCATCCGAAAATCAAAAAAGTGTATTGTACTATCTGAATTCAAATACGGATGCTGTCCCTAATTTCAGTTTTGTAAAACGCGATTTTCTTCAAGATGAAATGATCGAAAAAGGAGAAGGTGCATATCCGGTTTTAGCAGATTATAATGAAGATGGGTTGCTCGATTTGTTTGTAGCTTCATATGGCTTTTACAATCCGGTTAACGACTCTGTATTTTCTCAGATCAGTCTCTATAAAAACATTGGCACAGCTACCGTGCCTTCATTTGAATTGGTCACTGAAAATTACGAATCGCTTGATGTTCTGATCAACCGCAGAAGCTATTATCCCACCTTTGGTGATTTGGATAATGATGGCGATGATGAAATGATTGTTGGAAATGAATTAGGTATTCTTTCACTCTTTACCAATATCGCCGGCGCCGGAAATCCGTATGATCATCAATTAACACAGGCAGGAATGACCGACGATGTGGGGAATATTATTGATGTGGGACAATTTTCTGCTCCACTTTTAATCGATATCGACAGAGATAATGATTTGGATTTGCTGGTTGGAAATAAATCAGGAAAAATTACCTATTACCAAAACACAGGAACAGTTACTACTCCTTTATTTAAATACATCACCGATTATTTCGGACAATTAAACGTAAAGGAATGGTGGGATGCCAGTGGTTATTCAGTTCCTTCGATTTACGATGATAACGGAGAATATCAGTTATTCATTGGTTCAAAAGCCGGCTGGGTGCATCATTACAATAATATTGATGGAAATTTAAGTGGCGCATTTACCCGAGTAGATACAACCGTTTTTGAAGTTTTAGATGGACTCCGTACATCTCCTGCTGTGGCCGATTTAAATAATGATGGTCAAATGGATATGTTGCTTGGGAATTACCGTGGCGGTATCTCCTATTACAATGGGGATTACAATGGTACCTCCGGATTAAATGAAATCATGCAGCAGGTAAAATTTATGCTTTATCCCAATCCTGCAAACCAACAGGTAACCCTGAATGCGGATAAATTTGGTGTAAATGCCGATGTTCACATTTACGACATGGTAGGAAATAAAATTCAATTTGTGCGAATGACTAGCTCAAGGATTGATTTAAATATTGAGTCGTGGTCGAACGGTATCTATCTGGTTCAAATAATTTCCGAAGGGAAAACTCAAACTTTAAAACTGGTAAAAAATGAATCGCGTTAGTATTCTCTTTCTTTTCATCATTTCTGTTTTTGTTTATTCCTGCGAAAAGGGTCCCGGTAAAGGAGGAAAAGCAAAGATTAATGTCACCTGCATCAATGGCCTATCCAACATGCCGTACGCTCAATTAAAAATAAAATACGGAGCAAGTTCGTATCCGGGTCAGAATGTTTCCTACGATGAAAACGCAACTTGCGATTATACGGGTGACTACACCTTCGATAATTTAAAACGAGGCGATTATTATGTTTACGCATATACCACTGATTCAACCGGAAATGTTGCATTAGAAGGTGGTGCTCATGTGTTGATAAACAATAAGCCGGGAGAAACGCATGTGGTGGTCGATTTTAGCGAGGCGGATCCCTTTTAATGCCTGTGGAATCAAAACATATTGTTTTTTTTGATGGTGAATGTAATCTGTGCAACTCAAGTGTGCAGCGGATTATTCGTAACGATAAAAAATCAATTTTTTTCTTCGCTCCGCTCCAAGGTGATTATGCAAAAAACTTCCTTGCTGAATTTGGAGTTGATCCTCAAAAGTTAAACACCATTTTATATTTTAATGGTGAAAAAGTTTATTCGAAATCTGGCGCGGTATTACGTATTGCCGGAAAATTGAAATTTCCATACCCTTTGTTGTATCCATTTCTTCTGGTTCCCGGATTTATTCGAAATGCGGTTTATGATTATGTAGGTAAGAATCGCTATAAGTGGTATGGGAAGAGAGATTCCTGTATGATTCCGGAAAAAAATCTTTTATCGCGATTTTTGTAATAGCTTATACCAGTTTCCTATTTCACGACTAAATAATTGTGCACCATTGTGATTTAAATGTCGCGCATCTTTCCAATTCGATGCATTATTTTTCCAACTTTCGTTGAATTCGTTGGAATTGAAGTAGGGCGTTTTATTTTCCTTCAGGTAATCACTTATTTCCCTGCTAAATTTTTTTTGAAAGTTCAGATAAACGAATGTAGGTGCAGTAAAAAAGTAAATTCCGATTCTGTTTTTTTTGCACTGTAAAATAATGTCGGTTACATAATGGAAATAATGAATGTTAAAGGCCGGATTCTTAGGCTCTTTTTCTTTTTGTGCCATATACATCACATTGGAACTGTCTTGTGCCTCCGGCAAGGATGGTTCATAACCGTTTAGGCTGGACTTTAACCTTAATGGGAAAATGCCGTTTTTTATTTCGCTGAATAGTTTTCCATTGTGGCGGTATGAACTAAATAAGAATTTAAATTTTTCTTCAAAACCCAGTTCATCGATGTATTTTTTTACAAATGCATCTGAATTATAATAATAGCGCAGTTGTAAAACACTTCTGTCACCAAATGTGTTTTTTTGAATCAGAAATTGATCAGGATCTAAATGAATAAGAATGTTTTTTGGCTTTTTGTGGTTCGATATTAATATATGTAATAATGCGGATTGAAAGGATAATCCCATTCCCGCGTGTGAAAGATTAAATGCTTCCGGATTTAAACTGTCAGGTATCACCTGATATAATGCTCTTGAATCGCCTAAAATTAAAAGTTCAGGGTTAATTTCACTTTTTAAGTAGGCGTTTATTTTCCCTCCCGATTGTCCACTTAGTTGTTTTTGGTAAAATGAATCAAAAATAATACTACTGATTTTATCAACGATTACAATCAAAAAAAGCGCTATTGTGATATGAATTATTGATTTCTTCATTAAAACTGAAAATATATAAATTGATCGCCATCGGAAACGCTAAACCAAATTAAAAGCATTGTAAATGTTACAATGAAGGATAGTGATTGCACGGGATGTTTTATCGGGTTTAATGAATAAATGCTCCGTTTTCTCAAAAAGAAAAATTCGAACATTACCATAATGCCTGTCATAAGAATCATTGAAACGAATATGGAGGTGTCTTTAATACTGATGCCTCCAACTATCGGCTGACTTAGCATTTTATGGTAGATATAAAGAATTTGGTCCCAGGTTTCACTTCTGAATAAAACCCATGTTAATGTGATAATTTGAAAAACAATAAAAACTTGTATCGGTTTTGCAATGGAATTGTTGTATTCTTTTTTAATGAAGGATTTTAAAATTCGTTCTGATATTAATAATAATCCAATACTTATCCCCCATAAAACATAGTTCCATGCTGCACCATGCCATAAACCTGCAATGGTCATTGTAATAAATAAATTCCGGTAAGTGAAAATTTTACTTTTTTTATTTCCACCTAATGGAATATATAAATAATCCCTCAGCCAGGTTGAAAGAGAAATGTGCCATCTTCTCCAAAATTCTGAAATGCTTTTTGCGAAAAAGGGTAGATTAAAATTTTCCATTAAATCGAAACCCAGAATACGGGCACTACCCAGAGCAATGTCTGAATAGCCGGAAAAGTCGCAGTAAATTTGGAATCCGAACGCCCAGCTTGCAACCCAAAATGTTGCTCCATTGTTAACACCATAAAAGTCGTAAATGGAATTAACGTATTTGCCAAGTAGATCTGCAACCACTGCTTTTTTGAAAAGTCCCCACAAAATCCGGTGAATACCAGTGATGAATCGTTCGTGGTTAAAATCGATTTTTTTTCTGAATTGAGGAATTATATTCTGCGGTCGTTCAATCGGTCCTGCAACCAGCTGTGGAAAAAATAAAACATAAACAGCATATATTCCTAGATGTCGTTCAGGACAAACATTGCCCCTATAAATTTCAATGGTATAGCTGATCGATTGAAAAGTGTGAAATGAAAGTCCGATAGGTAATATTAAATTCCATAGTGGAAGTTGATGTTCAAATCCGGATATTCTTAAAATTGAATTGATCTGTTCGAGTCCAAAATTATAGTATTTAAATAAGGCAAGAATTGATAGGTTACTTACAATGGAAAGGATTAGCCATCGTTTCTTTTTTTTAGTTTCTACTTTAAAAATTTGTAATCCAGCATAATAATCAATTCCAATAATCAGAAAAAGAATCAATAGGTATATTGGAATAAAATAGGAATAAAAAACACAACTGGCAGTTAATAGTAGTATCCACCTCCATTTTTGGGGAAGAATGTAGAAGATAACCGTAGTTAGGCTTATAAAGAATAAAAAAGCAATTGAATAAAATTGCATTTCGAGATAGATAAAAAAAGGGAACTGAAATGATCAGTTCCCTTTTAGAATTGAAATGATGTGATTAAACAGTCAATGTATCCAAAACGCTATTCATATTACGAACAGCTTCAGCGCTCTTATCGAATGCAGCTTGTTCATCAGCGTTCAATTTGTAATCGATGATTTTTTCCCAACCGTTTCTTCCGATTACTACAGGTACTCCAAGACAGATGTCTTTTTGTCCGTACTCACCTTCAAGGTAAACGCAGCATGGGAAAACTTTTTTCTGGTCGCGAACAATGCTTTCTACCAATAAAGCTCCTGCTGCTCCTGGTGCGTACCATGCAGATGTTCCGATCAATTTAGTTAAGGTTGCTCCACCTACCATGGTATCTGCAACAATTTGTTTTTGCTGATCTTCAGAAAGCATATTGGTAACAGGAGTACCATTTAAGCTTGCCTGACGAATCAATGGAATCATAGTGGTGTCGCCATGTCCACCAATTACCACTCCGTGAAGATCGTTTGGTGAGCAATTTAATGCTGCACTCATATAACATTTAAAACGGGCCGAATCAAGAATACCACCCATTCCGATAATTCTGTTTTTAGGAACGCCTGCGCTTTTAAGTGCGAGATAAGTCATCGTATCCATTGGATTCGAAATAACGATGATAATGGCATTGGGTGAGTGCTTCAAAATGTTTTCTGTTACATTTTTTACAATCCCTGCATTAATACCGATTAATTCTTCGCGGGTCATACCTGGCTTGCGCGGCACACCGGAGGTGATAACCACAACGTCAGATCCTGCTGTTTTGCTGTAATCGTTAGTGCTACCGCTAATGCGTGTGTCGAATTCCAAAAGTGAAGCAGTTTGAAGCATGTCGAGTGCTTTTCCTTCTGCAAATCCTTCTTTAATGTCGAGAAGTACCACTTCTTCTGCGAGTTCTCTGCGAGCAATGTTGTCGGCACATGTTGCCCCAACTGCACCTGCTCCAACTACTGTAATTTTCATGATTTTATTTTTATAGGGTTCAATTGATTTAATCGGCCTCTAAATTAAGAGTTTTCAGTTCAATGCCGTTTTTCCTGAGCTCTTCTTTCGGTCGATTTGATCAAATTCGTTTTAATTTTTTCCCCAATTATTCAGGCGAAGCCCTATTTTTAAGGTCAGGTTTTGGGATTTTTTTCGGGGAACCTGCTGATTTTCTGTAACATTTGAGCTATTTCGATTGTTTTACCCTTAAATCAGGCAACCCCTGCCGGACCTTCACGTCTAACGAACACGAAAGCTAATGAAACTAAACTCTGATCAACTGGAATCTGCCCTCAAAGGCTGCGTTGCAGGTGATCGCAGGGCGCAGGAACAAATCTTTCGGATGTTCTTTGGAAAGATGATGGCTGTGTGCATGCGATATACCCGTGATCGGGATACTGCGCAGGATATGCTTCAGGATGCCTTTATTAAAGCGTTTGAAAAATTGAAGGATTTTAATTTTTCAGGTTCGTTTGAAGGTTGGTTGCGAAGAATTGTTGTCAATACTGCCATTGACCACTTCAGGAAAAATAAAAATTTACTGATGCTGGAAGATGAGGCAGGAATTGCGGATGAGGAAGGTGATTCCCCAGGCGATTTAAGCGAAGAAGAAGACTTATCCATTTACGAAAGCATTAAACCGGAAATGGTATTGGAGGCAATGCAAAAATTGAGTCCTGCTTATCAAACCGTGTTCAACTTATATGTTTTCGAAAATTACTCACACAAGGAAATTGCGGATACTTTAAATATTAGTATAGGTACCTCCAAATCCAATCTTTCAAAGGCAAAATTGAAATTAAAAGGATTGCTGAATAAGCATTTGACTTATAAATAAAATGGAGCACAAGTTAAACGGGTTCGAAAAAATGATCAATGAGTCGCTCGAGAATTTCGAGATGCCATTTGATCCGTCCGCCTGGTCGCAAATTGCGTCGGGGTTGGATGCTTCCGAACAAGCTCCTGTTCACGATGCTTTTGAAAATACATTACAAAATAAAGTCAATCAAGTTGAGGTTCCCTATGATGCTAGTCAATGGTCCCTCCTCGAATCTTCATTGCACCCTGTTAAATATGGTTGGTGGATTGCCGCCGGAATTGCAGGTGTTGTTGGTATAAGTTCCCTGATTTATTTTTCCGGAACGCCCAACGAATCACAAAAAACGAATCCGCTTACACACGAGAAAACGATTGCTGTATCGGATAATAAAATTGAGGTCAACAACAACAATACAGTTGTAAACGCCGATAATTCCATTGATAATAATCAGAATAAGTCCACCATAGGAAATAATTCTAGCAGTGTTGATTTGTCGGTTTCAAAAGACCCTGCACCAAATGATTTTAATGCAGATCTGAATAAAAAAGGACCTCAGGACTTAACCGATGTTTCTCCTAATGATAAGCATACGGTTAATCCGAATGATAAAAAGGACGACAAAACGAATCCCGTTGATTTAACGGATAAAGTTGAGGATCATTCAACCGCATCCCAGGTTTTACCTTCGCCTGAAATTATCATTGGGGCAGAAGAGTTTTGTTCCGGACAAGAAATTGAATTTAGTTCTGCTAAACCTGTAAAAAATTATTCTTGTGTTTGGGAAATCAATGGTAACGGATTGCCTATTCAGACCGAAAAACTCAGTTATTATTTCTCTGAACCAGGTATCTATTCCATTGCATTGTATTACACCAATGGAAAAGAAAAAACGTCGACCGTTACAAAATCAATACTAGTAAAACCAGCACCTGTAGCATCCTTTAGATTCAATGAGGAAATCGTAAATGGCCGACCCATCGTCCATTTCGAAAATAATTCTTCTGATTTTGTCAATGCAAAATGGTTGTTCCCCGATGGCACAAATTCTTCTGCTTCACAAGTCGATAAATTTTTCCGTCACAAAGGTGATTATAAGGTAATGCTTGGAGTTACTGCTGCAAATGGTTGCAGTAATAAAACAGTTCAGACTGTACATATAGAAGAGGACTTCAATCTGTTGGCACCAAATGCCTTCTCACCAAATGGGGATAATACCAATAACACCTTTATCCCATTCTCTTTAACTGTAATGGATGTTGAGTTTGTAATGACCATACACACCCGTGAAGGACGTTTAGTGTATCAAACCAATTCTGCTTTCCGTCCCTGGGATGGTAAATTCATGAGCGATAACCAGGCGGCACCGGAAGGAGTTTATATCTGGACGGTTGCAATAAAAGGTGAAGAATTGTATCGTGGATCGGTGACATTGCTTAAATAACTTTTTGTTAAATATTTTTGTAAACGCGGATGTAAAATTCACATTCGCGTTTTTTTTTCTGCGATTTTCTCCAATGAAAACCTGTTGATAACTCACTTTGATTTTTGCATTTTTTACTTCGGTATTTCTACCATTTTCTTAATTTCAAAGTCAGAATCAAATCAAGCTTGCGATGGAAAATTCTATTAAGAAATTATTATTTCTTTCTTTATTCTTTGTTGCCACTTCATCTTTCGGGCAATTCAGTTCTAACAGTAGTAACGCCGGTGATAATTACGAAAATCTCTCCGAAGATGTTAAAGCTATTGTTGATGCAAACAAATCATTTAATCGTGATTTTTATTTTGGTTTAAGTCGCTATTTTGAATTCACCATTCAGGGTGTGGAGTCGAAAGAGAAATTAAATGCGATTAAATCCCTAATCGAAAATCAAATTCCGGTTTTGAAATTTTCGGTAGATGAGAAAAACCGGATTCATTTGGAAGTCCCCGGAAAATATTCTTCGCTCGATTTGAAAACTGCAATTACTAACGGCGGATTTCAGATTTCGAATATTTTCAAATACACACTCGATCCGAGTTCAAAATAATTTTTTTTCTAAGAAGTTGCGATGATGAAATTGATGAAGAATTTATTTCTGGCATTTGCTATTTTGATGCCATTCCTGGCAAATGCAATGCCACCTCCTACAAACGATGATCCTTGTGGGGCTACCGTTTTAACAGTTGGAACATCCTGTACCTATGTTGCGGGAAGTATGCCTGCAAACTCAACAGGAACTGTAGGTATTCCGGCTCCAACTTGCTCTTCATATCCAGCTGGATCTGATGACGTATGGTATAGTGTTACCGTGCCTGCGAGCGGTAACTTAACCATCGACATGAATACAGGTACTCTTACGGATATGGGAATGGCATGGTATACTGCAACATCTTGTTCAGGTACTTTCACACAAATTGCTTGTGATGATGACGGATCCGTTAATGGGTTGATGCCATATTTGTCTGTTTCTGGTTTAACTCCTGGCACGACAATTTACGTTCGTTTGTGGGATTATGGAGGAAATGACAATGGTAATTTCTCAATATGTGCAAGTACAAATAATACTACTGTTCCATCCAATGATAACCCGTGTGGTGCAACGCCATTAACAGTATATCCTTCCAATACTGGTTGTACAACTACCTCAGGTAATAATTCAGGAGCTACTACCACCTCGCAAACTATTCCTGCTCCGGGTTGTGCTTTCTACAGTGGAAATGAAGTTTTTTATTCGTTTACTGTTCCTGCTTCTGGAGCGGTAAATGTTCAAACTTATGCCGGATCTTTAACGGACATGGGGATGGCTGCTTATACTGCCACAAGTTGTTCCGGAACCTTTACATTGATTTCTTGTAATGATGATGCGGGTGGAACAACCATGCCTCAATTAAATTTATCCGGGTTAACTCCAGGTACTACGGTTTATCTCATGGTTTGGGATTACGGAGGAACAGATTTTGGTTCGTTTAGTCTTTGTGTTACTGAATCAGCAACTGGTGGAGGAACCGGACCATGCTTGGCCGGTGCCGTAAATACCAACTGTAATTCTGCAGATCCATTTTGTACGGGTACTGCCTATAACTATTGTAATACAACCGGAGTTGCATCAATGGGTCAATACAATTGTTTGTATTCCACCCCTAACCCAATGTGGATGTATTTAAATATTGCTACCTCCGGACCAATATCCATAAATATCAATCAATATACCACTGGCGGTGTCGGTATTGATGTCGATTTTGCATTATGGGGTCCATTCACCTCGGTGGCAAATGCCTGTGCTAACATTGCACCTTCAACAACAATTCCTACCACATATCCAAGTGGAAACCTTGTGGATTGTTCTTATTCCGCATCATATACCGAAACTGCTGATATACCAAATGCAGTAGCCGGACAATGGTACATGTTATTAATCACCAACTATAATGGATCCGCCGGGTATATCCAATTTTCACAATCGGGTGGTACTGGTGCAACCAACTGTAATATTGTAAGTCCTTGTTCCATTACCACTACCCAAACCAATGTTACTTGTAACGGAGGAAACAATGGAACAGCGACTGCAACCCCAAGTGGGACGGGGCCATTTTCTTACAGTTGGAGTCCTGCACCTGGTGGTGGACAAGGAACAGCTTCCGTAACCGGATTATCAGCCGGAACTTATACTGTAACAGTAACTGCTTCTGGTGGAGTAACATGTACACAAAGTGTAACCATTACTCAACCAACTGCAATAACTGCTACCACAACACAAACTAACGTTGCATGTAATGGAGGAACTACAGGAAGTATTGTAGTAACTGCATCTGGCGGTACTGCTCCATATAATATTTCATGGACAGGAACAACAACTGGAAATCCGGCCGGAAATGAAATTGCATCTTCAGGTGGAACTTATACTTTAAATGCGCTTGGAGCTGGAACCTATAATATCACAGTTACAGATGCAAATGGTTGTACGCGTGTAATACCTTCTGTAACCATTACTCAACCAACAGCAATTACCGCAACATTAACACCAACAGCGGTTGCTTGCGTTGGAGGAAATAATGGATCAATAGCCGTTACGGCTTCTGGAGGTACTGCAGGTTACAATGTAAGCTGGATTGGTCCATCAAGTGGTGCACCTGTTGGAACAGAGATTGCATCTTCTGGAGGTAGTTATTCCATTACCGGATTAGTTGCAGGTACGTATACAGTAACTGTAACTGATGCTAATGGTTGTACCAGAACAGCAAGTTCTACGGTTAACCCAGGTGTTACGATAGATGCAAATATCACACCGGTGGCAGCACAGTGTTTAACTGGAAACTCGTTCAATTTTTCAGGAACAACATCTACCATTTCTTCAGGATCAATTACAAGTTATTCCTGGAATTTCGGTGATGCAACCACTGGAACAGGTTCAACAGTTTCTCACACTTACGGAGCAACAGGAACCTATACGGTGACATTAACAGTTTCGAATGGTACATGTACAAATACAGAAACATTAAGCGTCACAGTAAATCCAAATCCGGCAGTTACTTTAACGGTTACTCCACCTAACTGTTTTGGGCAAAATGGAACCATCACTGCAAATCCAACCGGAGGTTCTTCATTTGGATATGCATGGAATCCACCTGCGGGACAAGCAACACAAACAGTTTCTGTTCCTGTAGGAGGACCTTATTCCGTAACTGTAACTAACAATTTTGGTTGTACAGCTACAGCTTCCGCTTCAATGACCCAACCTACACAACTTACCGCCACCATGGGCACACCAACAATGGTGAATTGTAATGGAGGTAACAATGGAAGTGTGAGTGTAACAGCAGCGGGCGGAACAGCACCTTATACGTATAACTGGAGTCCTGCACCCGGAAGCGGACAAGGAACTGCCAATGCAGGATCACTTACCGCAGGAACATATACTGTAACTGTTACAGATAACAAAGGCTGTACAGCAACAGCGAGTGTTACAATTACACAACCAACAGTTTTAACTGCAACCATGGGTACACCAACAATGGTGAATTGTAATGGCGGTAATAATGGAAGTGTGAGTGTAACAGCAACTGGTGGAACTGCAGCCTATAATGTTAGCTGGACTGGACCAACTAGTGGAAATCCAGCAGGGAATGAAATTGCAATATCAGGAGGCAACTATTCGATCACAGGGATGACTGCAGGAACGTATACAGTAACCATTACCGATAACAAAGGCTGTACAGCAACAGCAAGTGTTACAATAACACAACCTGCTGTATTAACTGCAACCATGGGTACACCGACAATGGTGAGTTGTAATGCAGGTAACAATGGAAGTGTGAGTGTAACAGCAGCTGGTGGAACAGCACCTTATACGTATAACTGGAGTCCTGCACCCGGAAGTGGACAAGGAACTGCCAATGCAGGATCACTTACCGCAGGAACTTATACAGTAACCATCACCGATAACAAAGGCTGTACTGCAACAGCCAGTGTTACAATTACCCAACCAACAGTTTTAACTGCCACAATGGGTACACCAACCATGGTGAGTTGTAATGGTGGTAACAATGGAAGTGTGAGTGTAACAGCAGCGGGCGGAACAGCTCCGTATACGTATAACTGGAGTCCTGCACCTGGAAGTGGACAAGGAACTGCCAATGCAGGATCACTTACCGCAGGAACTTATTCAGTAACCATCACCGATAACAAAGGCTGTACGGCAACAGCGAGTGTTACGATTACACAACCAACAGTTTTAACTGCCACCATGGGCACACCAACCATGGTGAGTTGTAATGGAGGTAACAATGGAAGTGTGAGTGTAACAGCAGCTGGCGGAACAGCACCTTATACGTATAACTGGAGTCCTGCACCTGGAAGTGGACAAGGAACTGCCAATGCAGGATCACTTACCGCAGGAACTTATTCAGTAACCATCACCGATAACAAAGGCTGTACGGCAACAGCGAGTGTTACGATTACACAACCGACCGCATTAACTGCAACCATGGGTACACCAACAATGGTGAGTTGTAATGGAGGTAACAATGGAAGTGTGAGTGTAACAGCAGCGGGCGGAACAGCACCGTATACGTATAACTGGAGTCCTGCACCTGGAAGCGGACAAGGAACTGCCAATGCAGGATTACTTACTGCAGGAACGTATACTGTAACCATAACCGATAACAAAGGCTGTACAGCAACAGCGAGTGTTACGATTACACAACCTACCGCATTAACTGCCACCATGGGTACACCAACAATGGTGAGTTGTAATGGAGGTAACAATGGAAGTGTGAGTGTAACAGCAGCTGGCGGAACAGCACCTTATACCTACAACTGGAGTCCTGCTCCTGGAGCAGGTCAGGGAACCGCAGCAGCATCTTCATTAACTGCCGGAACCTATACAGTAACAATAACCGATAACAAAGGCTGTACAGCAACAGCGAGTGTAACGATAACACAACCTGCCGTACTAACCGCCACCATGGGTACACCAACAATGGTGAGTTGTAATGGAGGAAACAATGGAAGTGTGAGTGTAACAGCAGCGGGCGGAACAGCACCGTATACCTACAACTGGAGTCCTGCACCCGGAAGTGGACAAGGAACTGCCAATGCAGGATCACTTACCGCAGGAACTTATTCAGTAACCATCACCGATAACAAAGGCTGTACAGCAACAGCGAGTGTTACGATTACACAACCAACAGTTTTAACTGCCACCATGGGCACACCAACAATGGTGAGTTGTAATGGAGGTAACAATGGAAGTGTGAGTGTAACAGCAGCAGGCGGAACAGCACCTTATATGTACAACTGGAGTCCTGCTCCTGGAAGCGGACAAGGAACTGCCAATGCCGGATCACTTACCGCAGGAACATATACTGTAACTGTTACTGACAACAAAGGCTGTACAGCAACAGCGAGTGTTACGATTACACAACCGACCGCATTAACTGCAACCATGGGTACACCAACAATGGTGAGTTGTAATGGAGGAAATAATGGAAGTGTGAGTGTAACAGCAGCAGGCGGATCAGCACCTTATACCTACAACTGGAGTCCAGCTCCCGGAGCGGGTCAGGGAACAGCAGCAGCATCTTCATTAACTGCTGGAACTTACACAGTCACCATTACCGACAATACTGGCTGTACAACTACTGCTAGTGCAACAATAACTCAACCTGCTGTATTAACAGCGACAATGGGTGCGCCAACAATGGTAAGTTGTAATGGCGGGAATAATGGAAGTGTGAGTGTAACAGCAGCGGGCGGAACTGCACCTTATACGTATAACTGGAGTCCTGCACCTGGAAGTGGACAAGGAACTGCCAATGCAGGTTCATTAACGGCAGGTTCTTATACAGTAACTATAACTGATAATAATGGTTGTAGTGCAACATCTTCTGTAGCCATTACACAACCAACAGCAATTAGTTTAACCACTGCATCAACACCGACAAACTGTGGAGCGTCAACTGGAACAACAACTGTAACTGCAACAGGTGGAGCAGGATCTTATACTTATAGTTGGAACACTACTCCTGTGCAATCCACAGCCACAGCATCTAATTTATTAGCGGGAACATATACAGTTACCGTTACAGATTTAAATGGTTGTACGGCTACTGCAACGGTTTCTGTAAATAACAATGCTGCGCCTACAATTACAGAAAACATCGCTTCACATATAGATGTATTATGTAATGGTGGAAATAATGGAGCAGCCGCAGTAACAGTATCAGGCGGAACAGCACCATTGTCGATTTCATGGTCTCCATCTGGCGGAACATCTGCAACTGCAAGTGGATTAACAGCAGGTATCTATACAGTAACAGTAACAGATGCTAACCTTTGTGCGGCATCTGTAAATATTATTATTACTCAACCTCCTGTATTAACAGCAACTGCCAGCACTACACAACAAGTATTATGTAATGGAGGAAATAATGGAGCAGTGAGCGTAAGTGCAGCAGGCGGAACAGGTGCTTTAACTTATTCGTGGTCCCCATCAGGAGGAACTGCATCTACAGCTTCAGGTCTTACAGCAGGTACATACACCGTAACTGTAACTGATGCTAACTCTTGCACAATAACTGCAAGTACAACAATTACACAACCAACTGCCCTTACTTCTGCTATGGGCACACCAACAATGGTAAGTTGTAATGGCGGAAACAACGGAAGTGTAAGCGTGACTGCAACTGGTGGAACTGCACCTTATACGTATAACTGGAGTCCTGCACCTGGAAGCGGACAAGGAACTGCAAATGCTGGATCAATGACAGCAGGTGCTTATACGGTTACCATCACTGATGCAAATGGTTGTACAAGTACATCAAGCGTTACAATTACACAACCTACAGTTTTAACTTCAACCATGGGCACACCAACCATGGTGAGTTGTAACGGAGGAAATAATGGAAGCGTGAGTGTAACCGTAGCAGGTGGAACAACACCATATACATATAACTGGAGTCCTGCACCTGGTAGTGGACAAGGAACTGCGAATGCAGGATCATTGACTGCGGGTACATACACTGTAACCATCACAGATGCGAATGGATGTACAAGTACCTCAAGTGTTACAATTACACAACCTACAGTTTTAACTTCAGCCATGGGCACACCAACTATGGTGAGTTGTAATGGAGGAAATAACGGAAGCGTTAGTGTAACAGCAGCAGGAGGAACTACAGCTTATTCGTATAACTGGAGTCCTGCACCTGGTAGTGGACAAGGAACTGCGAATGCAGGATCAATGACTGCGGGTACATACACTGTGACCATCACAGATGCGAATGGTTGTACAAGTACATCAAGTGTTACAATTACACAACCTACAGTTTTAACATCAACCATGGGCACACCAACCATGGTGAGTTGTAATGGAGGAAATAATGGAAGTGTGAATGTTACAGCAGCAGGAGGTACAACTCCATATGCATACAGTTGGAGTCCTGCCCCAGGAAGTGGACAAGGAACTTCAAGTGCTGGATCAATGACTGCAGGTTCATATACTGTTACTGTAACGGATGCAAACAACTGTACCAGTACAGCTACAGTTACTATAACAGAACCGGTTCAATTAGCAATAAGCACTTCTACAACGAATGCAACTTGTGGTGCAAGTAATGGAACTGCCACTGCAGCTATTTCCGGAGGTGTAACCCCATATAATATAAGTTGGAATACAAGTCCTGTTCAAACTAGTTCTACTGCTACTGGATTGCCTGCGGGATCATATACAGTTTCAGTAACCGATGCAAACGGATGTACATTTTCACAAACTGCAAATGTTATCAATGATGCTGCTCCAACCATCGTAGAAAACATGATTTCACATGTTGATGTATCATGTAATGGAGGAAATAATGGTGTTGCTGCAGTAACGGTAGCAGGTGGAACAAATCCATTATCTATTTCATGGTCACCATCTGGAGGATCATCTGCAAATGCAAGTGGATTAACTGCAGGGTCATATACTGTGACTGTAACGGACGCTAATGGTTGTTCTGCAACTACGAATATTACAATAACAGAACCTGCTGCATTAGTTGCAAGTATGGGTACGCCAACAATGGTGAGTTGTAATGGAGGAAATAATGGAAGTGCAAGTGTAAGTATCACAGGAGGTGTTTCACCTTATAGTTATGCTTGGTCACCTGTTCCTGGTGGAGGACAAGGAACAGCTGCTGCAACTGGTTTGCTTGCAGGATCCTATTCAGTTACGATTACAGATGCAAATGCATGTACGCAAACAGCTACAGTTACCATTACTGAACCAACTTTACTTACCGTAAGTACAATTGTTACTCCAGTAAGTTGTAATGGTGGTTCAAATGGAACAGCAACAGCAACTATTGGTGGTGGAGTTTCACCATATACACAAACTTGGAGTCCAGCACCTGGTGCAGGTCAAAACACCACTAATGCCAGTTCAATGAATGCTGGTACTTACACCATAACTGTAACGGATGCTAATGGCTGCACGCAAACAGCTACTGCAACCATTACTGAGCCAGCTGCATTAGCACTTTCTACAACAGTTGTTGATGCGCATTGTGGACAAGCTGACGGTTCTGCAACAGTTACTGCTACCGGAGGAACAAATCCGATTACTTATTCGTGGAATACATCACCTGTGCAAACAACAGCAAGCGCAACAGCAATTCCTGCGGGTAACTATACAGTAACAGCTACGGATGCAAACGGATGTGTTTCCACCATCAGCGCAACAGTAGGAACCATTGCAGGACCTTCTGCCACCGCAGTGGTAAATAGTAACGTAACGGGTGCCGGATTATGCAATGGTTCTGCAACAGTAACACCAAGTGGAGGAACATCTCCTTATACAATCCTTTGGGATAATTCGAATACCAATGCAACAGCTAATGATTTATGCGCTGGAAATAATTGCGCAACCATTACTGATGCTGCCGGTTGTGTAACTACAGCATGTGTTACCATTACCGAACCAGCACCACTAACTGTAACTTTAAGTCCGACAAATTTAACTTGCTTTAATATCTGCACCGGACAAGTAAATTCATTGGCAGCAGGTGGTGTTGCTCCTTATACCTATTCATGGTCCAATGGTGCCAGCACAGTAAACATTATCAATGTTTGTGCAAATACCTATACCGTTACGGTAACTGATGCAAATGGAAATACGGCTACAGCAAGTGTTGCAGTAACGCAACCTACAGATATCGTTATTTCAAATACCACTGCAACTCCTGCATTGTGTAATGGAGCTTGTAATGGAACAGTAAATGCAACTGCTGCAGGAGGTACAGGAGCTCTAACATATACCTGGACTGGTGGCTTGACCGGAGCTTCTCAATCCGGTTTATGTGCTGGAACGTATAGCCTTGTTGTTGCCGATGTAAATGGTTGTACAGAAACGTCAACTGCTGTTGTAACTGAACCTGCCGTATTAACGGCAAGTACAACAGTTGTAAATGCAAACTGCGGGAATTCGGATGGATCTGCTACCGTAACTGCTGCAGGTGGAACTGCACCATATTCTTATAGCTGGTCTTCCGGAGGTGTAGCAACTACTGAAAATAACTTAGCAGCCAACACGTATAATGTCACAGTAACGGATGCAAATGGCTGTACTGTTACAGTAGCTGCCACAGTAGGTAATAATCCTGCTGGAACATTAACGATGTCCGTTGTGAACAATGTACTTTGTTTTGGAGCGAATGATGGTTCTGCATCAGGTGTTATGACCGGAGGCGCTGCACCATTTACATATAGCTGGAATACTTCACCAGTGCAAACAACTTCAACCGCCACTAACCTTGCACCTGGTGTTTGGACATTATCTGTTACTGATGCCAATTCGTGTATCATTACAGGTTCAGTAACAATAACAGAACCAACTTTATTAGTCGCCACTCCATCCGCAGTTGATGTAAACTGTTTCGGTGGAAGTGACGGTTCAGTATCTGTGTCTGCTACCGGTGGAAGTCCTGCTTATAATTTAACATGGACCAATAGCGGCGGTACAGTTATAGGAACCACGCCCAATCAATCTGGTTTAATAGCCGGAACTTATACAGTATCTGTTAATGATGATAATGGCTGTAACTCTACTGCCAGTGTGGTTGTGAATGAACCACCTGCATATTCACTTTCATTATCGAGTTTGGATGTGAAATGTTTTGGTGCATGTAATGGAAATGCTTCGGCTACTGTAACTGGTGGAACAACACCTTACACCTATGCATGGAATGATCCATTGAATCAAACAACATCAGGAGCGTTCTTCTTATGTCCCGGAAATTATACAGTAACAGTTACTGATGACCATGGATGTACATTAAGTGCTTCAGCTACCATTTCAGAACCTGCAGAACTTACCAATACAATTACTGCTGTTGATGCACACTGTCAGCAAAACGATGGTTCAGGTTGTGTAACGCCAAGTGGAGGAATTACACCTTACACTTTACAATGGTTATCTGTTGCTAGCACCAATAACTGTGAAAGCAATTTGTTCTCCGGAACCTATTTGGTTCAAATTACAGATGCTAATCAATGTTTAGATACAGCGGTAATTCAAATTAACGACATCGCAGGTCCTTCTGCAGCGATCATTGCTCAAACCAATGTAAGTTGTAATGGATTAGATGATGGTTCTGCAACTGTTGATATGATCGGTGGAACAGGAATCTTTACTGTTCAATGGGATGCAGCTGCATTCAGTCAGACCACTCCTACAGCTAGCAATTTACCAGCCGGAACTTATTCTGTAACGGTTACTGATGCTGCCGGTTGTGCTGCTTCTACAAATGTCACCATCACCGAGCCACCATTAGTCGTTTATATTCCTACAGCCATTGATCCTACTTGTTTCACCTATTGTGATGGTGTAATTTCTATCGCCGTAACTGGTGGTGTTACACCGTATAACTTTGATTGGAGAGATAACGCTAATGCATCTATTGGTACAACATCATCAGTTAATGGATTGTGTGATGGAAATTATACACTCATATTAAGTGATGCAAACGGTTGTACGAATATTATTCCATATCAATTAACCGAACCTGTTGCAGTAACAGGATCGATTTCAGGAACAAATAATCTCTGCTTTCAGTCATGCGATGGAACAGCTACTTTGGTTGCCAACTCTGGTGTAGCGCCATTTAGTTTTTCATGGAATGATCCAGCCGCACAAACTACATCTACTGCATCATCACTTTGTGCAGGAAATTATTCCGTTACACTTACAGATGCGGATGGCTGCTTCAATTCATACAATGTTTCCATCACTGAGCCTACCTTGTTAACTGCCACGATTGATTTAAGTGGTAATGTATCATGTGCAGGAGTCTGCGACGGATTTGCAAATGGAGTTGCATCAGGCGGAACTGCTCCTTATACCTATTCATGGAGCAATGGAGTAAATACACAAATGAATAATGGATTATGCGTTGGTACCTATACCTTCACTGTTACCGATGCTAATGGTTGTACAGCAACAGCTACAGTTAATATCATTGAGCCAAGTTCTCTTGCAGTGTCAGTGAGCGGAACAGATATTTCCTGCTTCAATGCCTGCGATGGTACAATGGCTGCAGCTGTTTCCGGAGGTACAACACCATATTCAATTCAATGGTTTGATCCATCCTTTGCCACAACAGCGAATGTTTCGAATGTATGCGCCGGTACATATGATGTAATTGTAACTGATGCCAACGGATGTTCAGTTTCAAATACGGTAACATTGAATCAACCAAGTATTCTGAGCTTTGCAATTTCTACTGTAGAAAATGCATTCTGCGGACAGAATAACGGGCAGATTTGCGCAAGTGTTATTGGTGGTGTTGCTCCATATACTTTCCAGTATGATGATCCTGCCGGCCAAATCACTCCTTGTGCATTTAACCTTTTCTCCGGATGTTATACGCTTACTGTTACAGATGGAAATGGATGTGTAAAAGATAGTCTGATTTGTATCAGCGATATTCCGGGACCAACACTTGCTGTTACGTCACATTCTGATGTAACATGTTTTGGTGCTTCAGATGGAGAAATTGTAATCAGCGCAACAGGAGGAACAAATCCGCTTGTGATTGAATGGTTAGATGGCGCCAACAATGTAATTCCTGCTTATACCGGACAAACCACTGTTTCCACTTTACCGGGAGATACCTATGGTATTGTGGTAACCGATTCTGCAAACTGTGTTGTTGCAACTTCACAATTTATTTTTGAACCAACAGGATTAAATGCGGCGGTTACGTCAACAACATCACCACTGTGTTTTGGAGGATGTGATGGTGCTGCGACAGTTTCCATGAGTGGTGGTACAACACCATACACCATTGCATGGTCGGGTGGTGCAAACACAACATCTGCAAATAATACAGGATTATGCGCTGGAAATTATAGCGCAGTAATAACGGATGCAAATGGATGTCAGTTTACCGCCAACACTACCATTACGCAACCAACCCAATTAGTGGTAAACACAACTAGTCTGCAAAACGTTTCGTGTAATGCAGTTTGTGATGGAATTGTAAACCTGGGAGTGAGTGGTGCCACTGCTCCATATTTCTATTCCTGGACCAATAACGTAAGTGTAGGTTCAACTGCTACAAACCTCTGTGCAGGAAATTACATTACAGATGTAACGGATAATCATGGATGTTTGGTAACTGTTAGCAATACCATTACAGAGCCAGCTGCATTAGCAATTACAGTTTCGGTAACAGATGCTACTTGTTCGCAATGTAATGGAGCATCTTCTGCATTGGTAACCGGAGGTACAACGCCTTATGCGTACTCATGGACTTCCGGTGCTGCGATGAATGCTGCAAACAACACAGGACTTTGTGCAGGTGTAACCGATATTACAGTTACCGATGCACATGGATGCGTAATAACAAGCAATGCAACTATTATCGATCAGGCAGGACCAGTAATTACCGGACTTACATTTACAGAGCCATTATGTTATGGTCAGAGCAACGGAACGGCTACAGTTAATACAACAGGCGGAACTGCTCCATTAACTTATGCTTGGGATGATCCTGCTGTACAAACAACTCAAACTGCAACCAATCTGGTAACCGGTTTATATTGCGTTGTTGTTAGCGATAACAATAACTGTAATGCCACCAACTGTGTTGATGTTACTGAACCAAATCCACTTGGCGCTGTTGGAGATTTAGATGTTACTATTTGTTATGGTGACTCAACTCAACTTTGGGCAAGTGGAACCGGCGGTACAACACCATACACTGTAAACTGGCAAACGCCTGGATTAAGTGGGCCTGGACCAATTATGGTTAATCCGCTTACCACAACAACCTATTGCTTCGATATTACAGATGCAAACGGATGTTTGTCGCCGCAAGATTGTATTACCATTACGGTTAATCCTCCATTAGATGTTGATGTTAGTCCAACGATTGCCATCTGCTTAAATGATTCTACCACATTAGCAGCATCTGCTTCAGGTGGAAATGGCGGACCATATACTTTTACATGGTACGATCAAAACGGAGCAACATTAAATGATATTGAATCAGGAAATCAATCTACAGTTACTGTGAATCCTTCTGTGGATACATGGTACACGGTTAAAGTTGATGATGGTTGTTCAATTGTAGCACTCGATTCAGTTCAGGTTACTATAAATGATCTACCGATTGTATTCTTTAATGTAGTGGATAGTGCAGGATGTGCTCCATTTACGGCACAGTTTATTCTGAATACGGATATCGGTGTCAATTTCGATTACGATTTCCAATGCGATGGAGTAGTGGATTACTCAGGTACTTCTCCAAATACAACATTTACTTATCCTAATCCGGGTACTTACGATGTATGTGTTACAGTAACTTCTGCTTTGGGTTGTGTTACTACAGTTTCTCAAACAGAAATGGTGGATGTATATCCAGTACCTGTTGCTGATTTCTCTACAACTCCAGGTACAACAACAATCCTTAGTCCTACCATCACCTTTGGTGATCTTTCTACAGGAACACCTGTTACTTACCAATGGGATTTTGGAGATGGATTTACCCTAACAGGTGCTCCCGGAGTAAATGTTCCTGCAAATACACACAATGGTTTAACCATCGGCACATTTGATGATCCGATTCACACTTATGCTGATACAGGAACATTTGATGTTACATTGTTTATCACCAACCAATATGGATGTACAGATGTTATTACTTATCAGGTAACGGTTGAAGGAGATTATATCCTCTTTACACCAAATACATTTACACCGAATGGTGATGGTAAAAACGATGTGTTTATTCCGGTTGGAATTGGAATCAGTATGGATGAATATGAAATGCTTGTATTTAACCGTTGGGGCGAATTAATTTTCGAAACCCATAATCCGAATACAGGTTGGGATGGTACCCACAAAGGAGAACCTGCAAAACAAGATGTGTATGTGTGGAAAGTGAAAGCCTTCGATCATCGTGGAGTGCAACATGATTACATTGGACATATCACTTTATTGAGATAAAAAACACAATCCCGGTTTAGATGGAAGTTTAAACCGGGATTACATATTTAATAGTTGATGCGTTAAATTTTAGAATACATAATATAATACTTGCTTGCCATGCGAAATTTTCTAATTGGAAAATTGAGTTTTTTATTTGTTTCAATTTTTCTTTTCACATCCGGTGCTTTTGCTTCTCACAATCCGGGTGGTAACATTACCTACGATTGTGTAGGACCTAATCAATATCTGGTAACCTTAACCTTGTACGAAGATTGTGGTACAGCATTTACGAGTGCTACCGATCCCATGACATTGGTAGCATCGAATACCTGTGGATTAAATGGCGGTATTGATCTCAATTTTACAATGACCAATACTATTTTCCAGCAGGACGTTTCTCAATTATGTCCTTCACAGGTAAATCAAAGTGAATGTTTTGGAGGTACACTTCCCGGTATCTGGATGCATCAATGGCAGGCTACAATTACACTGCCCGGACCATGTAATACATGGACATTATCCTATTCAAGTTGTTGCGTTAACACGACAAATAATTTATCCGGTCAGCCTGGATATTATTTTCCTACAACACTAAACAGTGCTACATCTCCATGTAATTCATCAGCAGATATTACAGCACCACCTATTCCATATGTTTGCGTAAATCAACCGGTGAGTTATTCTTTGGGAGGATCAGATCCCAATGGAAACACTTTAACATATCAATTGGTATCAGCATTATCTGCAGCGGGTACGCCTGTTACCTATAATGCTGGCTTTACCGGTGGAACACCAATAAATGGAATTGTAATTGACAATAATGCAGGGGTGTTAACCTTCACTCCAAATACAATTGGAAACTTTGTTGTAGCTGTTTTAATTACTTAAACAAATACATCCGGACAAGTCGTTGGTACTGTTGTGCAGCAATTCCAGGTTGAAGTAATCAACTGTACAAATCAGGCTCCGCAACCTCCTGCAGGTGGTGTATCCGGATTATCGGGCACCATCAATCAAACGGGTTCCAATGCTGTTTCCATGTGTTATGGAAACAATGGTTGTTTTAGTGTTGTTTTCAGTGATAACAATGCAGGAAATATTATTACACTAACTTCAAATATTACTACAGCATTACCGGGTGCAACCGTAAATTTTACGGGAACAAATCCTGCCACAGCAACAGTTTGCTGGACTCCGCCAACCGGTGCGCCTGCCTTTCAAACAGTAACTATTCAGGCAGAAGATAATGCTTGTCCAATTGCAGGGATTAATTCCTATACAGTAGAAATCTCGCTTAACAACAGTTGTTGTGTTATTTCAAATCTTACTTCAACACCTTCAGCTTGTAATCCTGCAAATAATCAATATTCAGTTGCTGGTCAAATTACATTTTCTTCACCACCCACTACAGGCACCTTAACGGTGACAAGTTCCTGTGGCGGATCGCAAACATTTAACGCACCATTCACTTCTCCGTTGAATTATAATTTAACAGGTCTTACTTCAAATGGTGCAGCATGTACTGTTACTGCCACGTTCTCTGCTAATACATCATGTACAGCAACATCCAATTACACTGCTCCTGCTGCATGTTTACCTTGTTCCATTACCTCAGTAACGGCTACACCATCGGCATGTAATCCTGCCAATAGCACATATAGTTTGTCGGGTTCAGTTACGTTTTCGAATGCGCCTTCCAGTGGCACCTTAACGGTGACGAATTCCTGCGGTGGATCGCAGACCTTTAATGCGCCGTTTACATCGCCGTTGAATTATAACTTAACCGGACTTACTGCTAATGGAGCAGCGTGTACGGTGACTGCAACTTTTTCTGCTAATACGGCTTGTACTAATACAGCGAATTATACTGCACCGGCAGCATGTAACCCTTGTGCATTTACAGCGATTAACGTGAATGTGGGAGCATGTGTTCCTGCGAGTAACACCTATTCCATCACTGGAAGTGTTTCATTTACCAATGCCCCATCGAGTGGAACGATGACGGTGACCAGTTCTTGTGGCGGATCGCAAACATTTAATGCGCCATTTACATCGCCAACGAATTTCACATTGAGTAATATCAATGCGGATGGCTCCACGGGATGTTCGATTACGGCAGTGTTTAGTGCATCACCGGCATGTACCATTACGAGTCCCACATTCACCGAACCGGTTTGTCCGTGTAACCTCGATTTCTTCGATGTGAATATTGGTGTATGTGATCCTGCAACGAATACTTATCCGATCAATGGAAATATTCAATTTACATCACCACCGAGTACAGGTCAGCTCATTGTAGAAACCTGTGAAGGATTACAACAAGTATTCAATCCTCCGTTTGTATCTCCGCTTACTTATACGATCAATGGAGGTACACCGGGATTAGCGACCTGTGATGTGCAAGTGTACTTTACAGCGAATCCTGCCTGTCAGCAAACCATTACGTTTACACCACAACCCAACTGCTTATGTCCTGCCGATGCGGGAACATACACGGGTACAATCACCGGAAGTTCTACTACGAATTACGTGATGTGTTATGGTGATCAGATTACGATCAACTCCAATGGAAATTTCACGTATGCCAACGATGTAAACGATGCAACGATTCCGTACAATCCCGGAATTTGGTACATGATTTATTCCTGTCCACCAACTGTAGGATTACCGGACATCACTACTGATCCATGTTTATTGGGTGTAATAGAAACCAGCAGTACGTTTACGGATATCAATGATTTATTTATCATCAATTCATTCCCTGCGGGCACCTTTACCAATAACACGGTTTACATAGTACCGATAACGATGTATGATGTAACGGGAGGTTATTATTCGGTGACCAACTGGGGCGGTTATTGCTACGATTTGGGTCAGCCATTTGCGGTGCAGTACCTCACTGAAATCACTGCAACAGGTGTAGAAGATTGTGCAAATGGAACAGTAACGGTGACGGTGAGTGGTGGACTACCAGCAATGAATGGATCGCAGTTTACGGCCACGGGAGCAACACCTGCCAATGCGGTATTGAACAATACAACCTGCAATAACAATGGAACGATAGTGATTAGCGGATTAGTTAATGGCGATATGTATTCGGTAACGATACAAGATGCCAATGGCTGTCCGATTACCTATAGCGGCGGACCATTTGTAGGTCCAGCCACACCAACACTTACACCTGCAGGACCATTCTGCGATACTGATCCAGCAGTAGGATTAACCGCATCGATTGCCGGAGGAACATGGAGTGGAACAGGAATTACCAATGCCACTACCGGAATTTTTGATCCGTCGATTGCGGGTGTGGGTACGCATACCATCACTTATACGCCAACAGGATGTACCAATCCTGCCACTATGAATATCACCGTAAGCGCACAACTGGATGCAACGATAACACCGGCGGGACCATTCTGCGAATCGAATGCGGCGGTGAATTTAACGGCGGTGGATGCAGGCGGAACATGGAGTGGAACAGGAATTACCAATGCGGCTAATGGAACGTTTAATCCAGCTACAGCGGGAGCGGGAACGCATACGATTACTTATGTGGTAGGAACAGGAGCTTGTTCAGATACACAGACGACCACCATTCAGGTGATTGCTGATGCTGATGCAACGGTGACTCCTGCAGGACCATTCTGCGTGGGTGATCCGTCGGTGACATTAACGGCTGCACAAACAGGAGGCAGCTGGAGTGGAACAGGAATTACCAATGCTGCAACGGGAACATTTGATCCTGCAACGGCAGGTGTAGGAACGCATACAATTACCTATACGATTAGTGGCGTATGTGGCGATATTGGTACTACGAATATTGTAGTGAACGACACAGCGAATACGACGATAACACCGGCGGGACCATTTTGTATCAATGCATCGAGTGTGAACTTAACCGCGGTGGATGCAGGTGGAACCTGGAGTGGACCTGGAATTACGAATCCTACTAACGGGACATTTGATCCTGCATCAGCGGGCGTAGGAACGCATACGATTACCTACACCATTGGAGGCGCATGTGGAAATTCGAGCACAACAA